>JACPPN010000216.1 GCA_016190995.1 Acidobacteriota bacterium | reverse complement strand
GATCAGCCGGCCATGATTGCATCGCGACGGCGAGCTCGTCCAGCCTAGGGTTGTGGGTCCGGCCGCGTCTGCACGTCTCTCGAACGGCTAGTAATTCCACCGCGCTCTCAGCGCCCGCCGCGGTTCAGGCTTTAGTCCGACGTGCCAGGTTTAATCCCACCGCCTTTCAGCAGGTCGGCTTTCAGCAGGTCCGATACGATCGCCTGCTTCGGTCAGCCCCGCACGTCGGACTAGGTGGCGCACGAATGTGCGCCCTATGAACGACTAATGAACGACTACCGCGAGGGGCGCGGGACGACTTTCAGTCGTGCGCCGGAGTCTACCGCCTTTCAGGCGGTAGTCGTTCAATTGATGCGCGTGCCCGCCGTTGACAAGCCGTCGACAACGATGGCATCGTCGTCGCCCGACGGTGCTCGGGACGACCCTGAGCTGTCGAAGGGTCATCGTCCGATGCGACCGGCGGCAGGATGAGGCCGATGTACGGCTCGAATCAAAGAACTCGTGGGCTGATGCGCCGGCACGAGCCCTATGGTTGATGTCGTCGCCGCTCTCCACCGTCATTTCGGCCACACATCCTTTCGTCCCGGTCAGGCGGATGTCGTTCAAGCCGTGCTGGACGGCCGCGATGTGCTGGCGGTCATGCCGACAGGATCCGGCAAGTCTCTCGGTTTCCAATTGCCTGCCCTCCTGCTCCCAGGTACCACCCTGGTTGTGTCGCCTCTGATCTCATTAATGAAGGACCAGGTGGACGAGCTGGAGCGCCGCGGCATCAGTGCGGCCGCTCTGCACTCGATGCTCACGAGTGACACGCGTCAAGAGACCCTGAGCGCCGCGCGCCGGGGTGAGATCCGCCTGCTCTATGTCGCGCCAGAACGATTCGCTTCGGATCATTTCCTTCGCGTGCTGCGCGACCTCCCTGTTGCGAGATTCATCGTCGACGAGGCGCATTGTGTCTCGGAATGGGGACACGACTTCAGACCTGACTACCGTCGTCTGAAGACCGCCGCGGCAGACTGCCGCCGCAGCGACGGTCAAGGACGCGGAGTGCCCATTGCGGCGTTCACGGCAACCGCCACGCCCGAAGTTCGCGACGACATCATCGACCTTCTCGGCCTGGCAGAGCCTCGCGTTGTCGTCGCCGGATTCGACCGCCCGAATATCGACCTGCGCGTGCGTCCCGTTGCTGGCGACCTGGAGAAGCAACAGCTTCTCACCGAACTCGTCGGCAACCGGCGAGCGCTGGTGTATGCGGCGACGCGGCGGAACGCGGAGACCGCCGCGGAGACATTGCAAACCGCTGGTCTTCAAGCAGCCGCCTATCACGCGGGCCTGTCCGATGCCGAACGTACTCGTGTCCAAGACGCGTTCGCGTCTGGCGCGCTGCAGGTGGTGTGCGCGACAAATGCATTCGGCATGGGCATCGACCGACCGGACGTCGAGTCGGTTGTTCACGTCGACATTCCAGGCTCACTCGAGGCGTATTACCAGGAGATTGGGCGCGCGGGCAGGGACGGACGCGCGGCAATCGCGACGCTGCTTTGGAACTATGCGGACGTGAAAACGCGGGAATTCTTGATCGATCGCGACCGAGACGATGCGGCCGGCCGGCCATCGGTTCGTCTCGATTCAGCCGACGTCGCCCGGCGGAAGGAGATCGAGCACAAGAAGCTGCGGCGCATGGTGGCGTACGCGGACAGCGCTGGCTGTCTGAGAGCGACCATCCTGCGCTATTTCGGCGACCCTGCGGCCCGAGAGCCGTGCGGAGCATGCGGCAATTGCGGGCGCCGCGCTCCGCTCGATGCTCCCGCGCGTCTGGTTGTTCGGAAGATCTTGTCGGGCATCGCCAGAGCAGGCGAGCGGTACGGCCGTCGCAAGATTGCGGCAATGCTCGTCGGCAATATCGACGAGCTGCCGGATTCGCTGACGCGGTTGTCCACGACCGGCCTGCTGCGGGATGAACACCCGCGGATCGTCGAGCGCTGGATCGATGCGGCGTCTGCAGCCGGACTGGTCCGCGTGTCCGATGACCAATACCGGACGCTCAGCTTGACGCCGCTCGGCCGGGACGTGATGGCGGGTCGAGTGGAAGATGTGCAAATGGTGATGCCGGTGGCTCGCCAGACTCCCTCGATTCGGCGCACTTCGCGAGGTCGGCTTGGCGTGAGGCGGCATCCCACCCACGGCGCCGCGCGTGGTCGACGCACCGGCCAGATGGGACACACGGCGGGGTCGGAGCTGGCAACCGGCGAAGCCAAACCGCTTGACGCGGTCGTCGAAGCGTTGCGGGCATGGCGGCTCTCGGAGGCGCGTCGGCGAGCGGTTGCACCGTTCGTGATCTTGCATGATCGGACCCTGACCGCCATTGCAACCTCGCTGCCGCGCTCGATGGCCGATCTGCAGGCAGTGCGGGGCATCGGACCGGCAAAACTTTCCACGTACGGTGACGCGATCCTTTCGATGGTCGCCTCAATCATTACGGAGAAGACCTGACGCCGTCGCTCGAGGAGCGGCGCCCATTCAACACGGCCGAGACCTAACTCAGACGGGAGGTCGCATGTCTCACTCGCTCTCACGTATCAAGGCACTGACGTTTGACGTGTTTGGGACCGTGCTGGATCTCGAGGGTAGCTTGATCCCGTTCATTGAGGAGTTCCTGAAAGTCAAAGAGTCACAGGTGTCGCCGGATCGCCTTTGGGAGCAATGGCGGGCTCGGCAGCGCCTCGAGCAGTTTCAGGACACGCTCATGATGCTGGGGCACAGCGGCTATCTCGAGACGGCGCGTCGCGCCTTCGTCTACACGCTACGGTTAGCTGGCATCTCTGCATCGGATGATGAGGTGAAGGACTTCATGCAGGCATGGCAGGGACTGTCGCCGTTCCCGGAAGTCGTCCCCGCGCTGAAAGAGCTCAAGACACGATACAAGCTGGTCGCTCTCTCGAACGGTGATGCTCCCTTCCTCGATCATCTTGTGAAGAATTGCATCCGCTGGGACTTCGACGACGTGATTTCGGTGGATGTGGCGGGCGCTTTCAAGCCGCACCCTGCCGTCTATCGCCGAGCGGCGCGGATTCTCGGACTGGAGGTCGGCGAGTGCCTGATGGTCTCCGCCAATTCCTTTGATGTCGTCGGCGCACGGGCATGCGGCTATCGTGGCGCGTATGTCAAGCGCTCGGACCTGCCCTACGAGGACACGCCCTATCAGCCCGATGTGACGGTCAACGATTTCACGGAACTAGCGAATGTTCTTTGCAGCTAGCGCTTGACGATCAGTTGCCTCAGTGCGACGCGATCCGGATTCAGGAGTGCGGAAATCCGGGCCTGGTTGACATCGGCCACGATGATGTCGCCGATCTCGTCCCTGACGCTGGCAAAGATGCCGAGGCGCTCCATTTTGCGCGTCTGGTGTTGGTTGTCCTTCGTCGGGCTCACATAGTGTGCCGCGACCGCCTTGTAGCGGTGGATCAGGAACAGATGCGCCAGCGTCATGAGGCGCTTGTTGCGCAACCGCGGGTTGAACGTGTTCTGATCTCGGATTGAAAGGATCCGGCGACCAAGCCGATCCTGGATATCCGCAAACACGATGTTCGCGACGCCGTGCTGGTCGCCATTCACCACGCGCAACTGCAACAGGTCGGAACCGGTCGTCAGCGGCCGCAGCTCGGCCCGGAGCGGACCGGCGACGTTGTTGTGGTCGCCCCACACCTTCAGCCACTCGTCGAGAAGCTTGGGTGGCACTTCTGTCTGGACCAGGTGCTGATGCTGGGTCGAGCCTCGGCCCATCGCTTTGGTCGTCGCCGTTCGGCCCGACGCCGCCATCAGGGCCGCGTCCAATCGCGGGCCGCCGACCAGCGTCTGAGGAGTTCGATAGGGCGACTCGAG
>JACPPN010000018.1 GCA_016190995.1 Acidobacteriota bacterium | reverse complement strand
CTGAAAGCCGACCGCCTGAAAGGCGGTGGGATTAAACCTGGCACGTCGGACTAAAGCCGGACCCCACGACTGCGGTGATCGCTTTTGAGTCGCTGTCGCCCTACACGTCGTCGCGTTCGTCGTGCGCGCCGAGGTCGAGCGTCTTGCCGGTGAAGTGGATGTCGTGCGCGGCGATCTTGTCGCGCAGGAGGCGCCGCGCGGCGCCGTAGTAGCGGTCGGGGACCACCAGGCGCCGGGCCAGATTGCGCATCCGGTGGATGAGGACGAGCGTAATCTCCCCCTCTTCGCGCCAGGTCAGGCCGCCGATCTTCGAGTAGGGAATGAAGCCGCTCTCCGCCCAGATGCCCTCCTCATAGAATCCACGGCCGATCCGCAGGCTGAGGGGCAGGGCGTATCCGTAGTAGAGAAACATCATGCCCTCGCCGAAGACCTGGGTCGGCGGCCATTGCCGCACGACCAGCTTGTAGAACAACAAGAACCCGAAGATGACGCCAAGCGCGAGCAGCAGGCCGTAATAAGGAGGCTTGCGCCCCGGCCACGTCAGCAGCGCCGACGAGCGCAGCCGCAGGAACCTGACGAAGTTGAAGAATACGCGGACGTTGGCCGCGAGGAACCCAATCCCCAGGACGAGCAGAATCTGCGTGAGGAGTGGCGAGGCCAGCACGGGTTCGTCCTCCGGGACGATCGATCCGATGGACGCGGCCTGCGGCCGCACTGCGTTAGACCCTCGCCCGCGGCTGGGGTTCCGAATCGGATCGACCTCAGCGTTGCGACCGGCGTTCGCCGGGGGGGCCGGCCAGGCTTGGATCGAAACACTGGCGGCAACGTGCTTCGTAGGTGCCCGAGGCGCCCACCAGCACGCGCTCGCTGCTCACCACCAGACGCTGCGTGTGGTTCGCGGGCCCGCCACACACCATGCAGATGGCGAGCGTCTTGGTGATGTATTCGGCAATGGCCAGCAGTTGCGGCATCGGCTCGAATGGCTTGCCGAGATAGTCCTGATCCAGCCCGGCCACAATGACGCGCTTGCCCTGGTTCGCCAACGTGTTGCAGACGGCCGGCAGGTCCAGGTCGAAGAACTGCCCCTCGTCGATACCCACGACTTCGGTATCCGGGTCGACTCGCGTGAGCAGCTCGGCGGAGCTCACGAGGTTGTCGGAGGGGATGCGCATCTCGCTGTGCGAGATGATGTGATCCTGGCCGTAGCGATTGTCGATTCTCGGCTTGAAGATCTGGACTTTCTGCCGGGCGATCTGCGCGCGGCGCAGCCGGCGGATGAGCTCCTCACTCTTGCCGCTGAACATGCTGCCGGTGATGACCTCGATCCACCCGTGGTTCGGCCGGTGCCGGACAACTTCCATAGTCTGCAATTAGCCCGTTATGCGGCCCCTTACGAGAACTTCGTACCCGTTGCATCGGCGGCCGCGGGCCGCATAACGGGCTTAGGCGCGCACGGCGCGCCTGCGAGGGAGCGGCGCGGGGCGTCGGGGCCCCCGCAAGCGACCGAGCCGGGGTGTGGGGCGGAGCCCCACGTTAGTCAGACCCTGGCCTGATACTCGCCGGTCTCGGTGTTCACGCGAATCCTATCGCCCTCGTTGACGAAGGGCGGGACTTGAACCACGAGGCCGGTCTCGAGACGGGCCGGCTTGAGCTGCGCGCTCGCCGTGGCACCCTTGATCGCGGGCGTGGTTTCCTCGACCCTCAAGTCGACGGTTTGGGGCAGCTCGAGACCGACCGGCGCCCCATCGTAGAAGTCCACCTTGATCGTGGCGTTCGGGATCAGGTAGTTCACCGAGTCGCCAAGCGTCTCGTCTGACAAATGGATCTGCTCGAACGTGGTCGTGTCCATGAAGTGGTAATCCGACCCGTCGCTGTACAGGTACTGCATCTCACGCTCATCGAGCGTCGCGCGCTCGACGTCGTCTTCCGACCGGAACTTCTGGTCGGACAGCGTGCTGGTGCGGACGTTCCGCAACCTCGACTGCACGAACCCACGCTTGTTACCCGGGGTCAGATGGTGCAAGTCGACCACGCGAAACAGGTCGGAACCCAGCTTGATCAGCATTCCCTTCCGGAGTCGTGTTGCCTGAATCGAGCTCATGCTGTTCTCACTCTCGTGTCTCTGGCGAATTTTCCCACGAGTGGATCATTCGATCCTAGCACAGGCATCCTCTTCGTCCGGAACAGCCGGCGCGACCGGTGATAGCATCAAGATGGTCGCCTCGACGTCGGAGCGGACCCTCATCCCCCCGCGACACCGGACGACCTTGGAACGGCGAGGCGCGGCCAGGAAGCCGCGGCGCGCTCGTCACGAAGCGTGGCCTCGAAGGCACCTCGGAGACAGGAAATGCTGAAACGCACGATGCTCATTGGCTTGATCCTCTCCTGCGGACTTCTCGCCGGACTCGTCCTGACGGGACGGATGCGATCCGCGAGCGAGAGCACGGCCGTTCCGGCGCCCGAGGGCACGGCCGCGCCGCCGGCGCCGGCCGCGGCCGTCCCCGCATCCGCCGTCGATTTCACCGAGATCGCGGCCCAGACGGTGAACGCGGTCACGAACATCTCGTCGCTGACGATCACGCGTCTTCCCAACTCGCCGTTCGCCAACGATCCGTTCTTCCATTACTTCTTCGGCGATGACGAGGACATGTTCGGCTACCGCAGCCGGCGTGAAGCGAGCCTCGGGTCGGGCGTGATCGTCTCCCCCGACGGCTACGTCCTGACCAACAATCATGTGATCGGCGAGCGCGCGAGTGAGATCTCGGTCGCGCTGGCCGACAAGCGCGAGATCCGTGCGAAGGTCGTCGGCACCGATCCGTGGACCGACGTCGCGCTGCTCAAGATCAACCTCAGGAACCTGCCGGTCCTGCCGTGGGGGGATTCATCGCGCCTGAAGGTGGCGGAGTGGGTGCTCGCGATCGGGAATCCGTTTCAGCTCAATCAGACCGTGACGCTCGGCATCATCAGCGCGGTCGGCCGGGCGAACATCGGCATCGCCACGTACGAGGATTTCATCCAGACCGATGCCGCCATCAATCCTGGGAACTCCGGCGGCGCGCTCATCAACGCGCGGGGCGAGCTGGTCGGGATCAACACGGCGATCTACAGCGAGAGCGGCGGCTATCAGGGAGTGGGGTTCGCGGTACCCAGCAACCTCGCCCGGCGCGTCATGGCCGATCTGGTCACGTACGGCGAGGTGCAGCGCGGATCGATTGGGCTCGTGGAGATTGCGCCGCTCACGACCGAGCAGGCGCAGGATCTCGGCGCGCCGACCACGCGCGGCGCGCTCGTCACGCGCATGCGTCGCGACTCCGAGGCGTACCGCGCCGGCATCCGCCCGGGCGACATCATCGTCGCGTTCAACGGCCACGCGGTCGATGATGCGTCGCAATTCCTCCGGATGCTCTCCGACGCGAAGATCGGCACACGCGCCAAGGTGACCGTGCTGCGCGAGGCACGACGGCGCGACGTCACCGTCGAGATTCTGCGAGGGAGCAGAACGCGCCGCCGGCCGGTGCTGTAAGTCGAGAATCGAGATTCACCACAGAGCACACAGAGTCCACAAAGATCGCGCCGCGCCGGGTTCAGATCGAGCTCACCACAGAGTGCACAGAGCTCACAGAGAAATCACGTCGCACGGAGTCCGGAATCGGCTCACCACAGAGCACACAGAACACACAGAGTCCAGGTCAAGGTTTTCTCTGTGGTCTCTGTGTCCTCTGTGGTGAGAGCTCTTGACGCGGGATTCGGGACGAATCACGTGCAACTGAGATTTCCTTGATGCTGCTTCATCTTCCTGGCCCTGCCGGCCGGCTCGAGGCGCTTCTCGATGAGCCCGAAGGCGATCCGCGGGCGGCGGTCGTGTTCGCGCATCCGCATCCGCTTCACGGCGGCTCGATGCACACGAAGGTGGTGTTCCGAGCCACCAAGGCGCTTGCCGGGATCGGGTGTGCGGTCGTGCGCTTCAACTTCCGGGGCGTTGGGACGAGCGAGGGGATCTTCGCGGAGGGCATCGGCGAGGCCGACGACTTCCGTGCGGTGACCACGTTCCTGGCCGAGCGGTATCCCGGTCTGGAGGCATGGGCCGCTGGATTCTCCTTCGGATCGTGGGTGGCCCTCACGGTTGGAGCCGCCGACGATCGCGTCTCGAGGCTCATCGGCATCGGCACACCAGTGGCCAGCTACGATTTCTCCGCCGTCAGGGACAGTCCGAAACCGAAGTTCCTGATCCACGCCGAGCGCGACGAACTGACCACGCTCCGGGCCGTCCGCGCGTTCTACGCGCGGCTGTCGGAGCCGAAGGAGCTGGTGGTGATCGACGCCGCCGACCATCTATTCGATGGAAAGGCCAGCGAGGTCGGGGACGCGATCGAGGATCTCCTGGCCGACTCCACACCCGAAGGCCTGGGCCGCACGTAACGAAGGTCCGCCTCGGACCGACGAGTGCCGGCAGGCGAAGGCGGACCTTCGTTACTAGATCCGCGGCCGCTCGCGCGGCCGCGGCTAAGCCGAGGTTGCACGGCGGGATTCGACAGATTCGTACATATTCAGGCCGTGCAAGCACGGCTAGCGAGAGATTATGCAAGACGCTGTCATCGTTTCAGCAGTTCGGACGGCTATCGGAAAAGCGCCCAACGGAACGCTCCGCGCGACGCGGCCGGATGAAATGGCGGCCGTGGTGATCAAGGAAGCGCTCGCGCGCGCCCCCGGTCTCGACGCCGCTGAGGTCGACGATGTGATGCTCGGGTGCGCGATGCCGGAGGCGGAGCAAGGCCTGAATGTGGCGCGGATCGCGAGCCTGCGCGCCGGCGTGCCGATCTCGGCGTCCGCCGTCACGATCAACCGCTTCTGTTCGTCAGGCCTGCAGGCCATCGCGTTTGCGGCCGAGCGCATCATGTGCGGGTTCGCCACGACCATCGTCGCGGGCGGCACCGAGTCGATGAGCCTCATCCCGATGGGCGGCCACAAGGTGGCGCCGAACCCGTCGCTCGTCGATTCCTATCCTGACGTGTACCTGAGCACGGGACTCGTCGCGGAAAACCACGCGCGAGAATCCTCCATCTCGCGCGAGGAACAGGACGCGTTCGCCCTCGTCAGCCACCAGCGCGCGCTGGCCGCCATCGACGCCGGCCGGTTCGCCGACGAAATCGTGCCGCTCACCGTTCGAGTGCTGGATGCGACGAACGGCGACGGGGGACGCCCTTCATCGCACGAGATCACCTTCACGGTGGACGAAGGGCCGCGTCGCGACACATCCGCCGAGGCGCTCGCGAAGCTGAAGGCGGCCTTTCACGCACGAGGGACCGTCACGGCGGGCAACTCGTCCCAGATGAGCGACGGCGCGGCCGCCACCATTGTCATGGCCGCCGGCCGGGCACGCGCGCTCGGCTTGCAGCCGCTGGCGCGCTTCGTCGCGTTTGCCACGGCCGGCGTCGAGCCCGAGCGGTTCGGCGTGGGGCCGGTGCCCGCCATCCGCAAGGCGCTCAAGCTGGCCGGCCTCCGGCTCGACCAGATCGATCTCGTCGAGCTCAACGAGGCGTTCGCCGCGCAGGTGGTCGTGTGCCTGCGTGAGCTCCCGATCGATCCCGACCGCCTGAACGTCAACGGTGGCGCGATCGCGCTCGGGCATCCGCTCGGCGCGACCGGCGCCAAGCTGACGGCCACCTTGCTGCACGAGATGCCGCGACGAGGCGCGCGCTACGGCCTGGTCACCATGTGTGTCGGCGGCGGGATGGGCGCGGCAGGAATCTTTGAATCGATTCATTGAAAGGATCGTTATGAGCACGGCCGCAACAGCACAGACGCACAAAGGCGGGACCTGGCTTCTTGAAGAGACCGACGCCGCCGCGGTGTTCAGCGTCGAACGCCTGTCGGACGAACACCGCCTGATGGCGCAGACGGCACGCGAGTTCGTGATGAACGAAGTCCTGCCCCAGCTCGATCGCCTCGAGCAGAAGGACTGGACATTGGCGCGCGACTTGTTGCGCCGCTGCGGCGAGCTGGGGCTGCTCGGCACCGACGCGCCGGAACGCTACGGCGGCGTGGAGCTCGACAAAGTATCCGCCGTCGTCGTGGCCGAATCGATCGCGCGGAGCTCCGGCTTCGCGTCGGCGTTCGGCGCGCAAACAGGCCTGACCATCGTCCCGATCCTGTGCTTTGGAACCGAAGGGCAGAAGCGCGAGTACCTGCCGAAGCTCGTGACCGGCGAGATGGTCGGCGCGTACGCGCTGAGCGAGTCGGGGGCGGGATCCGACGCGCTCGGCGCGAAGGCGCGCGCCACGCGGCAGCCTGACGGCAGCTACACGCTCAACGGCGAGAAGATGTGGATCACCAACGGCGGGTTTGCCGATCTGTTCGTCGTCTTTGCGAAAGTCGACGGCAAGCAGTTCACGGCCTTTCTCGTCGAGCGCGCGTTTCCGGGCGTCACCACCGGCAAGGAAGAGCACAAGATGGGTCTGTTGGGCTCGTCGACCACGCCGCTCATTCTCCAGGAGACCCGCGTTCCCGCCGAGAACGTGCTCGGCGAGGTGGGCAAGGGACACAAGGTCGCGTTCAACGTCCTCAACTACGGCCGCTTCAAGCTGGGCGCCTTCTGCACGGGTGGGGGTGTGGGAGCGATTGGCGAAGCGGTCCAATACGCGAAACAGCGAAAGCAGTTCGGCCAGCCCATCGCGACCTTCGGTGCCATCAAGCAGAAGATCGCCCTGATGACGGTCTACGCGTACGGCGTCGAGAGCGCGCTCTACCGCACCGCCGGCATGATCGACGCGATGATGTCGGACTGGGATGACAAGAGCGGCAGCGCGATGCTCGCCTCGCTCGAGGAGTTCGCGATCGAGTCCTCGATCGCGAAGGTGGCGGGAAGCGAAATGCTCGACTTCGTGCTGGACGAGAACGTGCAGATCCACGGGGGCAACGGCTACGTGAGGGACTATCCGGCGGAGCGCCACTACCGCGACGCACGGGTGTTCCGCATCTTCGAGGGCACGAACGAGATCAACCGGCTCCTGATTCCGGGCATGCTGATCCGGCGCGCCGTCAAGGGGGACCTGCCGCTCATCCCGGCCGCAAAGCGTCTTCAGGAGGAAATCCTCAGCCCTTCGTCGGCGGGGCCGACCGGCGATGCGCCGCTCGAGGAGCAGCGCGGTCACGTGGCCGCGTTCAAGAAGGTCGCCCTGATGATCGCGGGCACGGCGATGCAGACCTACGGCGAGAAGCTGGCCGACGAGCAGGAGATCCTGATTGCGCTCGCCGATATCGTCATCGACACGTTCCTGGCGGAAAGCGCCGTCCTGCGCGCCATCGCGACGGTCGAGCGGGGCGACCGCCAGGCGGACCTGCACATCGACGCGGCGCGCGTCTTTGTCAACGACGCGGCCGCGCGCGTCGACGCGTCCGCCAAGCAGGCCCTGGCCGCCATGACCGAAGGCGACACCCTGAGGACGCTCGTCGCCGCGCTCCGGCGCATCCTGAAGGTGATGCCGATCAATACCGTCGCGCTGCAGCGCCGGCTCGCCGACGCGACGATCGCGCAGGGAACGTATGTCTTCCGATCGTGACGCGGTCACGAAGCTCCACCTCAAACCGGCGAGCAAGAACCATGCGGTGCGGGCGAAGCGTCGTGGTTAGACATCTTCTAAAGCCAATGTCCTTACAAGTGAAGCAAGTTTTCGCCGGTGCGGCTTGAGAAGCTGTCTTAGGTGCGGCCGCGGAGCGGCCGCCTAGTCACGAAGCTTCGTCACGCGGTCGAGAAGATCACACGCGGTAGTAGAGTAGATGGTGGATGTCACTCGCGACCGTCCATTGGGCACCGTCCGGCGGGTCCTGTCGTCTCTGGATGCGGTGCCTTCCAGTCGGACTTTTCCTGCTGCCGTCAGCCGCGTTCGTTTCCTGTGGCCGGCCGCCGGATGAAACGGATCCGGCAGCCTACGTTCTCCAGGTCAACGCTGACCGGGCCGAAAAGGACACGTCCTTCCGCGAAAGCCCCGACTCTCCGGTTCCGGTGGAGCGCCGGGGAGAAATGCTTCCGCTGGAGTACTTTCCTCCCGACCCCGCATACCGCGTCCCCGCGGTATTGGTGCCGGCAGCGCCTGATGCGTCCCTCGAGATGCCGACTTCGACCGGCAAGATGCGGGCGATGATCAAGATCGGCACGCTGCAATTCACCCTCAAGGGTCGTCCAGCGAAGCTCAGCGCCTTCACGGAGGCTGCGGCGCCCGACCTGACACGACTGTTCGTCCCATTCGCCGATCTCACCTCCGGAACAGAGACCTACCCCGGCGGCCGGTACATCGACCTGGAGCGCACCGCGACCGGCATCTACGATCTCGATCTCAATCGCGCGTATCATCCGTTCTGCTACTACGACACCCGGTTCGATTGTCCCTACCCGCCGCCGGAAAATCGGCTGAAGATCCCTATTCGCGCGGGCGAACGGCTGCCGCGCTGACCGGCTCGCCCCCGTCGATCACCTGGCGGATCTTCTTGATCAGGGCATGAGCCGTGAACGGCTTCTGCAGAAAATCCACGCCGTTCTCCAGGCGGCCGTGCATTCGATCGGAATATCCGGACATGAAGAGCGTCCTGACTTGCGGCCGTGAGGTTTCGAGCCGCGCCGCCAGATCGAGGCCGCTCATTCCGGGCATCACGACGTCCGTCAGCAGCAGATCGATCGGGCCATCGTGGCCGTCGGCCGCAACGATGGCCTCGCCGCCATCGGATGCTTCGAGGACGCGATAGCCCTGACGCCTGAGCAGCAGTGACGAGAGCGCCCGCACCTGCATCTCGTCCTCCACCAGCAGGATCGTTTCTCGCGCCGGCGCCACGATCTCCGGCGTCGTGTCGACCTCGTCTGTCGATGACGGCGCCGGCACTCGCGGAAGAACTCTCCGCACCGCCGTGCCTCGACCGGGCGCGCTCTCTCGCGCGATGTGGCCGCCGCTCTGCTGGACGATGCCGTACACCGTCGAGAGACCGAGTCCGGTTCCCTTTCCCGGCTCCTTCGTCGTGAAGAACGGCTCGAACGCCGCCGCCTGAGTTTCGAGGTCCATCCCGCACCCGGTATCGCTCACGACGAGCATCACGTACGGGCCGGCCGGCAGCACGGCATTCGCGCACGGGGTGCCGCCGTCTGAGCGCACCTCCGCGGTCTCGAGCATGAGGCTGCCGCCATCGGGCATCGCATCTCTCGAATTGACAGCGAGGTTCATGATGATCTGCTCGAGTTGCGACGCATCGGCCCTCACCCAGGCGTCGGGGCATCCGGCAACGGTGACGAGCGTGACATCCTCCCCAATGAGGCGCCGCAGCATCTTCTCGGTCGACTCGACGACGGGGTTGAGATCGATGACCTCGGGCTGAAGCACCTGCTTGCGGCTGAACGCGAGGAGCTGTCTCGTGAGCGATGCGGCGCGTTCTCCGGCTTTCCTGATCTCTTCGACCTCGGCGCGCAGCGACCCGTCGGACCCGAGCGAATCCAGGATGAGATCGCTGTAGCCGGCGATGACCGTGAGGAGGTTGTTGAAGTCGTGGGCGACGCCCCCCGCGAGGCGGCCGCCGGCTTCCATCTTCTGCGCCTGACGGAGCTGACTCTCAAGCTGCGTCCGCATCGTGATGTCGCGAACGAAGGCGCTGAGGAACGTCTCGTGACCCGCGCGCCACGTCGCGATGGTAATTTCCACGGGAAACTCGCGGCCATCCCGGCGCAACCCCTGCAGCTCGACCGTCTTGCCGAGTGCGGCGGGCGAATCCGCTCCACTGGCGAACGCCGTTAGCGCGTTTCCCTGCCGCTCGCGACGGCGATCCGGCAGCAGGATGGTCAGGGGCTGGCCCGCGGCTTCCCGATCGGAATACCCGAACATCGCCTCGGCGGCGCGATTGAGGAAGATGATGCGTCCCTCCGAATCGGTTGAGATGATCCCGTCGTTCGCAGACTGCGTGACGGCATAGAACCGCTTGTACGCCTCTTCGAGACGCTCCGACTTCTGGCGGGCTTCGTTGTGCCAATGATTGAGCCTGGAGGTCATCTCGTTGAACGCTTCCGCCATCTCGACGGCCTCGGCGCTGCCGCGAACGGCCACCTGTCGCGTCCAGTTGCCGGCCGCGACATCGCGCGCCACGGTCGCGAGCGCGCGAAGAGGATTCGTGACGGCGCGAGTGAAGACGTGGCTGCCGGCGAGCGCCAAGGCAAAGACGAACGCGCCGATCCAGATCAGACGCCGGGAGATGTCGTTCAGGAACCGGCGAGTCGGCTCCCAATCCTGCAGGAGGACGACGGTGCCCGATCCGCCGCGCGTGGCGAGCGCGTACCTCTCAGCGACGTACTCGTTGTCTCGAACGCGGCGCAGGACGGGCTCATCTCCGACGCGTCCAAGCGAGGCCGCGTCGCGGGCAAGCGCTGCCGACAGGTTCGCACGCGCCGACGTCGGCAGGCTGCTTGCGGTGAGGCGATCGCCCGCCACGAAATTCACCTCGCAGCGGGCCATGTTCGCCAGCTGCCGGGCCACCCGATCGTCCAGCAGATAGGCCACCGAGAACGTGCCCAGAATCTCGTCGGCGAATCGCGCGGGCTCCGAAACAATCAAGTACAAATCGCCGTAGAACAGCAGAATCTGGCGATGCGGTCGTCCGGTGCGGGCGGCGTCGATGGCGGCG
>JACPPN010000211.1 GCA_016190995.1 Acidobacteriota bacterium | reverse complement strand
TTTCTCTGTGCTCTCTGCGTCCTCTGTGGTGAATCAGGGGTTTTTCAGCATCCTGCTAACGGACTGTACCCGACGGCGCTCTTGGATTAGATGCGCCGCAACTAGTCGGGCAACTCCTCCCGCTTCGGTTCCGGCAGCCGGAAACTGGCAGCAAAGCCGACGAGGTACACCGCGGTGCCGACGAGCGCCGAGGCGTAGGCGAGTCTCGCCGGCGGCGTCGCGCCCGGCATGACGTTCGCGAGCTGGGTGGTGAGGAGCGCGGCTGAGGTGCCAATCATGCGGCCGCCGACATTGGCTGCGAAGCTCTCGCCCGTGCCACGCAGGTACGTTGGATAGACGCGCGGCAGGTAGTTGCCCCAGAAGCTGAACTGCGCGATCGTCATCATGCCGACGAGGAAGATACCCCATTGCAGCAGCGAGAGGCTGCTCGTCGCCGCAAACAGGAACACGAGCGGCAGGAGGACCAGGCCCGGCACTTGAAACATGTGCAGCAACCGGCGCCGACCGAGGATGCGGACGGCAAGATACGCGAGGAGAATGCGGCCGGTCAGCCCGCCGAACTCCTGAAACGACTGCACGGCGCTGACGGTCTGCTCCTGCGCGGAACGCGGCAGCGTGCGCACCTCGGGGAGGCCAGGGACGATGCGGGGCACCTGTTGAATCGCGCCAAACGCCGCGGCGTACGCGCACGCCATCATCGCCGTCGTGACGATCGTCGTGGTGCGGAACTGGACGTGGAACAGCTCGCGGAAGCTTGGTCGCCTGAGCGTGCCGGTCTGCTTCTTCTGTTGCCAGATCGGAGACTCGGGGAGGAACGGGCGGATGAGGATGAGGGGAATGGCCGGGATGACGCCCGACATCAGGGTGTAGCGCCACGCTTCGTGTCCGCCGCGAACCATCGGGAGGTGATCGCCATACGTCACCGCGAGGTAGTACCCCGCCGTCACCATGATTCCGCCGAGCGATCCGAAGGCTTGCGTGTAGCCGACGATTGCTTCGCGCCGCTTTGGATTGGGGAACAGCTCCGACAGCCACGCCACCGCGGCCACGAATTCCACACAGACGCCGACGAACGTGCAACACCGCCAGAACAGCAGCCACTGCACCGATGTCGCGTAGCCGGCCGCGAAGGCCGAGAGCGCGTAGAGCAGGATGCTCCAGACGAGCACCCGGCGGCGGCCTAGCAGGTCCGTCAGATATCCGCCGAGCAGACCGAAGATGCCGCCCGCCACGGCCGGCACATAAAAGAGGATGCCGACCCAGTCGTTGATGGACGGGCTGGTCGGCGGGACCCCGAGCAGCTCGACGAGCGCCGGCCGCACGATCAACGGCAGCATCAGCAGCTCGTACGAGTCGAAGGCGAAGCCAAGCGCCGCGATGACCGCGATCACCCACTGCAAGACGGTGAGACGCGGCGAGGTTGCTTCGGACTGTACTGTTGTCATGATGTCTCGCCTGGCCAGTCAAGGGTGCCCTTGCTATCCGTGTGCTCGTCGGTGTCGTCTTCGAGTGGTGAGATCTGAGTCTTGAGTCACGGCCGCCGCATCTGGGTGTATGTCATGCAGGCGATCCGGTTCCCTTCGTCGATTGTCGCATGAAGCGTCGCGATGATGAGGGCGGCCGCCATGGGCGCTATACTACGATTTCATGCCCGCATCTCCAACCGGCCAATCCGACCGGGCGCTCGGTGTCTCGGTTCGAACCGCACGCGAGGCGCTCGACGCGTGGGTACGCGAGGTCGTCGACTGGCACTTCAACCCGGCATCCGCCTGTCCCTTCTGGCTCGATTACGCGAAGAGGGCGGGTTGGGATCCCCGCAGCGAGATCGCGAGCTTCGCCGATCTCAAGCGCTTCGGCCGGTTCGAGGATGACTGGCTGCGGGGGGGACCCGTGCAGCGGTGGATCCCGAAGGGCCTGGCCGGGAAGCCGGCGTTCGTCTTCGAGACGGGTGGGACGACGGGCATTCCGAAGACGCGTGTCGCGTTGGAGGATTTCCGCATCGACTACGAGCTGTTCAGCGCGACGCTCGCCGACGAGTATTTCCCGAGAGGCTCGAACTGGCTGATGCTCGGACCGTCGGGTCCCCGTCGGCTGCGGCTGTCGGTCGAGCACCTCGCGCAGTATCGCGGTGGCATCTGCTTCTGTGTCGACCTCGACCCGCGCTGGGTCATCAAGCTGATCAAGAAGGGGTGGACCGAGCACCTGCAGGCCTACAAGGATCACGTCATCGATCAGGCCGTGACCATCCTTCAGGCGGGCCACGACGTGCGCTGTCTGTTTGCCACGCCGAAGCTGCTCGAAGCGCTGGCGATCCGCCTCGAGTCGATGGGCACGACGATCCGAAAGGCCGGCATCACGGGCATCTTCTCGGGCGGCACCGAGTTCACGCCGCAGTGGAACCGCTTCGCGCACGAAGAGCTGCTCGACGGCGCCTACATGACGCCGACATATGGCAACACCCTGATGGGACTGGCGGCCAGCGCGCCGAGTGGGCCGCACAACAACTACAAGATCACCTACTACGCGCCGCAGCCGCGCGCCGTCATCGAGGTCGTCGACTTCGACGACCCGGACAAGCTGGTCGACTACGGGCAAACCGGCCGCGTCCGGCTGACCACGCTGACCAAGGAATTCTTCATGCCCGGTTTTGTCGAGCGCGACGAGGGCGAGCGTGAGCCGCCGTGTGATCTCTACCCCTGGGACGGCATCAGCGGTGTACGCCCGTACCGCGGCGTCGCGGCGACGACCACCGTCGGAGTGTACTGAGTGCGAACCGACAGGCTGCATCTTCCCGTGCTCCGCTGGGGTGAGCCGTACACGAGCCTGGACGTCGACCCGGTCGTGCACTTCCTGACCGGCGAGCCGATCGCGAGCGTCAGCCGCGCCAACGGCGGTCTGATCGCCCGCGACATGCGCCAAGCCCAGCGCGCGCGCGACGTGCTGCGCCGGATCCCGATGGACGAGCTCGTGGCGCGCGCCGCCCGGGCCGGCGAGCTGTACATGAACGCCACGCTCCCGATGGGCGACCTCACCGAGACGCCGGACGAGTTCGTGCGCGCGCAGTCGGCCAGCACGGGTCTGCCGGAGCGCATGTGCCGCGCGAACATGAAGAAGAACGCATTCGTGCTGGCCGAGATGCGCGGCATTCTCACAGCGCTGACGCGCGGCCTGGCGTTCGATGTGCTCTCGCGCGGCCACGGCGAGGAGCGCGGCGTGCCCGTGAGCTTCCAGGTGCAAAGTCCCGTAGTGGGTCTCGTGCTGCCGTCGAACTCGCCCGGCGTGCACACGCTGTGGCTGCCCATCATTTCACTGCAGATCGGCCTGGTCCTCAAACCGGGCCCGCAGGAACCGTGGACGCCGTACCGGATGGCGGAGGCCTTCTTCCAGGCGGGCATCCCGCGCGCGGCCATCTCCGTGTACCCGGGCGAGGGCGACGTCGGCGCCGCGGTGCTCGAGAACTGCGGCCGAAACCTGATCTTCGGCGGCACCGCTACAGTGGATCGCTACCGGGGCAGTCCGAAAGTGCAGGCGCACGGCCCCGGCTTCTCGAAGATTCTCCTGGGCGACGATCAGGTTGATCGGTGGGAGCAGTTTCTCGACGTGATGGTCGACAGCGTGTTCAGCAACAGCGGCCGGAGCTGCATCAACTGCTCGGGCATCTGGGCGAGCCGTCACACGCGAGAGATAGCCGCGGCGCTGGCGCGCCGGCTCGCCGCCGTGCGGCCGCTGCCTCCCGATCATCCCGACGCGAGCCTCGCCGCCTTCACCGTACCGGGCGCGGCGGACGCCATCTCGCAGGCCATCGACGCCGACCTGCAGGCCCCTGGCGCGACCGACGTCACTGCCCAGTATCGTGACGGCCCGCGCATCGTCCGGCAGGGCCGAGCCGACTACCTGTTGCCGACCGTCGTGCACTGCGCGTCGCCTGACGCTGCGATCGCGAAGAAGGAGTACATGTTCCCGTTCGTGACGGTCGTCGAGTGCCCCGAGGCGACGATGGTGGACGCGATCGGGCCGACGCTGGTGTGCACGGCGATGACGTGCCAGCCTGAGCTCCGGCAACGCCTTCTCGACGCTGTCCAGATCGATCGCCTCAACCTCGGTCCGGTCCCGACGACGCAGTTGAACTGGTTCCAGCCGCACGAAGGCAACCTCATCGACTTCCTGTTCCGAGCCCGCGCCTTCCAGTCCGCCGAGCTGTAGGCGATGAAGATCCTGTCGATCACGGCGGGCGCGGCGGGCATGTATTGCGGGAGCTGCTCCCGCGACAACGCGCTTTCGGCGGAGCTGCTCGCCCGCGGCCACGACGTGACGCTCGTTCCTCTCTACACGCCGACCACGACCGACGAGGCGAACGTCAGCCGGGATCAGGTGCTATTTGGCGGGATCAGCGTCTACCTCCAGCAGCACGTCCCGCTCTTCCGCAAGACGCCGCGGTTCCTCGATCGCGCGTGGGACTCACCCCGCGTAATCAGGGCGTTCGCGAGCCGTTCGCTCGCCACCGATCCCAAGCTCCTCGGCGACCTGACGATCTCGATGCTCGAAGGCGAACGGGGCGTGCTCCGCAAGGAATACGAGAAACTGCTCGAATGGCTCGCGGATGAACCTGTGCCCGACGTCGTCAATCTGCCGAACTCGCTGCTCATCGGGCTCGCCGCGCCGCTGGGAGAGGTGTTGAAGTGCCCGATCTGCTGCACCCTGCAGGGCGAGGATCTGTTTCTCGACGGCCTCGTTGAACCGTACCGTGAACGGGCGCTCGAGCTGATTCGTCGCCAGGTGCCGGATGTCGATCGCTTCATCGCCGTGAGCAACTATTACGCGCCGGTGATGTCGGATCTGCTGCGGATTCCGCCGGGCCGCATGGCCGTCGTCCCGCTGGGCATCACCCTCGCGGGCTACGAGCGCCGCCGTGCGGTCGATGATGTGTTTCGCGTCGGATACTTTGCCCGCATCGCGCCCGAGAAGGGGCTGCACGTGCTGGCCGACGCGTATCAACACTTTCGTCGCCGTACAGGCGGGGCGCGCGCGCGGCTCGAGGCCGCCGGGCATCTCGCTCGCGCGCAGGCATCGTATCTCGAGGGCGTGCGCCGCAGCCTCGACAAGGCCGGGCTCGCGGGCGAGTTCACGTATCGCGGCGCCGTCGATCGAAAGGGCAAGCTGGCGTTCCTGCGCTCGCTCGACGTGCTCTCAGTGCCGGCGACCTACGACGAACCCAAGGGCGTGTTCCTCCTCGAAGCGATGGCCAGCGGCGTCCCGGTCGTGCAGCCGCGCCGCGGCGCGTTCACCGAGATTGTCGAGAGAACCGGCGGCGGCGTGCTCGTCACGCCCGACGACGTCGCGGCGCTGGCCGAGGGGGTGTACGCCCTGTGGCAGGACCGCCGAGAGGCCGAGCGCCTCGGCCAGCGCGGCTTCGAGGGCGTTCGCGCCCACTACAGCATTGCGCGCTCCGCGGATCGCTTGCTCGGAGTCTACGGTTCGCTGACCGGCGGCGACTCCGAGCGACGGGTCTCGGTGGCAGCGCGCTGAGCGGAGCGTCTTGCTGCAAGTCTCTCATCTGAGCAAAGAGTACCCCACACCGCGCGGCCCGCTGCCGGTGCTGTCCGACATCTCGTTCGCGCTGGCGCCGGGCGACGCGGCAGCCATCATGGGGCCGTCGGGCAGCGGCAAGAGCTCGCTGCTGTACATCTTGGGCGCACTCGAGCCGCCAACCGCGGGCACCGTGACGCTTGACGGGCGCGAGCCGTTTCTGCTCGTCCCCTCCGAAGTGGCGGCGTTCCGCAACAAGGCCGTCGGTTTCGTCTTTCAGGACCACTGCCTGCTGCCGCAGTGCACGGTGCTCGAAAACGTCCTGATCCCCACGCTGGTCGCGCCGCGCGCGGCGGACGACACGCGTCGCGCGCGTGAGCTCATCGAGCAGGTGGGCCTGACCGATCGCATCGATCATCGGCCGCGCGAACTGTCGGGCGGCGAGCGGCAGCGAGTGGCCATTGCGCGAGCGCTGATTCGCGATCCCAGGCTCCTGCTGTGCGACGAGCCCACAGGAAACCTCGATAGCGCGTCGGCCGAGAACGTCGCGGCGCTGCTGCTGGACCTCCACCGGCGCCAGAACACGATCCTGATCGTCGTGACGCACAACGTGCACCTCGCGTCGAAGCTCCCGATCCGGTTCGAGCTCGTCGATCGCCAGCTCAAACCCACCGGTGAGATGACGTAGAGGAGTCTCCCTTAGAGACATGCGGCCAAGCCGGCTCGTGATCCGCGGGCTCGTCTACTACTGGCGCACCAACGCAGCGGTTGTGCTGGGCGTCGCGACTGCGGTCGCCGTGCTGGCCGGTGCGCTCCTCGTGGGCGACTCGGTGCGCGGCAGCCTCCGCGATCTGGTGCTTCAGCGGTTGGGCCGGACCGACCGTCTCGTCCTCTCGTCGCGATTCTTCCGCGAAGCGCTGGCCGACGACCTCCGCGCCGACGCGGCATTCGCCTCGTCATTCGATGGGATCTGTCCGGTGATCGTGGTGCAGGGTGTCGTGAGCGACGAGACCAGCGGCCGGCGTGCGTCGCGCGTGCAGGTGTACGGCGTCGACGATCGATTCTGGCGGTTTCACCGGGTCGCCGGCCGGCGCGGACCGGAAGGACGCGACGCGCTCCTCAGTCGGACGCTCGCGTCGGAGATCGGCGCTCGGCCGGGGCGCAGCGTTTTGGTGCGGGTCGAGCGCCCCTCGGCGATTCCGGGCGACTCCCTGCACGGACGCAAGGAAGACCGCGGCCGGACGCTGCGCCTGACCGTTCGCGGGATCGCCGGGCCCGCGGACCTCGGCGACTTCTCGCTGCGACCACAGCAGGGCAACGTGCGCGCCGTGTTCGTGCCCCTGAACCGGCTTCAGCAGGACCTCGATGTCGCGGGCCGCGTGAACGCGCTGCTCGTGTCGGACCGACCGCTAAGCGGATCTGGCACCCTGGCGGGGCGCCTCGCCGGCCTCGGTGCGACGCCGGACTTGGACCACGGGCTGCTGGCGGGGATCGTCCAGCGTCGGGCTGCGCTCGACGATCTTGGTTTGACCGTGCGGGTCGTCGGAGCCGACCGTGAACCGCGCGAGGGCGACCGGAGCTCCACCGCGACGCGAGGGGTGCTCGCGGTCGAAAGCTCAACCGGCCTGCTCGACGAGGCGCGGGCGACCGCTGCCGATGAAGCCGCCGCCGGCACGGCGATGAAGACGCAGCCCGTCCTGACGTATCTTGCCAACACGCTGCGGAGCCGTGACCGGCAGGTGCCGTACTCGCTGGTGACGGCGACGGACCTGCGCTCGATCGTGCCGCTGGTCGCACCGGATAGTTCGTCGGTGCCTCCCCCGATCGTCTTGAACGAGTGGGCGGCACGCGATCTGGATGTCAAGGCCGGCGATCCTCTGACGCTGGAGTACTACGTCTGGGAAGAGCCTGGCCGCCTGCTGGCGCGAAGCGCCGACGTTCGGATCGCGGCGGTCGTGCCCATCGAGGGCGCCGCGGCCGATCGCGATCTCGCGCCGGTCTATCCTGGTATCACGGAGGCGGAGAGCCTCGGCGACTGGGATCCGCCGTTTCCCATCGACTTCGGGCGTGTCCGTCGCACCGACGAAGACTACTGGACCAAGTACCGCACGACCCCGAAGGCCTTCATCCCGCTGCAAGTCGGGCAGGCGCTGTGGCGCTCGCGCTACGGTGATCGTACGTCGGTCCGCATCGTGACCGAGCCTGGTCAGTCGCTGACCGAGGCGCGGGAGCGGTACGCGATGCGGCTGCGCGCGAAGGTGGACCCGCTGGACATGGGATTGTCGGTGCACGATGTTCGCGCCGAAGGATTGGCCGCCTCGCGCGGCGCCACCGATTTCGGGGAGTACTTCACGTATTTCAGCTTCTTCCTTGTCGTCTCGGCGCTGCTGCTCGCGGCGCTGTTCTTCAGGCTCGGCGTCGAGCAGCGCGCGCGCGAGGTCGGCTTGCTTCGCTCCGTCGGCTTGACGACGGCCGCCGTGCGGAGGCTGTTTGCCGGGGAAGGGCTGTTGCTGGCCCTGATCGGCAGCGTGCTGGGCGTCGCCGGCGCTGTCGTCTACGGGGCCATCATGATGGCGGGCCTGCGCACGTGGTGGTCCGGCGCCGTCGGGACCAGGGCCCTGAGCCTTCACGTTTCGCCGGCGTCGCTGATGACAGGCGCGGCCGGAGCGGCAGCAGCGGCCATGGCGTGCATCTGGTGGACGCTGCGAGGACTGGCGCGACTCTCGGAGCGCAGCCTGCTCGCGGGGCAGCTCGCCGGTGACGCGCCTGCCGGCAGGCAAGGGGCGTCGTCGAGGGCCAGCGGCCCGTGGTGGAAGTCCGGCGTGGCACCGAGGTGGGTGAGGCGTCGCCGGCCGAACGGGGTCCCCGGCGCGGCTGCCGCACTGGCGGCCCCGAATGCAGCCGGACTCGCACCACGGGCCGCTCAGATGGCATTGTTCGCCGCGATTGGATTCGCCGCCGTCGGTTCGGTCCTGATGGCGGCGACCGTCCCAGGCATGATCGGCCAGGCGGGCGCCTTCTTCGGCGCCGGAGCGGCGCTGCTCGTGGCGTGCCTGTGCTTGCTGGCGTTCAGGCTGCGGCAGCCGGCGCGCCGGTCGCTCGAAGGGCACGGTTGGCGGCCCGTGGCGCGGCTGGGCCTGCGCAATGCTGCCGATCGTCCGGGTCGAAGCGTGCTCGCCGTCGCCGCCATCGCGTCGGCGACCTTCATCCTCATCTCGGTGGATGCGTTCCGCCGCGAAGGTCCAGCCGCGACGGATCGGCATTCCGGTGTCGGCGGCTATCCGTTGCTCGTCGAGCTGTTGCTGCCTGTCGTGCACGATCCGAACGGCCGCGACGGCCGCGAGATGCTGGGTCTCGGCGGGCTCGGCGAGCTCACGATCGAGCCGTTCCGCGTGCTGCCGGGCGACGACGCGAGCTGTTTGAACCTGTACGAGCCACGGAACCCGCGCATTCTCGGCGCGAGCCGGACGTTCATCGAGTCGGGCCGCTTCTCCTTCCACAGCTCGCTGGCGTCGAGCGAGGCCGAGCGCGCGAATCCGTGGCTCCTGCTCAACCGCGACACCGGGGGCGACAGCGTGCCAGTCATTGCTGACGCGAATTCGATGACCTACGTGCTGCACAAGAAGCTCGGCGACGACATTGTCGTCAACCGCGGCGCCCGACCCGTGCGGCTGCGTCTCGTCGCCGCGCTGGCCGACAGCATCTTCCAGGGCGAGCTGCTGATGTCGGATGCGAGCTTCGTGAAGCTGTTCCCCGAACGGGTGGGGTATCAGTATCTCCTCGTTGAGGCGCCGGCTGGTCGCGCGGCCCAGGTGGCAGCCGCGATCGAGTACGGTGCTGCGGACCTCGGCGCCGACGCGGTCCCGACGACCGAGCGGCTGGCCGAGTTCCACACGGTGGAGAACACGTACCTCTCGACGTTCCAGACGCTCGGCGGACTCGGGCTGCTCGTCGGCACCGTGGGGGTGGCGGCGGTGCTGCTGCGGAACGTGCTGGAGCGGCGGCGCGAGCTGGCGCTGCTCGGCGCGGTCGGATACCGCCGGGCGCACATCTTCGCCATCGTCGTCGCCGAAAACGTCTTGCTGCTCGGCTGGGGTCTCGCGATTGGAACGCTGTGCGCTCTGGTGGCCATCGCCCCCGCCGCCGTTGATCGCGGCGGCCGGCTGCCGGTGGTGGCCGGTGGTTGGTTGCTGCTGCTCGCGGTGTTCGTGGCGGGGCTGCTATCGTCTGCCGTGGCCACGCGCGCCGCGCTCCGGGCGCCGCTCATCGGCGCGCTGCGCGCGGAGTAGCGTAACCAAGCTTCGCCTCAAGCCGACGAGTGGGATGGACGTCTCAGTGGCGTCGAGGCTTCGTTACTAGGAGCCCGTCTGAGTAACCCTGAACGGGCTCGTAGCGAAGCT
>JACPPN010000017.1 GCA_016190995.1 Acidobacteriota bacterium | reverse complement strand
GAACTGGCGTATCGAGTCGCGGAAGCCCTGGCGGCCATGCTCTGTCGATCGGAGCAGACGACGTCGGAGTTCAGCTCGGCGCCGGTCGCCTCGCGAATCGCGCGGTTCCTGCTGGAATCGGCCGGTGAGCAGACAAGTACATCGTCGGCTGCCGGGCTCGAGCTGTCCCGCCAGGATCTTGCCCTGGTGGTTGGGACCAGTCGCGAGACGGTCACCCGCGTGTTGGGCCGCATCTCGCGCAGCGGCCTGATCGCGTTGCGCAGCCACCGAGTCTTCATTCTGAAGCCGGACGAGCTCCGGCGTCTGGCCGGGTAATCCCGACCCCTTCCGCCTCGATCGCTAGTAGCGAAGGTTCGCCTGTCCCGGCAGTGTCTTGTCACTCGGCGGTTTGAGGCGAGGCTTCGCTACTTGCCCAGAAAGGGAGAAATGGACGAAAGCAGGCAGAGCATAGCGTGAAGACTTGGTCGCGCGCCAGAGGAAAACCGCGTCTTTGAAGAACTATTTTCGATTTCGCAACCCCCAGGGTGAGCCGTTCAGGTCAGGCGTTCAGTGTCTCCCGGACCTTGCCCAAAAGCTCGGCGGCGGTGAAGGGTTTCTGAAGAAACGGCGCCGACGGATCGGGAACACCCTGCGGATTGAACTGCACGGTGTAGCCGGACGCATAGAGCACCCGCAATTGTGGGCGCTCGCGCTGCAGCCGTGCAATCACCTCGGCGGCGTCCGGGCCGTGCATCATCGGGTCAATAATCGCCAGGTGAATCGGCCCCTTGCAGCAGTTCGCGACGCTCAACGCGTCCTCGCCGCCCGTCGACCGCAGCACGCGATAACCCCGCCGCTGAAGCGTCTCGGTCGCGATCGACATGATCGCCGGCTGTTCCTCGATGAGGAGGATCGTCTCGTCCCCTCCAACCGCTCTGGGCGGCGCGGACGGTCCGGTCCGCAACGAGGGGCGCTCGGCGGTTGCAGGCAGGTAGACACTGAAGACTGCGCCTTGATCGGGCTCGCTCTCGACCCAGATGTACCCGCCGCTTTGCTTGACGATCCCATAGACGGTCGAAAGCCCCAGACCTGTGCCCTTCCCCTGCTCTTTGGTCGTGAAGAAGGGCTCGAAGATGTGCGCCTTCGTCTCCGGGCTCATGCCCGTGCCGCTGTCAGCGATTCGTAGCAGCCCGTAGGTGCCAGGATCCATCTGACCCGCAACTGCCGGCTCGTCCGGTCCAATCGTCACGTTTCGGGTCTCGATGACGAGCTCGCCCCCGCGCGGCATCGCGTCCCGCGCATTGACGGCCAGGTTCATGATGATCTGCTCGGCCTGACCGGGGTCGACCTTGACCGCCTCCTGATGGGGGTCCGCCACTATCCGGAGCCGGACGGCTTCGCCAACGACACGTCTGAGCATCTTCTCCATGCCGGAGACCGTCTCGTCCAAGCGAAGGACGACCGGGTTGAGGACCTGCCGACGGCCGAAGGCGAGCAACTGTCTGGTCAGGGCCGCTGCATTTTCGCCGGCACTGCGGATTTGATCGACGTCCTCGCGCCGCGGATCGCCTTCGTCCAGCTGGTCGAGGAGAAGCTCTCCGTAACCGAGAATGGCGGTGAGCAGATTGTTCAGATCGTGAGCGACGCCGCCCGCCAGCCGCCCGATCGCTTCCATCCGCTGCCGCTGCCAGAAGTGCGCCTCGCGTTCGCGCTGGCGCGTCGTATCTTCAAAGACCGTGGTGAAGCGCGGAGGACGCGACGAGAACGCCGAGATCCTGAAGCGCTTGCGAAGCCGATCGAAGTGGGTCTCGACCACCGCGGGCGCGCCCGTCGAGACGACGCGCGCGTAGGTGTCGAGGAGAGGCGGTTCTCCCGTCCCGTACAGCTCCGACGCCTTGGCGCCGATCGCGCGCGAAGCGGGAATGTTCAAGAGACGTTCGTACGCGGGATTCACGTCCAGAACGCGGTAGTCGATGGCGCGGCCCGATTGATCGTAAAGCAGCTCGTGGACCGCTACGCCTTCGCGCATCGTGCCGGTCAGGAATCGGTACTTGTCCTCGCTCTCTTTCAAGGCCTCACTCACCCGGTCAGTCTGCATGCTGGAAGTTGGACGGCCGTCGAGCGCCATATGTTGCGACGGGCAATGAAAAAAAGAGGGTTAATCTCTGCAACCAGCGCACCACATCGACCGGCCGGTGCTCGATCGGGCCAAGATCAGGGAAATCAAGGGAATCGCGGCGACGTTCCGCGTCGGAGCTGGCTGAGCGTGGGTCAAGAGCGGTCGAACCGTTGGCCGGCGGGCCAATCCGTTGGCCGCTCGCGCGCCCTATAATCCTGGGCCATGAGCGTCGAGCTCGGCTCGGATCAACTGTTCGGGTCCGACAGACTGCGCGGTGTCACGGTCGGTCTCGTCTGTAATCCCGCCTCGATCGACGCACGCTTTCGCCACGTCGCCGATCGACTCGGCGAGTGCGGCGCAACCCTTGGCGCCCTCTTCGGGCCTCAGCACGGATTCCGCTCGGACGTCCAGGACAACATGATTGAGACGGGGCACGGCGCCGATCCCCTCAGGCGCGTGCCCGTCTATTCGCTCTACAGCGAGACGAGGGAACCGACCGCCGACATGCTGCGGGGCCTGGACCTGCTCGTCATCGATCTTCAGGATGTCGGTACGCGGGTGTACACGTACATGTACACGATGGCGAACTGCCTGCGCGCCTGTCGCGCGCATGGCCTCCCCGCCGTGGTGTGCGATCGTCCGAACCCGATCGGCGGAACGGCCGTGGAAGGTCCGATGCTCGATCCCGCGTACGCGTCATTCGTCGGGCAGTTCCCGATCCCGCTTCGGCATGGCATGACCATGGGCGAGCTGGCGCGGCTGTTCAATGAGGCGTTCGGAATAGGCGCTGACCTCGACGTTGTGTCGGTGAGCGGCTGGACGCGCTCGATGTACGGCGACGAGACCGGGGTGCCCTGGGTCATGCCCTCACCCAACCTCCCCACGCTCGACAGCGCCATCGTCTATCCTGGAGGTGTGTTGTTCGAAGGCACCAACCTGTCGGAAGGCCGCGGGACGACACGACCGTTCGAGCTCGTCGGCGCGCCCTGGATCGACGCCGAGCGGCTCGCGGACCGCCTGAATGCGTCGGGTTCGCCCGCCGTCCACTTCCGGCCCGCGTACTTCGAGCCCACCTTCCAGAAACACGCGAAACAGCTCTGCGGAGGCTGCCAGATCCACGTGCTCGATCGCGCGCGCTTCCGGCCGGTCCGAACGGCCATCGTGCTCGTCGACGCCTTTCGCCAGGCCGCACCGGATCGATTCGGCTGGCGTCCTCCCCCGTACGAGTATGAATTCGACAAACAGCCCATCGACATTCTGTACGGGTCGAATGCGCTTCGACGGGACATCGAGGCAGGCGCGAGCCCCGACGCAATCGCTGAATCGTGGTCGGAGGGTGAGGCCGCTTTCACGCGGCTGCGCGAAAGCTACTTGCTGTATTGAACCGTCCCGCGGCTCATCACGAGAACTCTGTACGCGTCAGCCCTGACACTTCACAACTCGAGACGACAGCCTCACCGGTTGCGCCACGATAACAAGGGCGCAGTCCTTGGCTTGGGTATCCAGTGTCGACCACTGCCGTTCGGGCCTAGAAGTGTTTCGGCGCCGCGGCGCGCGCCCGACTGATCTGCTCCGCGTGCTTGTGTGCGTGCTCGGCGTAGATCTCGAGCCAGCGTTCGGCCGAATACCGTCCGCTCTCGGTGTGCGCGCCTTCGCGCAGCCACTCCGCGTCAGTCATTCGGTCGAGGAGCTGGGCGGTCACGGCCCGTGCCGCCTGGAAAGCCTCCAGCGAAGCTTCGTACGGCCGATCGTAGTACAGCTTCCGCGCATACTCGTCCTGGTCGTATCCATGAATGGTCGGGTGATCTTCGGCGATCAGGAGGCGTAATCGCACGGCCGCCGTCATCTCGCTGTCCGCGAGATGGTGGACGATCTCCCGAGCCGACCACTTGCCCGGCGCGGGATGCACATCGAGCTCCGTGTCGGTCATGCCGACGAGCGCGTTCGCGACAACCTGGTAGCCGTCTTTGTAGCGCTCGATCTTCTGGCGACGTTCCTCAGGCGACATGGCGATGGTCCTCCTCAAGACATCCCTTGCAGCCAAGGTCTTGGCACGCAAGGCAAGCGCGGCGGAGTCCGTTCCAGCCTGGGTGCCCATTCAGCCACGCGTTTTCGCAATACCGGGGGCCTTTTCCTCCTGCGGCGTCGCCGGAACCAGATGGTATTTGATCAGGTGATCGCGCAGGTGCAGGAACGCTTCCTCCGGACTGTCCGCCCAGTGCATGAACGACAGGTCGTGTTCCTCGATGGCGCCCCAATCAACGAGCGGACGAAACCTGAGGATCTGGTCCCAGTATTTCGCGTCGTAGAGAATGACGCCGACCTGTTTCGAGAGCTTCTGCGTCTGGGTCAGGGTGAGAATCTCGAAGAGCTCGTCGAGTGTTCCGAATCCGCCCGGAAAAATCACGAGCGCCTTTGCGAGGTACGCGAACCAGAACTTTCGCATGAAGAAGTAATGAAACTCGAAATGCAGGCCCTCGCTGATGTACCGGTTGGGGCCCTGTTCGTAGGGCAGGCGAATGTTGAGACCGATCGTCTTCCCGCCGGCGTCGCGCGCGCCGCGGTTGGCGGCCTCCATGATGCCCGGACCTCCGCCCGAACACACGACGAATCGGTGGTGGGGACTCTCGAGGGTCAGGCTCCAGGTCGTGAGCAGCCGCGCGAGCTCGCGCGCCTCCTCGTAGTAGCGCGACCACTGGACCGCCTTTTTCCGGCGCCTGAGCAGTGGCTTGTACTCCTTCTGACGATCCATCGCGTGACGCGACGTCAGGCGCTGGAGCGCGCGCTCGGCGCGAAGCCGGCTGTGAACGCGAGCGGATCCGAAAAAGACGACGGTATCCTGAACGTTGTGCTCCTTGAACCGGCTGAGCGGCTCGAGGTACTCCGCCAGGATTCGCAGGGGACGGGCCTCTTCGCTTTCGAGAAACGGCTGGTCCAGATATGCGAGTGGCTGTTGGAGCATCAAGGAAGACTGTATCATTCACTCCATCCGCACGCTCAGCGGACCGCCCGCGGCGCCCGAGTCCGGCGCCCCTCCCCGGCGACCATGGCCGGGAGGATCGCCGTGAAGGTCTGCCGGCAGGTTCCCGCCTCGCGGAGGATCACGCCATGGCGAAGGCCAGCCGCGCCCCATTCGAGCACTCGCTGCGCATCGCTTCCACACCTTCGCGGGTTATCGCCGCGTTCTTCGATCCTTCGGATCTTCGCGAGTGGTGGCAGATCATCCGGTCGGTCACGACGCCCTGCTCGCTCGGCGTCTACGCCGTGGAATGGGAGGCGACGAGATTTTGCGACGAGGTGCTCGGACCTCTTGGCGGCGTCTTTCACGGGACCATCGTGGAATTCATAGCCGGCGAGGCGTTCTTCGTCGCGGATTGCTACTGGATTCCGCCCGAAGGCGACCCGATCGGACCCATGGGGCTCGACGTGCGCTGCAGACCCGAGGGAAGCGACGTGCTGCTCCAGGTAAGGCAGACGGGCCACGAAGACGGCGTCCGGTGGAACCGCTACTACGCGGTGATCACGCCCGGCTGGAAGTCGTCATTGCGTTCACTCAAGACCCATCTCGAAGGGGCATCGATTCCCACGAAATCCCAGGACGGCAGCGCCAGGGATGGCGCGTAAACAACATGGACGCGCGCCCTCGTCCAGCCGATTTCATCAAGGCACTCGGCCTCTGGGACGTCGTGCTGATGAACATCGTCGCGGTCGTCGGCCTGCGCTGGATCGCGCGTGGCGCGCGCGTCGGCGCCCCGTCCGTGACGTTGTGGCTGCTGGCGTCGGGGGCGTTCTTCCTGCCGCTCGCCGCCGCCCTCGTCGAGCTCTCGAGCCGGTACCCGGACCAGGGCGGGCTGTACGTCTGGACGCGCCGCGCCTTTGGCTCGCTGCACGGGTTCATCTGCGGCTGGTGTCTGTGGGTGAACAATCTGTTCTACTTTCCGTCGCTGCTGCTCTTCGGCGCCGCGAACGCCCTGGCCCTCTTCGGCGAGCAGTACCAGGGGCTCGCCGAGAGCCGCGCGTATTCGGTGACCTTCGTGCTGCTCGGCTTGTGGATCTGCGTGGCGATCAACATCATCGGCCTTCGAACCGGCAAGTGGCTCCAGAACGTCGGCGCGGTGGCCACCTGGGTTCCTGCCGTGCTCCTGATCGGCGCGGGCGTGGTGGCGTTCGCGCGGTTCGGATCCGCGACGTCGTTCGCGCCCCGCGAGCTCGTTCCGCGCGAGGACTTCTTCAGCACGCTCAGCCTCTGGTCCGCCATGTGCTTCGCGTTCTCCGGCTTCGAGATCACGTCGTTCGTCGGGCAGGAAGTGAAGAACGCGCGGCGGACGATACCTGCGGGCGTCCTCATCTCGGGCGTCGCGGTCACCCTCATCTACATGCTGGGGTCGGCGTCGGTCCTGGTCGCGGTCCCCGGCTCGGCACTCGCCGAACGCAGCGGGATCACCGACGCGGTCGACATCGTCTCAGGACGAATCGGAGTGGCGGGTCTGGGTGGTCTGACCGGTGCGCTTCTCGCCATCGGGGCGCTCGCGGGCACGAGCTCGTGGACGGCCGGCGCCGCGCGCGTCCCGTTTGCCGCGGGCCTCGACAGCGTGCTGCCGCGCATGTTCGCGCGCTTGCATGACCGCTATCGTACGCCCCATGTGGCGCTGATCGTTCAAGGCGTCACCTCGACACTCATCTTCTTCGCGAGCGTATTCCTCACCTTTACCGGCTCGCAGACGACCATCCAGGAAGCCTACGACATCATGGTCAACCTGACGATCCTCATCTACTTCGTGCCATATCTGTACTTGTTCCTCGCGCTCGTTCGGCTGCGGCGACTCGATCGGCCGGCCGCCGGTGCTGGGATGCTCGTGCCGGGCGGTCGCCCGGGACTCTTGCTCGTGGCCGGCCTGGGGTTTCTCGCCACCGCGATCTCGCTTTTCCTGTTGTTCATCCCACCGTCCGGGACCGAAAACGTCGTCAACTACGAGGCGAATCTCGCAGTGCAGGCGGCGGTCATTCTCCTCGTTGGCGCCCTGCTCTACGGGTACAGCCGGAGGACTGCGGCCCGGTCCTAGGTCGACGCACCCAGGCGGTGCACTTTGAGGAAATTGGCGCCGGGTCTGCTCAGATCGGGTGAGATGCTCACAAGGACCACGACGGCGCCGGGCGGCAGGGCGCCGCGGGCGAGCAACTGCTGCTCCATCAGCGCGCCAGCCGACTCGACATCGTCGGGGATTTCGGATACGACCGGCGTGACGCCCCAGTAGAGCGTGAGGGCATTAGCGGTGCTCTGATCGGCGGTCGCCGCGTAGATGGGCGCTCGTGGCCTCAGGGCGGACAGCGAACGCGCGGTTCGGCCGCCCCGCGTGACCGCCACGATTGCGTCGGCGTGGCCGCTCGTGGCAAGCGTGACCGCGGCCTCGCAGAGCGCGCGTCCATGGGCCTCCCCCTCGACGGGAAGCATCGTGGCGCTGGCTGGCGGCAGCATCGACTCGGCTTCGCGGATGATGACGTCGAGCACTTGCACGGATCGTGCGGGAAACACTCCGATCGCGGTTTCGCCCGCCAGCATGATCGCGTCGACGCCATCGTCGACGGCATTGGCGGCGTCGCTCACTTCCGCACGCGTGGGACGGGGCTCGGTCCGCATCGATTCCAGCACCTGCGTCGCGACGATCACCGGGATGCCGCGTGCCCGCGCCCGTCGCGTGATCTCTTTCTGGATCCGCGGTACTCGCTCGAGCGGCATCTCCAGCCCGAGGTCGCCCCGGGCGACCATGACGGCGTCGCACGCACCAAGGATGTCATCGATGTTCGCCACCGCGTCAGGACGCTCGATTTTCGCCACGAGCGGCAACGTGGCCGTGCCAGCAGCCGCGGCGATGTCGTGGACGCGCGCCAAATCGGCCGCGGACCGGACGAAGCTGACCGCCACCATGTCGACGCCGAGCACGATCCCCCATTTCAGGTCGTCGACGTCCTTCGTGGTCAGGGCCGAGGCGGGAAGCGTCACGCCCGGCGCGCTGATCCCCTTGTGCTCGGCGAGCTCGCCGCCTTCCACGACCCGCGTCACGATTTCGGTGCCGTCGGTTTCCTCCACTTGCAGCTCGATGCGACCATCGTCGAGCAACAGACGATCGCCGGGGCGCACGGACCGCGCCAGTTCGGCGTATGTCGTCGATACCCGCCCGGGCACGCCGACGAACTCGCCGGTGCCGATCCGGAGTGAATCCCTGGGCTTGAGCGCCAGAGGACGTCCGTCGACGAGGGTGCCGATGCGGATCTTCGGACCGCTGAGATCCTGCATGATCGCGACGGTGCGTTCGGCACGGTTGGCGGCGTCTCGAATCCGCCGAAACGTCGCCTCATGCGTCGTTCTCGTGCCGTGAGAGAAGTTCAATCGGAAGATGTCGACGCCGGCGCCAATGAGATCATCGAGCGTCTCGGGCGCGCTGCTTGCCGGGCCGACCGTCGCGATGATTTTCGTATGCCGCACCGAAATGCCTACAATGCCCGAGACAGCCGGCGCGGATTCAGCCGCGCCGGATCCGGAGGGTCGCGCGAGGTATGGGCGCCATCGTACCATCTGGGATCGAGGAGTACCTCGCGTCGCTGAACCACCTCAACGATCCGATCCTCGACGCCATCGCGCATGAGGGCCGGGCCGCGGGGCTGCCCTTGATCGACGCCGAAGTGGGAGCCTTCCTGCAGGTCATGGCCCGCGCGGTTGGGGCACGGCGCATCCTGGAGATCGGCACGGCCATCGGATACTCCGGGATCTGGCTCGCGCGCGCGCTGCCACCAGACGGCCTGTTGCTCACGCTTGAGATTCGCGAGGATCGCGCCGCCACAGCCACCACGAACTTCGAGCGTGCAGGGGTTGCCGAGCGCGCGGCCGTCCTGACCGGCGACGCCGCGCGTCTGCTCGCGAAAGTGGCTGGCCCCTTCGACCTCGTGTTCCAGGACGGCGACAAGCTGCAATACCTGCCCCTGCTCGACCGTCTGATCGCGCTGCTGCGCCCGGGCGGCGTTCTCATTACCGACAACATTCTGTGGGACGGCGAAGTCGTCACTGGCTTCGTTGATCCACCGCGGCGCGCGCCCGAGCTCACGCACGCCATCCGGGTCTACAATGAGCGGCTGGCTTCCGACACTCGCGTGGCAACCAGTCTCGTGCCGCTGCGGGATGGCCTGGCCGTGTCGGTGAAACGGTAACGCCTACCGCGGCGCGCCGCCCGGATCGTTGTCCGCGTGAGACGGGAATCGGGCGTGCCGCTCGGCTTGCGCTACCCGATCGACTTGGCGATCATACCAACGGCGCGTGCAACGGGCACCGCCGTTCGGAGCCTCCTTGACCTTGCACGGACGGAGAGGCCCAATGAACGTTGACGAATGGCTGGAGAGGGCCATCCGGGACGCTGAGCAGCGCGGCCTCGGGCACATCCGCCCGTTGCTGGAAGCGCTCGCGCGACAGACCCGTGCCTTGCGCGCCGCCGACTGGAACGACCCGACCGTGCCAGGCGACGGTCGGAGCGAGCCGGCACCAGACAGTCGCGCGCGTGGCGCGGGGACGGACGGCCAGTGACGTCCTACAACACCCTCACCATCGAACAGCTTGCGCCGCTCGTCGCGTCGCGGCGGGTGTCCTCCGCCGAACTGGTCGAGGCATGCCTTGCCGAGATCGACCGCCGTGACCCGGAGCTCAATGCGTTCATCACCGTGACAGGTGATTCAGCCCGACGCGACGCGGCCAAGCGGGACGAGGAGCTCGCTGGCGGCCACGGCCGCGGAGCGCTTCACGGCATCCCCATGTCCATCAAAGACCTCATCGATGTCGCCGGGCAACCGACCACGGCAGCCTCCAGAGTACGAAGCGGGCATATCGCCTCCGCTGACGCCCCGCTCGTCACGGCGCTGAAGCGGGCGGGCGCGGTCATCATCGGCAAATGCAATCTCCACGAATTCGCGTACGGAACGACGAGCGACGACTCGGCGTTTGGTCCCGTGCGAAATCCGCATGATCCGACCCGATCGCCAGGAGGATCGAGCGGGGGCTCCGCTGCGGCCGTCGCCACGGGGATGTGCATGGCTTCCATCGGAACGGACACGGGCGGCTCCATCCGCATTCCCGCCGCCGCGTGCGGCACGGTGGGGCTCAAACCGACCTACGGTGAGGTCCCCTGTGAGGGCGTCGTACCGCTCAGTCAGACGCTCGATCACGTGGGACCGCTCGCGCGCAGCGTCGCGGACGCGCGCCTCATCTGGGAAGTTATCGCGGTCACCGCTGATGCGCAGATCGAGACGAGCTCACACCGGCGCCTCGGGCTCCCTCGCGCGTATTTCTTCGAGACGCTGGACGAGGAGATCAGGGCTCGTTTCGACGAGGTTGTGGCCCGGCTGCAAGGTTCGGGCCTGGTCATCGACGAGGTCTCCATCCCCCATGCCCGCGACATCAGCCCTGTCTATGACCACATCGTGTGCACGGAGGCCGCCGCCTACCACGCGCCGATGCTCGACGCGCGGCCGCACGACTACACAGAGCGCGTGCGGGAGCGGTTGGAAGTGGCGCGATATGTGCTCGCGGAAGACTACGCGCGCGCGTTGAAAGGGCGCGAGGTCTTGCGCCATGAAGTCGCAGAGGTGTTGGACGAGCGCGATGCCCTGATCCTGCCGACGCTGCCAATTCAGGCGCCGCCAATCGGCGCGACCACCGTGCAGGTCGGGGCCGGTCGCCAAGCCGTGCGGAGCATGCTGCTGCGGATGACGCAGCTCTTCAACCTGACAGGCCATCCCGCGATCACGATCCCCATCGGCGTCACCTCCGACCGGCTGCCGGTGGGATTGCAGATTGTCGGGCACCGAGGAGCAACACGGCGCCTGCTCGCGACCGCCGCCCTGATCGAGGCGACACTGCAGACCTAGTGTTGGATGCACGGGCAGCGAATGCGGCTCGTACTGCGCGAGCCGCTGGCCGCAGACGTCTACCGCAGGGTGTTCGGGTGAGTCGCCTCGTCTTGCGATCAGGAACGAGTCAGCTGCGGTCGAGATTCTTTCGCAGCATGGTAGCATTTCCGACTGCCCGTGCTGGCGAATCAGCGCTCGTGAGCACGGTGCGGACCTCCATTCATGCTCGGCTCAATCTTTCACGCGTGGGAGCGACGTCTGGCATCGGTCACGAAAGACCGCGTTGTACGTCCCTTCGAATGGGGGCTCGACTGGCTGCCTCTCGACAGCTCTTCTTCGGATGTTCCGCCGATCGACAGCATCGGACGGTGGGTGGAAGGCGTGCTGTCGGCAAGCGACCAGTTCTACGCGGTCACACCCGCCTCCGACTCTCGACTTGCCGCCGACGTGTTGACCTTTCGAAGCGCGCTTCTGACGCCGCACGAAGAGAACAACACGGTATACGGGCGGCTGTTTCGCGCGCGCGGGTCGACCGCCGGCGATCGGGCGGCGGTCCTCGTCTTGCCGCAATGGAACGCCGATCCGGACGGCCACGTCGGGCTCTGCCGCCTGCTCGGGCGATTCGGCTTGACGGCCCTGCGCCTCACGCTCCCTTATCACGAGGAGCGGATGCCGTCGGGGCTCCGTCGTGCCGACTTCATCGTCAGCGCGAATATCGGCCGGACGCTTCAAGCGTGTCGGCAGGCCGTGCTCGATGCGCGGCGCGCTGTCGCGTGGCTGCACCTCGAGGGCTACGACCGAATCGGCATTCTGGGCACCAGCCTGGGCTCCTGTCTCGCGTGCCTGACGGCCGCGCACGAGCCTCTGATTTCCGCCGCGGCGCTGAACCACGTCTCGCCGTTCTTTGCCGACGTCGTCTGGCAGGGGCTCTCGACCGCGCACGTGCGCGCGGGACTCGATGACCACATCACACTCGAGGATCTGAGACGGCTGTGGCTGCCCATCAGCCCGCAGCCGTTCGTCTCCCGGCTTCGGGACAAGCAGACGCTCCTCGTCTACGCGCGCTATGACCTGACCTTTCCGGTTCGGCTCTCGAAGTTGCTGATACGGGAGTTCCGCCGACTCGATGTTCCCTGTGAGGTGGCGGCGCTGCCGTGCGGGCATTACAGCACCGGCGTGACGCCGTTCAAGTGGGTCGACGGGTTCGTGCTGACCAGATTTCTTCGACGCCACCTCGTCGATGCGCCTCGGCAGCACGATGAGGCGGGTGCTCGGAATGTAGGCCTCAGAGGTACTTCATGAGGCTGCTGAGCGCCCGGTAGATAACCCCCGCCAGCTCACGGACGAGCGGCGAAATATTCCCTTCGTTCACCGCATCGACGACGGTCACGGGATCGGTCAGGACCAGCCAGATCGCGGCGCCGGCCAACATGGCCGCGATTACAGCCATCATCCCGAACACGCTGATGCTGACGCGGGCGAAGCTCCTGGCGTGTGGCCGTCACGCTAGTCTACAACACGCCATCCAGACCGTTTTCGCTCATCACGTTTCGAGCAGAACTTTCCCGAACTGGCGGCGGTTCTCGAGGTGCTCCCTCAGGTCACCTCGGCCGCGTCGATTTCGGCCGGCGCACCGAGGCCAAGCGCCGTCAGCGAATCGCGCACCCGATCCTTGTCGCCGACCACGACTGTCGCGATTCGTGCCGCGGCAAAGTACGTCGCCGCCGCACGCTCGACGGCATCGCGATCGACGTCGTTCACGTGTGGAACGAACTCATCGAAGTAGGTCTCGGGCAGCTCGTAGAGCGCGAGCTGCACCGCCGCGTGCGCGAGCTGGTCCGCGGTCTCGAAGTTCCGCAGATAGCCGCGCGTCAGAGCCGCGCGGGCGGCATCCAGCTCGGCATCTGACACCGGGCGATCGCCCAGGATGCCGTGCATCTCGGCGAGGACTTCCGAGATGGATTCCGCGGTCGCGTCGGTTCGAACGCTGGTATCGACGACGAACGGCCCACGCTGGCGGCGGAAGTCGAACACCGACCGGACGCCATATGTGTACCCTTTCGTCTGCCGCAACGTCGTGTTCAGCCGACTCGTGAATTGACCGCCGAGAATCATGTTGAGCACCAGCATCGCGAAGTAGTCAGGCGTCGAACGCGGCGCCGCTACGGCGCCGATGCGAAGCTCCGACTGCGGTGCAGATGGTCGATCGAGCAGAACGAGCCGATCCGGCGCGACCACCAGGGGTTCCGCTGCGGGTGGCCCGGGGGATCTTTCGCCTCGTGGCCACTCGCCAAAGGCATCCATGGCCGCGCGCGCGATCTCGTCAGGTACGACGTCGCCGACGACGATCAGAGTAGGGTCGCCTGACAGATATTTCGTTTCATAGAACTCTCGCACCTCACCGACGTCGATGGCGCGGAGCGCCGCCTCCGTTCCGAGGGGCACATGTCCGTATGGATGATCCTGATAGAGCGCCCGCGCGAGCGTGCGCTCGGCAAGAGCCGGGGGAAGATCGCGCAGCGTCACCAGGCGGTTCAACCGCAGATCGCGAACTCGCTCGAGATCCACCGGATCGAATCGCGGACCGAGCACGATATCGGCCAACAGGCGCAGGGCGCGTTCAGTGAAGCGCGCGAGCGTCTTCAGCTGCATGACCAGCGAATCGAATCCAACCTCGATGATGAACTGCGCGCCGAGGCGCGCCAGCGCGTCGTGAACCTCGATAGCCGACCAATCACCGGTGCCTTCGTCCAGCATGTCGGCCGTCAGGGCGGCGAGACCGGGACGCGGCGGCGGGTCGCTTGCCGATCCGACCGGAAACAGCAAGGTGAAAGCGACAACCGGCAGATCGTGATGCTCGATGGTCCAGACGGCGACTCCATTCGGCAGCGTCTGCTTGTCGACTGGAGGGAACCGGTAGCTCGGCCGCGATCCAAGAAGCGGAACCGTCGATCGATCGACGAGCATCAGGCAATCACCACCGGCTCGGAGCCGGCAACGGCCAGATTCATCTGGGTCCGCGGCACGATGCTGAGCGCGACACGTCGGTCGCGCCGCAGCCACTCCGCGGCCGTGGCCCTGATCGATTCACGGGTGGCGGCGAGATACCTCGCCAGGTCCCGACCGAAGCTGCCCGGATCTCCCAGGAAGACGTTGTACGCGTTGAGCTGGTCCGACTTGCCACCAAACCCCCCGACATGCTGCAGGCGGTAGGTGAACTGCGCCTCGATCTGCACTCGCGTCCGCTCGAGTTCCTCGTCGGCCGGCCCTTCACTTGTCAGTCGATCGACGTGCTCGCTGATCGCGGCGTCCAGCTCGTCGAGCGAATGCGGCGGCGCCGCGGTGGCCACGATTTGCACGAAGCCGGACAGCTCGCGAGATTGCTGCACCGCCGCAACATCCGTCGCGATCTTCCGCTCGTACACGAGCGATCGATACAAGCGCGAGGTCTTGCCGTTGGCGAGCACGTCGGTCAGCAAGTCCATCTCCGCGTCTCCGTCGGCGAACAGGGCCGGTGATCGCCACGCGAGATATAGGCGCGCCAGCTCGACGCGATCGCCGAGAACGATCCGCCGCTCCCCCTCGGGCATCCCGCCCTCGAAAGGCACGCTGACGGGCGGGACCGAAGGACCACGCTCTATCGTCCCGAAGTAGTCCTCGGCGAGATCGAACCCCCGCGATGTCGAGACGTCTCCGGCAACGACCAGGCTGGCGTTGCCGGGATGATAGTAGGCGCGGAAAAAATCTTGTGCCTCCTCGATCGTCGCGGCTCGGATGTCCTCCCCGGCTCCTATCGTCGCCCAGTGATACGGATGCTGGGGGGAATATAGCTCTGCGACGATGGCCATCGTGGCACGTCCGTACGGCCGATTCTCGTAGTTCTGCCGCCGCTCGTTGAGCACAACTTCGCGTTGATTCTCGAACTTCTCTGGCGTCAGGGCCGGAAGCAGGTACCCCATTCGATCGGATTCCATCCAGAGGGCGAGCTCGAGCGCGTTGGCCGGAACGACTTCCCAATAGTTCGTGCGGTCCGTGTTCGTCGAGCCGTTCACCGACGCGCCGGCTTCCTGCAAGGGCCTGAAATAGCCGCGATCGTGGTGCTCGGAGCCCTCGAACATCAGGTGCTCGAACAGATGGGCGAATCCCGTATGTCCGAGACGCTCATTCTTCGAGCCGACGTGGTACCACACGTTCAGCGCGATAATCGGCAAACCGTGGTCCTCGTGAACGATGACGTCGAGTCCGTTGTCGAGCGTCCGTTTCGAATACGCGAGATCCATCGGTGGTTGTCACGTACAGGGTGCCGTGGAGGCACGGTTCTCGCGCGCGACGCGCTACCAGGCGACGATGGACGCTCCAGGCGGGGGCTACGTCGCGGAGGTTCTCCGTGCCCGCTGTAGTGGATCACGATGCCGAAGAAGACCTGATTCACCACAGAGGGCACAGAGCGCACAGAGAGAACTCCAGAAAGATCTTCGACTCTGTATGCTCTGTGCCCTCTGTGGTAGATCAATCATCTCAATCCGCCTGGTCTCCACCGCCGCCGATGCATTCGGCTGGCGAGGGGTCTTCCTCCTGCTGATTCCCGGCCCGGTGCTCGGGGCCGCGGCCATGAGAGCGCTGGCGCGACCGTCAGGCGCCCGCTGAGTCACTTGCGAAACTCACCGCAACCCAACATCTCGCTTCCGTAGTACGGATTCCGAAGCGGTCCGGCCTTCTGCAGCCAGGGCTTCTTCAGCATCGGACAAAGCGCGATCTTCACGGCCGCGCCGGGCGCAAGTCCATTGGAGTCGAGGTACGACACGAGCGCCTCGGAGAGATCTCCGAAGCGTCGCCGCGCTGTCGTCAAATCGGACGCGGCGTGCAGCAGCCGCGCGTGTCTGGCCACGGCGCCCGCAGCCGGCGAGACCTCTTCTGCCTCATGTGACAGGTCGGTGGCGGCCTCTTTGACGTGTCCGATTTCGTCACGCGCGAGCGCTTCCCCAATCTTCAGGTAGGGATCGAGCAGCTTCTCGGATACGGATGCGCGGGGAGGTGCAGCCCTTTCAAGGCCGCCGCAAGCCGTCAAAGCGAGAACCATCAAGAAAAGAATCGAGCACGAACCCACACGCATATGAAAACCGGATGAGACGCGGAGGAGAGGAAATGCGCTCAGCTGACCGGCGCCAGCGGAACAGGTTTTCGATAGCTGGCAATCGACACCTGCGCTGCGGCTTGTTCGGCAGCCGAGAGGAAGGCTCGTGCGGCCGCCGAATCCGGTTCGGCGATCGTGATTGGCACGCCGGTGTCGCCGCCGATCCGAATCGGCTGGTAGATTGGAATGCGGCCTAGAAACGGGATACCCAGTTGCTCGGCGACTCGCTCTCCACCACCTTTGCCGAAGATGTCGCTCTCGTGCCGGCAGCTCGGGCAAACGAAATGACTCATGTTCTCGACGATGCCGAGCACGGGAACATTCAGCTTCTGATACATGCGCACCGCCCGGCGGCTGTCGGCCAGGGCCACCGTCTGCGGCGTCGTCACGACGATCGCGCCGGCGACGGGAACGACCTGACTGAGACTCAGGGCCACGTCCCCCGTGCCCGGCGGCATATCGACGACGAGATAGTCGAGCTCGGTCCATCGCACCTCGCGAAAGAACTGCGTGATGACGCCGTGGAGCATCGGACCACGCCAGATGACGGGGGCCTCGTCGCCGGTCAGGAATCCCATCGACACCACCTGCAGCCCGTACTTCTCGGCCGGCACGATCTTCTGGCCGTCGGTTGTCAGTTGCGTCTGCAGGCCGAGCATGATCGGCACATTCGGGCCATAGATGTCGCCGTCCAGCATCCCGACGCGGCTGCCGCATCGGGCCAGCGCGATCGCGAGATTGACCGCGACGGTCGTCTTCCCCACCCCGCCTTTGCCAGCTCCCACCGCGATCACGTTCTTGATGCCCGGTATCGGGGCACGCCCAAGCTCGGGGCCGGATGCTGACCGCACGCTCGCCGTCATCGTCACGTCGACGCCGCTGACGCCGGGCACTTGCATCACTGCCGCGCGGGCCTGGTCGCGCATTTGATCTTTGACCGGACAGGCCGGCGTCGTCAGCTCGATCGTGAAGGCAACGCGACCCCCGTCGATCCGCATGTCCTTGACGAACCCCAGGCTGACGATATCGCGGTGGAGGTCCGGATCTTTGACGACCTTCAGCGCCTCGAGCACAGAAGATTCATGAACGGTTGAAGCCATGCTGAGCCATTTCCCTTGAAGACCGCGACCCTCTGGCGCCGATCGACCAACTGGCGCGCACACTCGTAGCTTACTCACTGCCGGCACGATTGGGCAAGGAAACCGCCAGCCGGGTGACGCTCCGGGCCGGCGGTCACAGGCAGGAACGGAAGGATGTTGCGGCGGCGTCAGGCCTTCTGCTCGGCCATGTCGCCCACGATTGGCAGCTTGAACTTCTGGCCCTGATACGCCTTGAACATCAGCACAATCCACAGGACGAACATGAGCGGCCAGAGCAGAATGGCGATCATCCAGCCGACGATCGGAATCGACCAGAGAATGTACCGCAGGACGAACAGCGGCACGAAAACCAGAGTGGATTGCATCGCGTGAAATCGGACGAACTTGCTGTCCTTTTCGATCACCAGAAACACGATGCCGGTAATGAACCCGAGCAGGTACGTCAGCGCGGCCGCCAGGTTGACGTCAAGGTTGGTCGTGGATTTTTCAGGAATTGTTCCTGTCTCCATGAGACCTCCAGATGGGTTGCGTGGGATCGCGGACGTGCGCGTCGGTCGCTATCATAGACCGCGGACATGAAAAAGCAAGCCTTACTGACAAGACGTGGCCGTCCCGGTTCTTGCGCCGCCCTGCGGTTCGAGCCGGGGCTTCGTTACGGGGGAGGCTCGAAGAGCTGCCGCGATTGATCGTTGAGCAGCACCCAGAGCGTATAGATGCCGAGTGCCGTCCCGAACGGCAGAAGAATCAGGTTGAGGACGGCCATGGCAAGACTCACCAGCCTCGCCCACGGTCGATGACGCCGGAGTGCGCTCCCTGTCCAGACGTGTGCACCGCCCCACATCAGGACACATACGGCAACGATGAGGAACGTCGCGGCGGTCACGCCTGCAACCAGATCGGCGCCTTCGCCCCGACCTGACGTCACGAGCGCGGCTGCGCCAAGCGCCAGCGCCAGGAGCGAGACGGCGAGACACAGGCTCAAGGCGCCCGAGACGATGAACAGAATGCCGAGCAGATCGACGTGCCTTCGCATCCCGAGCTCGAGTAGACGGAACCTGCGGCCCTTGGCGCGGAGCTACGACGAGTACGGCTCGATGGCTATCCGGATTTCGACGTGCGTCGATAGCGCGCAGGGAGGGGTCACGCTGAAGCGAAACCGAGCGCCGTGCCGGACGCCACGTGGCACGAAGAGCCGGACGAGGTGCGGGCAAAGCGCCGCTCCCGTCCCGCCGCATCGCGGACACATTTCCATCCAGACTTCTCCGCGCCCGCCGCACGCCGAACAGGTGAACCGGACGGGTACCTCGAGGGGTACTGTGACGCCTGACCGCGCTTCGCGGCTGGTCAGCCAGATTTCCGCCGAGAGCGGCGCCGTGCGCTCATCGGCCCCAAAGAACGACTCGCGCATTCGCTCGAGCACGGCCTGGATGGAGGGAAAATCGATGGCCACTTCATCATTGAACCACTGATGGTCCGGCGCGCGAGCGGGCTCGTCGCGCCGGCGGCTCGCGAGCGTCGCATCATAACGACGCCGGCTCTCTTCGTCGGCGAGCATTTCGTAGGCGCGCGTGAGGTCCCGAAACCGGTCCCCCGCAGTGGGACCGTTCGCGCCGGTCATGTCGGGATGATGCTGTCGGGCTAGACGACGATAGGCCGTCTTGATTTCGTCGAGCCTGGCGCTCGGTGAAACGCCCAACAAGCGGTAATAGTCCTTCATCGTCCGCGGCTTTAACCATAGGGGGCGCTCTACGCGTTGTCAAGGAAAGGCTGATTCCTCCGTGCTCTCGGCGTCCTTGTGGTTGAACTTTCTGATAGGGCTCCTGCTTCGGGCCCTCTCCGCGACCCGGAAATGTGAAAGCCAGGGCTCCCGCCGCGCGTGGTGGGCGCGGTGGAGTGAGCCGGGCCTCCCGCCGCGCGTGTCGCGCTCTACCGCGCCGCTTGTGGCTGGCGCACGGCAGATGCTAGAATCCGCACCTTCGCGTCGAACTTCGCACGAGGTGTCGAGATGACTCAGCCAACGGCGACCGGTCTTCTGCGCCTCTGTCCGGATTGCGGCGGCATTCTCGAGCCGAGCGCGCCAACCTGGCTCGAGACCATCGATCTCGCGACCGCGTCGAGCGTCACGCGGGGCGATTCCCGCCGCTGGCAATGCCCACTCTGCGGATACACCGAAGCCGCAGTCGACACGGACATCCTCGAGGCATGGCTGCCCGCACCGCCCCGCTCGCACTCCCGCGCCCCGGCACGCTGAGGCAACGCAGACGAAGGTCACCTCTGCTGCGCGTCGCGGCATCAAGCGGGGTCAGCTGCTCAGGCGGAACGGAACGAGAAAGTGGAGGGGGAGGCGTGCGGCCCCGCGGCACGCGGCCGCGGGCTCTCAGGCTAGCGGGCGCCCAGCGTCAGCAGAACTTCCTTCCGCAGCGTTTCTTCCGCCTCTTCGAAATTCATCGCCGTCTCGCACTCGTCGCACAACACTTCCAGGACTGCCGGACGGCTTTCCTCACTCACCTCAACTCGCGAGTCCTCCAGGTGAACCACATGCATTTGCAGGGTCTTCACCAGAAAATCCTTGGAGTTTCCGCAGTTGGGACAAACTAGCGACATGCGTTCTCCTCTCGGTCGTCAGAGCTTCGAACCCTGCGAATTGTACGGAATCGCCAAGGCCAAACGCAATCATAAGTTTTGGCCGCTCTTCGCCTTCACCGCAGGGAGCGCGGAGCACGCAGAGACTGGGGCAGCCATCTGATTCCCCCGCGCCCTCGGCGCCTCCGCGGTTAGCAGAACGATGAGGTCAATTGATTCACTGATTTGGTGTACTGTTCGAAACGTTTAACCGTATGGAATCAGGAAGGTGGCGGGAGTGGCTGAATTACGCGAGGGAGCCGGAACGTTGCAGATCTTGAGCGAGGCGCACGGGCCACACTGGGTAGCGTGGGTCGCCCGACCGGGCGAACGCAAACCCTTGGACGCCGTCCTGCTCGTTGGCCAAACGCGCGAGGAGGCGGAGTCGCGGGCACAGGAATGGGCCAAACGGCACGCGGTGCAACCGCCGAGCCCCTGAACGGTCTTCGCTTCTCACGCCCCGCTTACTCATCGAGCCCCTCCTCGAAGTCCGGTTCGAGCGGATCGCCCAGCCGAAGCAGCTGGCCTGCCGTGTGCGCCGGCAGAACGCAGTGCGGTCCTTTGGCCTCGAGCGAGACGACAGCGAGGTCCCAGGGACGCGCACGATAGGCCGCCGCGACGCACCCACAAGGCAGCGATTCGAGCGCCTCGAGATCGAGCATCATCGGAGGCCTAACATTTACCGCCGAAGCCAGAGCCATCTCCGGAACCCTCCTGCCTCCTATCGATGCAAAGGGGAAGCCATCTATTCGCTTAGACCCGTACCGCGCTGGAATAGTTCCAGCACGCGGGCCGGATAGATGACCATCGGACCGTCAGTTCTGGCGAAGTGGCTTAGCTTGTGCGGCTTAGGCGGCTCAGATCCAAGAATGTGCCCAACATCGACGCCTCGCGCTACAAGGGCATCGGCAAGAAGTGCTCGGTGACATCGCCACCACACGGCCTCAGCGCACATGACCGCTGTGGGTGACGCCGACGCGAAGAGCAAGAATTCCTCGATCACGTCGGCGAACGCTGGCGTTGCCATGTGGTCCGCGTAGCCGCGAAAGCTCTCGTTTCGCCACGCCAGGTTCGGAGAGTCGGGACGAGGTTTTCGCAACCCGCCGAGCACAGGGAAATGCCGATACTCGATCGCTGCTTGTGCCAGCGCGTCGGGTAGAACCTCGATGGCGAAATGGGGATGCCGACGCGAGCGGGGAATCGTGCGTACGTCGGCAAGCCGCGTGATGTGGTGCGTGTCGAGGAGCCGAACGAACTCCTCCGCAGATCGCGTGGAATGACCCACGGTGAAGATTCGCGGCGGGCTCATCAGCCGCAACTCGCCGGCCATCAGGCTCGACAAATCCGGAATCGATGCGTGGCCGACGGGCCGCGCCAGGTGGTCTGGTCCGCGTCGCCGCCCCCCTGCTCGAGAAGTGCATGAATCGAAGACGGCAGCACTTCTGCGAGACTCCCCCTCGCGGGCTTCAGCTCACCGTGCTTGAGCGCAGACGCGAGATAGAGGCGGTCCCGCGCGCGCGTGACCGCAACATACAAGAGCCGCTTAGTCTCCTCCCGATCTCTCGTCCACTCACCTTCGTCCGCTTCCGACCGCAGGGAACCAATTGAAACGGCAGTGTTGTCGCCCTCGGGATCGGCCAGCCGAATCGGCAGGGGCGGACCGCCGGTTCCCTTGGCGAGATTCACGACGAAGACGACCGGAAACTCGAGTCCTTTGGCCGCATGAATCGTCATGAGGTTGACCGAGTTCACGGCGTCGATGACGGCATTCGCTTCGTCTCCAGTCGAGAGAAGGTCGATCTGGTCGGCGATTCGCGCCATCGTCGTGTAGCCGCGATTCTGAATTCGCCGGATGAGACCGCGCATCTTCTTGAGGTTCTCTCTCGCTTGCGCGACGCGGGGACCACTGAGTTCATAGGCGTAGGCGGACTCCTCGAAGACCTGATCGAGCAGCTCGGCTGGCGTCACGCGGTCGACCAGCGGCAGCCAGCGTGCCAGCGCGGGCCGAACGCACGCGAAGACGCGTCGATCCTCCTCGTCGAGCAGGGCGAGACCCTCCTCGGGTCCGAGCAGCGCGTTGACAAGTCCCGGACCGAGCCGTGAGATCGCGACATCGCTCACCCGCACCAGGCGTGAGCGCAGAAACGCCGCCGCGCGCACTCTCGAGTGCGGTTGCGCGAGGTACCGCATGAGCGCGGAGACATCCCGGATCTCATCCGCATCGAAGAAGCCCAGGCCTTTGTAGACGTACGTGGGAATGTCGCGCTCCTCGAGCGCCCGTTCGAAGGCGCGGTGGCTCTCGCGGGAACGAAAGAGGATCGCGATGTCGCCCGGTCGCATAGGACGGGCGAGCCCGGTGTCGCGGTCCCGGACCTCTTCCTGGGCAAGAATCCGCGCGATTTCGGCGCCGACGGCTGCCGCGGACGCGTCGGGGCGATTGGCAGCCGCCACGCCCAGGCACTCGGCCGCTCCAGGGTCCGCGGGGCTCACCGGGATGGGAACGGGGAAGCGGTCGGACTGGCCGTACCTGAATGCATCCGATCGATCGCCGGCATTCTCCAGCGCGGTGAACAGATCATTGATGAAGGCGAGAATCTCGGCCCGCGATCGGAAGCTCGACGAGATGGAGCGATGGGGCGCGCTCTGCGGCCGGAGCGCGGTAACGTCGCGTATCGCCCGATCCATGACCGAAACGTCCGCATCACGGAACCGGTAGATCGACTGTTTCCGATCACCGACGACGAAGATCGACGGAGGTACCGCCGCATCGTCACCGACGCCCATGCCCTCCGCCCACGACGCAATCAGCGACGACACGAGCCGCCACTGCGCGCGGCTCGTATCCTGGAACTCGTCGACGAGAACGTGGTGGTATCGAGCCTCGAGGCGATAGCGGCTTTGCGAGAACTCGTCCATCTGCGCCAGCAGCTGTATCGCGCGTGCGAGCACTTCTGAGAAGTCGACGACGGCGTGAGCCTCCAGGGTCCGGCGGTATTCCGCCGCCGCGATGGCGAATATCCGCCGCACGCCGCGCGCGAGGACGACATTCAATTCGCGGGCGAACGCATCGAGCACGTTCATGACGGCAGGCGCCAGTCGGACGATCAACGAGCCGTGTCGCTTCGATGCGGTCGGCAACACGAAATGTTCGGGCGCGTATCCGGATAGCCGCTGTCGCGGTTTGCCGCTTTGCGTGAGGAAATGGTCGCGAACGAGCTCCACGAGCTGGCGCGTTTGTGACGGGTTGCTCGAGCCTCCCTGCAGTGCGCTCAATTCGCGTACCAGCAGGGCGAACCGCGGATGGCGTATCGGGCCGTCCGCGATCAGGGCCTGCATGCCGCCCCGGCCACTCCCGAGCACCTCGAGCAGCCGCTCGCCCACCTGTCGACAGATGCCGACATCGTCGAGGTCAGCCGGCCCGCGCTGCAGGTATCGGTCGAGCGCTTCGCAGGCAACGAGCCGGCGCTCGAGGAGGTGTGCGAGACCGACTTCAATCTGCGGCAGCTTGAGATGCGCGAAGACGAGCGCCACGTCCCGGTCGCGCCGCGCGATGTCCCGGCAGATCCGGAGCGCCCGGTCGAGCGCTTCCTCGACGAGCCGGGGGACCTCCGTCTCGTCGGCGAGCTCGAAGCCTGGATCGAGATCCGCTTCGAGTGGGAATTCGCGAAGGAGGGCAAGGCAGAAGGCGTCAATCGTGCTGATGGCGATGTCGCCAAGGCGGTCGCGGAGATTTCGCCACCGGCGCGAATCGTCTCCCGACAGTCGGGCGGCAGCCTTCATGTCACGGATGATGCGCCCGCGCATCTCCGCGGCGGCCTTGCGCGTGAACGTGATAGCCAGGATGTTGCCGGGATCGACGCCCGCCCGCAGTAGATTCACGTACCGGCCGACGAGAACCGACGTCTTCCCAGTCCCCGCCGACGCCTCGAGCACGACGTTGTTGCGCGGGTCGACGGCGAAGGTTCGCGCAGCGCGATCCGGCAGATCGAGCACCGGAGGGGAGGACGACGTCGCCGCCATGCCGTCTTGAACCTCGACGCCGAACAGCGGCAGCTGCCGATCATTCTTCGGCGACATAGTCCTCACGACAGACGCTCGAGTACGCACACCGCTCGCACAGGAACGTGTCTGCGGGATGCGGTGGAAACTCACCGCGTTCGATCGCGTCAACGGCGGCCAGCAGGCGTTCGCGGCCTTCCTTGACAGCGGCATCCAGCATCCCTTTGGCGGGCACCATCGACACGAACGTCTCTCGTTCCGCAAAGGCAACGTAGCCTGCTTCGCCGAGACGCCACTCGCGCCCGCCATGGTTCCTCAGCCGTTGCTCGGCACACAGTCCGTAGATTGGAAGCTGGATGGCGCGAGCGCGTTTTGGAGCACGGCCCGTCTTGTAGTCGATCACCCGCAGCGTGCCGTCTTCGATGAGATCGATCCGATCAGCCGTGCCGTGCAGCCTGATCACCCGCGTCTCATCGTCGACCTGAACGGCCAGCTCGCCGTCCAGCGAGTACTCGAGCAGCCGCTCGAGGACACCTGACAGACGTTCCGCCTCGATCCGAAACAGGCGGTCACCCAGGCCGGAGGCCACCGCCGATCCGAGCAACCGCGTGCGTTCGACATCGCGGTCGGCTTCCGCGAGCGTCTCGAGATGCCGTTCCACGATTCGAGCAAACTCGTCTCTCGCGAGATCGATGTTCTCCACCGTGATCGACCGCCGTCCCGCGCGCGCCCACGCGTGAAAGAACTCCCGAAACACGTCGTGAATGAATCGCCCTCGCTCCTGGGGCGTCAGCGTCTCCTCGTCTTCCTTCTCTTCCTCCAGGCGGAGGACATGCCCGGCGAAGTACTTGAACGGACACTCGAGATACCGCTCCAACGCGCTGACGGCGTACGCCCGATCGCGCTGAGCGGCCGCCATCCCGTGGAAACGCGGATCTGCGGCGGCTGTTCGGCCGGTTCGCAGGGCGAGCCATTCCTGCGCGGCGCCCGACACACCGGAGGGCACGCGTGGGTCCGCTGACATGCCCTCGGCTGCGGGAATGGGAACGTGCGCGGCCACTGGTTCGCGCACCATCGGCAGAGCGAGCGCCTCGAGATCTTCCAGCACGCTGGCGGGGGCAGCCATCACATCGTCTTCGAGCGCAATCGTCGAGAGGGAGAGCCGCGACGTCGGTAGCCGCAACAGGTCGTGGAACGCCGCGCGCGCGGAGGCGACGCGGATCTTGTCGCTCGTCCAGCCGAGCTGCATCAGCAGTCGCGGGGGATAGAAGATGTTCCGGCGGTGCCGCTCCGGCCAATCACCGTCGATGAGACCGACGAGAAACAGCTCGTCGAACTCGCCGTATCGCGCCGCCTGCGCATCGACGAGCTGCAGACCGCCGGTGCCTGTTCGGGGGGCGAACGTCTGCCCCTCGATCCACCGGCGAACCGTTGCGACCACGTCGCTGAACGGACACGCGAGATTCCCGTGACGCTGCCAGGCGTGCCGCAGTTCGTGAATCGCTTCAAGGATGGCGGCACGCGAGCGGCGCTGCCTCTCGTCCAGTTCGACGGGACCGGCACCGGACGCTGCATGGGCGCTCAGGAACTCCATGACGACGTCCAGATGTTCCGACGCAGGACGGTGTTCTTCCAGCGGCGACAATGCCGCAGCCGCGGCCGCCGCGGCTTGCAGGGGGATGGCATGTGCCCCGGTCCGGCTGGCTTCCGCGGCCGCCAGCTCCGCCAGGTACGCGCGCCCGCCGAGAAAACGGCGCTTCTGGAGAAAGATGTCGAGCGCCGCGATATGGTCCCGATTGACCCGCGTTCCCTGAGCCTCGAACGCCAAGTGCGGAGATCGCAGAAGGGCGACCGCGGCAGTGCGCGTGTAGCGGGACATCACGAACGAGAACACCAGATCGACCGCGGCGGCATAGGGCTCGGCGGCGAGCGGCAGGGCGTCCTGTGCCTCGTACGCAATGGCGGCAGCGTTGAGCACCTGGCGGGCCAGATACAGGTACGGCAGGGGGCGCTGGAATACAACCGCGCACCGCTCCAGCGGGTGGGGCCGTGGCGCGATCCTGAGGCTTCGGGCGATCGCGACGAGCTCCTCTTCGCGATCCCGACGAACAACGTATGGCAGTCCGTCATCTGCAGACGGCACGATCAACGTCGGCAGCGCACCCGCGGTGCCGAACCGCTCCTCTTCGATGCCGGGCAACGCGGCGTTCAGGCGCTCGTGAAAACCGGCCGAAAGCTGTTCGTCGGTCGCGACGATGTCGATGCGCTCCAACCCGGCGAGGCGCGCAAGCAGGTCGAAATCCGCAGGCCACAATCCACCGGCATCCGCGGCTTGATCCCCGACCGTCACCACGACGTGGCGCAAGGCGGTGCCTTCGGTTCGCGCCAGCAAAACCTTGCGCAGGCCATGTTCGTCGATGAGGTCACCGTCGGCGATTCGCCCCTCGTACCCGCGGAACACTGCCGCAAGGAACCGGGTCTGCCGTAGCAGCCTCTCGGCGCCCCGGTCGAAGCCCGCACTGGCCTCGAGCTCACTCATGAGGAGCCGCTCGAACGCCTCGAGCGTGATCAACTGTCGGCGGAGCGCGTCGTACAGCGCCGCGATTTCGATGACGAGACCGGGCCGCACATTGAACGGTGGCTCGATGCCCGCCTGCATGACTTCGTGCGCGGCTTGGCGGAACACCACCTCGCGCTCGAGTCCTCGGAGCCGGCGCTGCCGCGGCCGCGCCTGCGCACACATCCAGTCGTACCACTCTTCTCGCGTGATCAACTGGGCAGACTCGACCACCCGACGGTCCTCTGTGCGCGCGCCGCCGACGACCCCTCGTCCTTCGACGGTCCGATGAAGCTGCTCTGCCGCCGCACGGGTCGGCACGATGACGGCGGTGCACCGTTCGACCGGAAGATCTGCTCCACGGATGCTCTCGACGATGGCGCGCTGGAACGACCGGAGGTCGGCGACTCTCAGGAGGCGGGTCTGACGAGGGGTGATCACTGGAGCTCGGGTTTCCTGAATGAACGCGACAGGTCCCCATTCGCCTTGCTGAACAGCATCCTGGCGGCAGCCGCGGCAGAAGACGCATCCCACGCGTCCTTCACATCGTTGGTGACGATGGCGCGGCGCCGGATGTGCACGGCGTTGTCGGCAAATCGCACGCCGCTCATGAAGGCGGCGTGTGCGTCCTGCAACTCTGCCGGCGGGCTGATCAGGGCAAGATCGTGTGCGGCACGGGCGATGTGCCGCTCCAACACGATGAGATGACGCGGTGAGGGACCGGCGAGCGCCTTGATGTCGTCGAGCAGCGGCTCCGACTTGCGAATCGCGTCGAGCGACGGCGCGATCACGCCACGGTACCGCTGGTACACTTCCTGGCGCATCGACCACTGATCCCGTGCGAGACGCAACCGTCGGGCCGCGTCCAATTTCGCCTGAACGGCGGCCACGAGCGCGCTCACGCTCTCGGGCCGCTTCCGCCCCAGCTTCCGATCCTGCTTGGCGATCGCTCTCACGACCGCCTCGACGCCGCGGACGTCGGCGCGTGCCGCCAGTGTGTTCGCGCGCGCAAACGTCTGCCTCGTCAACTCGACGTAAGCCCGCTCCGTGTCGAGCTCTTTCCTGAGATCGCGCCCGACCATCGCTCGCGTGGCGAGCGACCAATCTGCCGACAGCTCCGCCCCTGATGCTTGGAGAACCGCCTGAATCGACTGCAGCAGCGACAAACGCTCCGCGGCCGACACGGTGAGGGCCGCGATTTTCAGCGCCTGGTCGATGCTCTCCCGTGCGGTCGGCGGATCCATCAACGCTCGGGCGGGCGGCGGCAGCACGGTGGCCACCAGACTGAGCTCGAAGCGGGATTCGCCCGCCCCGGCACGGAGCTCCGAGATCACTTCATCCAACAGGCCAAGCGCCTGCCGCACGTCTTGCGCGCGATACCCATAGTTGGCCAGGGGCCAGGCGGCGAGGGTACGGCGCGCGTTCTCAGCGATCTGAAGCCGCTTGGCGGGATCGGTCGTCAGGCCGACTTCGTTGAGCGCCCGCGCGACCTCGGCACTCATCAGGGTGTAATCCGTCTCCGCCCGAGTCGCGACGTAGTGGCCGTATCGCGCCGATTCCGCGTACTGCTCGGTGCTGTGCCAGTCGACGGCCGAGGCCGGAATCGTGACGAGCTGCAGCTGCGGATTGGGTGACAAGGGCCCCAGCGGCGTCGAAAAGATCACACGGTCGTCCAGCCGCACGTACTCGCCGTAGCTGACCAGCGTCGCACCGTCGTTCAAGAAAATGCGGTACAGGATGGCGTCGGTCGGCCCCGCCGCCGCGCGCGTCGCGGGCGGCAGCGAGAGCGCCGCGATCAGAACGAGTCCGATTCGTCTGGCAACACGCCCGCTGAACATCGGAGTCCACTCAGCGTAGTGTCCGGACACCCATCCGTCAAGGGTAGTGGTCTCGTGACACGAGACCACTACCAGTGCACGGCCTGTTGACACCTCTCAGCCCGATGTCCCCGAGCACCTGTGGAAAAAATGTGGAAGACAGGTGCATGTCCTGTTGAAGGTCTGACGATGAAAATTTTCTTCGACGAGAAATGCTCACAGACCGGCGCCCGAAAGCCCCCAGGGACGAGCTTCGTACTCTCTTTCGCTTGAAACGCACGGCGCGGCGACTACAATGCGCTCGTTCTCTTCATTCACCTCTGCGCCCGATACCGCCCGTGCCAATCCAACGCTTCGAAGAAAATATCAACGGCAAACCGTACCTGATCGAGGTCTTGCCGGTCGCGTCCGACAAATGGCGGGCGCAGATCGTCCGAGCGTGCGGCGGGCCCACGGCCCTCATGCCCTTCTACGGCAACACGCCGGACGAAGCGGCGCGCCAACTCAGTCGCTGGCTGTCGCTCGCCCATCGCCAGCACACAAATCCGGTATAGTGAGCAACGAAGCTCCGCCCGAACCCGACGAGAACGAAGCGGTGGCGGCGATGCTCCGTTACTCATGACACGTCGGCGCTCACTCTCAAGGTGCTCGGTCGCTTCATCCCTTGTTGTTTGGACGATGCTGGCCTGCGCCGTGGCGGCCGACGCACAGCCGCCGCGTGTCCGGCTGATCGCAACGGGCGGAACGATCTCGAACCGTGCCGGCGGTCGCCTCACCGCAGAAGAGCTCGTCAAGTCGATCCCCGACCTGGACCGCTACGTGCGGGCAGAGTGGGAGCAGTTCGCGAACGTCGCGAGCGGCCAGCTGACACTCAGGCAGTGGCTCGATCTCGCCCGCCGCATCAACGACCTGTTCGCTCGCGAGGCCGAACTGGCCGGCATTGTCGTGACGAGCGGGACCGACACGCTCGAGGAGACCGCCTATTTCCTGAATCTGGTCGTGAAAAGCGACCGTCCCGTGGTCGTGGTCGGCGCGATGCGAAACCCGAGCACGCTCGGCTACGAAGGCGCGGCCAACCTCCTCCAAGGCTTCAGGGTGGCCGCCGATCCGGCCGCGCGCGGTAAAGGCGTGCTGGTCGTGCTGAACGACGAGATCAATGCTGCGCGGGAGGTCACCAAGACCGATGCGCTGCGGCTTCACACCTTTCAGGCGCGCAGCTACGGCCTGCTCGGCATCGTCGATGGCGATCGTGTGATTTTCTACCGCGACACCCTCCGGCGTCACACCGCGAAGACCGAGTTCGACGTCGTCGCGCTCGGGGCGCTACCGCGCGTCGATATTCTCGTCACATACCAGGGCGCACCGGGTGACTTGATCAAAGCCGCGGTGGACAACGGAGCGCGCGGCATCGTCATCGCGGGCGCAGGCGCGGGTGGGACGAGCGGCAACCAGAGCGAGGGCCTGGCGTACGCGATCGAGAAGGGCGTCGTCGTCGTGATCGGAACGCGGACCGGTTCGGGCCGTGTTCCGGCGCGGCGACCGCAGCCGCGCGAGACCGTATCAAATGGCGAATCCCCGGCCGCGAGCTGGATGGCTCGGACCGTGTCAGCCGAAGATCTCGCG
>JACPPN010000215.1 GCA_016190995.1 Acidobacteriota bacterium | reverse complement strand
TTCGACGGCGCGCCGGGATCTGCGATCGCAGGCTGAGCGATGACGGCAGTGGCTGATTGATCCGTTGAGCGATCCTGGATCCGGCGTCAAGAGCTCTCATCACAGAGCACGCTGAGGACACGGAGACCGGAACAGCTGATGCCTCCGCGCGCTCAGCGGCCTCCGCGGTTAAGGCTTTCGAGCGATGAGATCCACGCTGATGCCTCCGCGCGCTCGGCGCCCGCCGCGGTCAAGGCTTTGGGCCGACGAGATGGTGTGAACCGATGCCCCCGACGCGGCGTCTTCACGGAACAATCAGAAACTTGTTGTTGCTGGCGTCGGTCACGGTGGCGTCCCCCGTCCAGGTGACCCGGATGAGGGCTTGCTGCGTCCGCGGTCCCGTGACCGTCCAGGTGTAGCGTCCGCTCTTCGGCCGCCCGTTCGGCCAGTTCAACTGCAGCAGCGTCCACGTCAGCCCCGCGTCGCGACTGAGCTCGATGTTGACGGTGTCGGTCGGTCCCAGATTGTGCTTCCAGCTGATCGTGTGCTTCGTGCCGATCTGCCAACTGACGGTTGTGTTGGGGCTCGCGACCGTCACAAACGGATTCGAGATGCGGAAATCCACGTCGCTGAGATCGTTGACCGACGGATGTGGCTTCCATTTCACCCGAATACGTGCCTGCGTGGTCGTGGGCGCGGTCACGGTCCAGAGATAGCTGCCGGTGTTGGTCGTGTTGGTGACCTCCGCGATCTGCGTCCACGGCCCGGTGGTGGAATTGCGGCTCACCTCGATCACCACGACCGCGTTGATGCCCAGATTGTGGGCCCACTTGACCGTCTGGTGCGACCCGACGCCCCACGTGACGTTCATGTTCGGCGCCATGACGTGCACGGTCGGAGTGACGATGACGAAGGTGTTGTTGGAGGTGTCGTCGGCGGTATTGCCGCACGTGTCCTCGGCCAGCACCTTCACGCGGGCCTGATTGCTCGCCGTCGAGGGCGTGAAGGTGCAGCTTGTTTGTCCACCCGGCACGTCGTCGCAGATCGGCGTCGCGTCGTACGTGGTGCCGCCGTCGAGCGAGAGGAAGACGTCGAAGAAGCTGATGCCGAGGTCGTCGCTGGCGTTCCACTGGACCGTCCCTTCGATCCCCACGAACAGGCGGTTGGAGCCCTGGTTGCCCCCGTTGGGCGAGGTAACGGCCACCGTCGGGCCGCTTTCCGTCACCGTGACGTCCGCGGTGTCGCTGGCACTGCGCGCGCCGTCGGTCGCGGTGAAGGTGTAGGTGTTGGCCCCGGCGGGCGCCATCGTGTCGACCGTCGGGGTCCCGCCGATCACGTTCGCCCCTGCGTCGGCCCACTCGACGGTCAGCGGATGCCCGCTCGGGTCACCCGCCACGCCCGCCAGCGTCACCGGGGCCCCGGTGCAGCCGGTAGCCGCGACGGTTTGATCCCCGCCGGCGCTGACGAACAGCGGCTTGCACTTGCCGCCGCTCGAGGCGCGGTAGATGGCCGCAACCTCAGCGGCCGAGAGCGCACGGTTGAAGATCTCGACCTCATCCAGCGCTCCACCGAGATACCAATCCCCTTCCGCCCACCCCAGAGTGAGTGGTGTGTCAGCATCTGGAATGGCCGTCGCATCGTCGCCGGATCCAACCGAGCTGCCGTCCGTGTAGAAAGTGAAGGTACTGCCACTGCGGGTTACCGCCACGTGGTGCCACGCGCCGTCGGTCGGGAACGTCGCTCCCGATTCGACGGTGTGGCCACCGATGGCCGGGCCGTTGAGATGAAGCCCCAACCGGGCGGACACAACGACTTTCGGGTTATTGTCGTCGTCTATCGGGCTTTCCGGCGCGGACGACACGTAGAAGATCCATTTGTTCGTGTTGTAGGGTCCCTCGTCCTGAGCGACGATCGCCTGCGTGTGTCCCAGGTTGTTGACGCGCACCCAGGCATCGATCGTGAAGCCGCCGTTGAACGCCCAGCTCGGGCTGTCCAGCACACTGACATAGTCGTTGCTGCCGTCGAGGTTGAAGGCCTGGCCGACCTTGCCCGTTCCGTGGGTCGCGCCGTTTTGCAACGTCCCGTCGTGGCCGTCGATCACATCGTTGGGATGCCCGTCACCTGACCACCAGCTCACCAGATCGGCCGGCGCCTCCACGCACGGCTTGCACTTGCCCTCCGCGCCTGCCGTGTAGATGTCGGCGATCTCTGTGGCATCGAGCGCGCGGTCGAAGAGTTCGACTTCATCAATCAGAATCAGCCCCTCGGACCCTGTCAACTCAGATTGGCTCCGGCCGAGGTACAACGGAAGCGCGGTGTAGTAGAGCGCGAAGGTCGCGCCGTAGCCCTGGTTGGCAACCAACTGGACCGTCTGCTCGATCCCATCGACGTACAGCTTGGCATCCGTGACGTCGCCGGCCGCATTCTGCCAGGTGCCTCCCACGTGATACCACGTGTTGGCGGAGATCACCGCGGCACTGGTTGCCCAGTATCCGTAGTGACTGGTGGACGCGTCGTCGAACCCGAGGATCAGCTTGCCATCGCTGAGCCCGAAGTAATACGAGTTCCAGTTTCCCGAAGCTTGGGCCTTTGCGACGATGACCCGGCTGCCGGCGGCGTCCGCGACGTTGATCCACGCATCCAGCGTGATCGCGGTGGGCACGCGGACGCCGGCCGAATCCGCGACCTCGACGAACTCCGACCCGGTCAGGCCGAAGGCAGGCCCCACCTTGCCGGATGCGAACGTCGCGCCGTTCTGCAACGTGCCGTGATTTGAGTCCACGATGTCGCTCGCGTCGTCATCGCCCGGCCACCAGCTCACCAGGCCCGAGGGCGGCGCGGTGCAGGTGGGCTTACACTTGCCGTCGGCGCCGGCTGCGGCCATGTCGGAAATCTCGCTATCCGCCAGCGCCCGCTCGAAGATCTCGACTTCGTCGATCGCGCCGTTGAACGGCCGACCGCCGAACCACCAGAACCCGATGTTTACCGTGCCAGTGTTCCCGGCCGGGGCGGACAGCGACACGGGCGCGCCATCCAGGGTCCCGTCCACGTAGAGTCGCAGTGTCGAGCCGTCCCACGTGCCGGCAATGTGGTGCCAGGCGCCGTCGAGCACGTCCCCCGTGCCAACCACCTCGGGAAAACCGCTGCCGTCGCCGGCCGCAAACCGCATGTACCCAGTCGATTGGCTGATCTGGAACGCCCAACCCGTCGCGCCGCCGGTGCCGTGCGACTTCTCGAGAATCGCCGAAAGGTCGCCAGACTGGTTCTTGTCGCCGCGCATCCAGAAGTCGGCCGTGAAGCCGGGGCCGTGGAGGTCGAGATTCGCGTTGTGCGGAATTCGAACCCCATCGTCATCGCTGTCGAAGACGAAGGCGGGGCCGACTTTGCCGGCGCCGTAGGTCGGCGTCCCCACGAACGAGCCGTGATTGGTGCCGATGATGTCGTTCGTGTTCGCGTCACCCGGCCACCAGGCGATCAGGTCGGCGGGCGGACTCACGCATCCGTTGACCTGGTTGCGTGCGTGGGGCTGGCTCGATGAAAGCCATCCGGCAAGCACAGACACGAGACAGAGGGACAGCGTCTGGCGGACGACCTGCGTACGCATAGGATCTCCCTTGAAACTGGGAGTCTCAACAGGCGTCGAAAGGCCCACCCTGCCGGCGCTATCGAGACGATTGTCGACGCAGTGGGTGATCGGGGCCGAACCGTATCTTTCGGGGAATGAAACGGTTGTGTGCGCGAGATGCAAGCTCTGCAAGCCGTAGACCAGGGGCTCGTGGGACGTTAATCAACTGACCAGCAGTCGCTTAGGGGATGGACGCGAGGCCGGCTCGGACCCCGCCGGTGCCGCCGCCGGGATTCCGTCGATCCGCCGGGCACGCCTGTCGGATTGCAGGCATCGTGGCTGCTTTGATCCCGGAACCTGGTTCGGTGTGGTCCGAAGAAACATTTCACGCGGCTGAACGGGGGGGGCCTTGTCAAAAGCTCTCACCGCAGAGAACGCTGAGGACGCGGAGATCGGAACATGCTGATTGCTCCGCGCGCTCGGCGTCTTCCGCGGTTGAAGCGGCCGGCCTGAGGATGTGACCGCGATTTTCAGGCCAGGGCGGGCGGAAATCAGGGGTGTGATAGAAAGAAACGACTGGCTTTCGGGTTTGCGGCGAGGTGCGAATGTCGAAACAGGTCGTGGCGCTCTCGATTGTAGTGGCTCTGCTCCCAGGCAGCCTGGCAGCGCAAAGCGGACGGCGCGGCTCCAAAGCCACGCCGCCGCCGAACGAGCCCCCGGCGGGATCGCCGGGTATTGGTCTGGACGAAATCACGCTCAAGGGGCTCAAGGCACGCTCCATTGGCCCTGCCGTGATGGGGGGGCGGGTGTCCGACATCGCAATCGACCCCGACAATGCCCACATCTTCTATGTGGCGCTTGGGACGGGCGGCGTCTTCAAGACTACCGACAACGGCGCGACGTTCTCGGCCGTGTTCGAGAAAGAGGCTGTGGCTTCGACCGGTGCGGTCGCCGTCGCGCCGTCCGACCCAAAGATCGTGTGGGTCGGCAGCGGAGAGGCGAACGACCGCAACAGCTCGAGCTGGGGCAACGGTGTGTATCGCTCCACCGATTCCGGCGCCACCTGGACGCAGGTGGGGCTGAAGGACAGCAAGACGATTGCCCGCATCGTCGTCCATCCCAAGGATCCCAACACGGCCTGGGTCGCGGCGATGGGCGACTTGTGGAACCCGAGCGCAGAGCGCGGCCTCTACAAGACAATCGACGCCGGAAAGACCTGGAAGGCGGTCCTTCAGGCTGCGGCGCCGCACGCCAACAAGGTGGGGTGCGGCGAGGTCGCGATCGATCCGTCCGATCCGAACGTGCTGTACGCGGCGCTTTACGCGCGACGTCGAACGCCCTGGTCGTTCGCATCCGGCCCGGAACATACCGACGGCAAAGACGTCGGCGGTGTTTTCAAGAGCACGGACGGCGGCACGACGTGGAAGAAGCTCGACAGGGGTCTGCCCGGCCAGACGGGCCGAATCGGAATCAGCGTACACGCGAAGAATCCACAGATCGTCTACGCGATCGTGCAGAGCTGGGAGGGCGGCACGAGCAGCATCGACGACATCCGCAGCAAGAAGGGCGGAGTGTTCCGCAGCGACGATGGAGGTGAGACGTGGAGGCGCGTGAATGCGCTCAATCCGCGGCCGTTCTACTTCAGTCAGATCAGAGTCGACCCGCAGGACGACAAGAAGGTCTACGTTCTCGGCTTCATGCTGCACGTCTCGGAAGACGGCGGCTCGACCTTTCTCGAGAATCGGTTCAAGAACGTGCACGCCGACTGTCATGCGCTCGCGATCGATCCGCGCAATCCCAAACGCGTGCTGCTCGGAACCGACGGTGGCCTCTACCAGACGTACGACGCCGGGGGCACGTGGGCGCACCTGAACAACACGGCGATCGGGGAGTTCTATCGCATCGCGATGGACATGCGCTCGCCATACCGGATCTGTGGCGGATTGCAGGACAACATCAACTGGGTCGGGCCGAGCGCAACCAACACGAAAGAGGGGATCCGCAACGCCGACTGGATTGCCATATACGGCGGGGACGGCTTCTACTGTTCATTCGATCCCGTCGATCCGAACATCGTCTACGCGGAATCGCAGTCCGGCTACGTCTATCGCCTCAACATGGCGAATGGCGAAGCCAAGAATTTTCGCCCTGAGCCGGCGGAGGGACAGACTGCGTTCCGGTTCCACTGGAACTCGCCGTTCATTCCGAGCACGACGAAGGGAAAGATGTATCTGGGCGGCAACCGCATCTTCGAGCTCACGGAACGCGGCGAAGTGTGGAAGGCGATCAGTCCGGATCTCTCGGCGCGCGATCCGGAAAAGACCGTCACGACCGGCAGCGGCGCCGAGACGTTCGGGGTCGTCTACACATTGTCCGAGTCTCCGCTGAAACCGGGCTTGATCTGGGCGGGCACTGACGATGGAAAGCTGTGGGTGACGGAAAACGGGGGCGAGAACTGGACGGATCTATCGAGCAATGTTCCACAGCCTGCGCGCGGGCTCTGGATGAGCCGCATCGAACCAAGCCACCATGACGCGAAGGTGGCATATCTGGCGGTCGACGGACACAGGTCAGGCAATTACGCGCCTCTCGCGTATCGAACGGCCGACGGGGGCAGGACCTGGCAGAGCATCGCGGCCAACCTGCCGCCCGACGGTCCCGTCAAGGTCGTGCGCGAAGACCTGACGAGTCCCGACCTGCTCTTCGCCGGGACCGAATTCGCCTTGTTCGTCAGCCTCGATCGCGGCGGGCACTGGACGACGTTCGGCGGCCTCCCGACCGTCGCGGTTGACGACATCGCCATCCATCCGCGCGATCGCGATCTCGTCGTGGCGACCCACGGCCGCAGTCTCTATATCGTCGACGACATTCGCCCCCTGGAGGCCTTTACCGTAGATGTGCAGAACAAGAACGCGTACCTGTTCGAGCCTCGGCCCGCAGCGGGGTTCTACCCGCTGCCAGGATTCACCGACTCGAACGGCAGCGCGATCTTCAGGGGCGAGAATCCGCCTATTGGCGCGATCCTCAGCGTCTTCGTGAAGAACTTCACGGGAGACAGCATCAAGATCGCTGTCGCCAACAGTGCCGGACAGACGGTGGCGAATCTCACCGCGCCGGGCACTCCTGGGTTCAACCGCATCGTCTGGGATCTGAAGATCACGAAGGATCTGCTCAACGAGTACGGCGGGGAAGGTCAGAAGTTCGTCAGGTCTGGCGACTATGACGTGACGCTCACCTTCGGCGATACGAAGCAGACCCAGAAGCTGAACGTTGCGATCGCGCCGGGGATCGAGACCAGATAGCTAAGTTAAGATCGGTGCGATGCCCGAGAAGCTCTCAATCGATCTCGCGGCGGGCGACTCGGTCACTGCCTACCTGCACGAGCCACCGCGTGCCGGGGAGGCGACCCTGATTCTGGCGCACGGGGCGGGCGGCAACCAGATGACGCCGTTCATGCGCGGCTTTGCCCGTGGCTTCGCCACGCGCGGCGTTCAGACGGTCACGTTCAACTTCGTGTACTCGGAGCGTCGCCAACGCGTTCCGGAGCCGGCGCCGCGGCTCGAAGCGTGTTACCGTGCTGTCATTGCCGCCGTGCTGACGCAACCCTCCGTGCGGCGCGAGGCGCTGTTTATCGGCGGCAAATCGATGGGCGGACGGATCGCGTCGCAGGTCGCCGCCGCCGATCGGGACCGCTTGTCGATTCGCGGCCTGGTTTTTCTGGGTTATCCGCTCCATCCGCCAGGCAAGCCACAACAGGTCCGTACGGCGCACCTGCCGTCGGTCGCCGCGCCCATGCTCTTCGTGCAGGGCACACGCGATCCCTTCGGAACCCCCGACGAGCTCCGTCCAGTCGTCGCCGGTCTGGCGTCGGGGACCCGAATCCTGACCGTTGAACGCGGCGATCACTCCTTCGCGCTCCCGAAGCCGGCCGGCGCCGCACAGCAACAGCTCTTCGAATGGCTCGAGGACGAGATTGTGGCTTGGATACGGGGATGTTGACCTCGGGGGTTCGGGATTCGGGGAGGGCACACGCAGCACTGGAGTCCGGCTAAAGCCGGACGCTACGCGTACCCGCCGGACGCTACGCGTACCCGCCGGACGCTACGCGTACCCGCCGGACGCTACGCGTACCCGCCGGACGCTACGCGTACCATTGAAGTCCGGCTGAAAGAGCCTGTGAACAACAGCCATCACCGCGGAGAGCGCGACGGACGCGGAGCCAGGATTCCTTTGGAAATCGTTCCTCCACGCGCCCTGCGCTCTCTGCGGTGAGAGCTTTTTTCACACTGGCCCATGTCCCTTCGGGACACCCCACAGGATGAAAATGGGTCTTGGGGTCGGATACGTTCTACCCCATAACATCTTGCGGAATTCGGCGCATTTTCTGAGCACGCTCTCAGCATTCAGCACGCAGCCCTCAGCATGCGGCACGCTATTCCCCCAACCTTTGCGGCATGTCCGCGACGACGTACGCCATCACCGTGATGGCCGCCGAGCAGAGGGCGATCTCCATCGGCTCGATCTTGTCGATCGTGTCCGCCGGCGTGTGATGCACGAGAAAGTACTTGGAGCCCTCGACGTCGAGCGACATGGCAGGCAGTCGCGCCGCCTCGACGCTCGGCCCGATGTCCGCGCCGCCGCCGCTCGGCCCGATCCTCGATGCCCCGATGGTCGCCAGCAACGCCGCGATCTGGGTGACGGTCGCCCGCGCGCGCTCGTTGGCGGTCAGGCCGAACCCCATCGGCCGGAAGACGCCCGAATCGGATTCGAGCATGAGGACGTGTCGCGCAAGCTCGTCACGATGCGCATCGCGGTACGCGAGAGCGCCGCGCAGCCCGTTTTCCTCGTTCGTGAAGAGCACGACGCGCAGGGTTCGGCGCGGCCGCAGATCGAGCTTCTTCAGGATGCGGAGCGCCTCCCACGTCGCCACGCATCCGCCGCCATCATCGGTCGCTCCCGTACCGACGTCCCACGAATCGAGATGCCCTCCGACCACGACGATCTCATCCGGCCGTTCGCGACCGCGCAGCTCGCCGATCACGTTCGCCGATTCGACGTCGCGCTCGAAGTGTGATTCCATTCTCAGGCGCACGCGCACTGTCAGGCCCCGATCGACGAGTCGCTGGATGCGCTCCGCGTCTTCGAACGTGATGGCCGCCGCCGGAATGCGCAGCCCATCGTCCGCGTACCGCATGCCGCCGGTGTGCGGCGTGCGCAAGCCCGGCACGCCGATCGATCGCACGAGGACGGCGGCGGCGCCGTGCCGGGCCGCGCGCGACGCGCCGTCCGCACGGTACTGCACCGTCTGACCGTAGGTCGTGAACGGCACGTTGTACAAGACGATGCGACCCCGCACGTCGGCAGCTCGCCGGTCGAGATCGTCGAAGTTGCCGACGACGACGACGTCGGCTTCGAGGCCCGAAGAGGGGGTGGCAAGGCTGCCGCCCAGCCCGAGCATCACGATCGGGTGTCGGACCGGCGCGACCATCTCCGCGCTCTCGGCCCCGCGCACCCAGCGCGGCACGATGACCTGCTCGGTGTGGACGTTCTCGAGACCGTCGCGCTTCATTTCCTGAACCGCCCAGGCAATCGCGCGATCGAGCTGCGGCGTACCGGCGAGGCGGTGGCCGATGCCGTCGGTCAGTTCGGCGAGCCGGCGCCACGCGAAGAAGTCCGACAGCGCTTCGCCGATGATGCGCGCCGCGGGCTCCCGGTACTCGTCGACCCATGAAGCCTGCGCGCGAATATTCGCGACCGAGACCAACACCGTCAGGATCGCAGCCAGCAGCCAGGCACACCGACGTCCCCTCATACGCGCATCGCTCTCCTTCTAACGAAGCTTCGCTGCCGCCGGGCTCCGTGCCTACTTGTTGGTTTGCGGCGGAGCTTCGCTACGAGTTCTGGATCGGCGTTCCGGCGCAGGCCGATGCGTGCCGAACGCTGCGGGGAAATTCCCGCTCGAGCGACTCCAGCTCTTTGACGCAGATAGATTAGCCCCAATGCGTCAAAACGATAGGTATTGTCCTAGTGTGCGGCTTTAGTCCGACGTGCCAGGTTTAATC
>JACPPN010000214.1 GCA_016190995.1 Acidobacteriota bacterium | reverse complement strand
GTCCGCCCTGCAGCTCGGCAAACCGTCGGCTGATCGCGAGCCCGAGCCCGGTGCCGCGCGCTTTGGTCGTGAAGAAGGCGCCAAAGATCGCGTCGGCGTGCGGGGCCAGGACGCCCGGCCCGCTGTCGCGGATGCGACAGGCGACGGTTCCGTCCGCGGAGGCCGTCGACACCGCGATGCGGCGCTGCGATCCCGCCGACGTCGCATGCAGGGCATTCAGCAGAAGGTTTGTAAGAATCTGCCGCACCATGCGACCATCCGCGGAGACCGGCGGCAGATCGGACGCAAGATCGAGATCGACGGCCACGCCTTCCTCGGCCGCCTTCTCCGCCGTCAGGCTGATCACGTCGGAGATGATGTCGTTGAGGGCGAGGAGCTGACGAACTGGCGGATGTGGTCTGGCGTACTGCAGCAGATCCCGAATAACGCTCTCGATCCGATCGAGTTCCCGAGCTGACTGCAGCAGGATGCCCGAGCGCGGATCGGCATCGGGAAGCTGGCGCCCCACGACCGCCAGCGCCGCTTTCACGCCGCTCAGCGGATTTCTGATCTCGTGCGCGAGGCTGGCGGCGAGCTGCCCGACGGTGGCGAGCTGCTCCGCGCGTTCGATCTGCGCGCGGCGCACTTCCTCCTCCGCGTGCGCGGCCTCGCGAAGCCGCACGATCATCGTGTTGAACCCCATGACCAGATCGTCCATTTCCCGGTTGCCGGCGGGCGCCACCTCGCTCGTCAGATCGTGCGCGCGAACGCGATCCATGCCGGCCTGCAACCGACGGATGGGTCGTACCACGAGGATGCCGAGCGCCGCCACGATCAACATGACGACGGCTGCAAGCTGCGCGACGCCGAGCAGCACGGCGAGCTGCCACCAGCGATTGACCGCGGCCATCTGGCGACTGACATTGAAATCAAGATCCAGGAGCCCGATGACCGGTCCGGCCTTCGTATGACACGTCCGGCAGGAGGGGCCATTCCGGAGCGGCTCCAGGGTGTGGACGACCGCCGAGTTTCCGCGAAATAGCGGGGGAATGACGAGGAGGTTGCCCTGAGCATCGACGGACGTGGCATGGAGCGCGATGCGTGTGCCAATCTCGGAAGCGTCCGCCGAGCGCCGGACGACTCCGTCCTCGGAGAGGATCCGCACGGCGGCCACGTTCTGGTTCACCTTGACCGTTGCAAGCAGCGACTGAAGCTCGGAACTGTGCCCCGATTGCATCTCGTGGCTGATGCTGAGGCGCGCCAGGTCGGACAGGCTCTGGGCGTACTGGCGAGCGGTGTCCCGGACCATGCGCTCTTTGTACATCCACGCCAGCACGAGAATCCCGAGCGTCACGGCCCCAACCGTCGCGACCACGGGCAACGACAGCTTCAGGTACAGGCTGCGCGTCACGAGGATTCGACCGGGGCGCATCGGATTCACCATCCGAGTCCGGCGACCGCGAGCCCGACACACGCGATCACGCCCCCCGCGGTCGCATCACCGTAGCGGCTCAGCCATGGGGCGTGCAGAGCGTGGGCGGCCGCGCGTGCGGGAACGACCAGCATCACCATGGTTCCGATCGTGGCCACCTCGTAGAGCGCGACGATCGCGACGGTCTCGGCCACGCCCAATGGCGCGGCAGCGAAGAGAAGTGGAATGACTGCGACGCATGGATCTGCTGAAAACAACAGGAAGAGCGTCCAAGCCGTCATGCTCGCAGGCTCGTGAACGTGGTCATAGTGCGCGTGATGATGGCCATGGAGACGAGTGCCGGCCGCGCGGTGCAAACCCCAGATGCTGTAAATGAACCCGAACGCGATGAGGAGCAGGCCGGCGGCCACTTCCATCCGGCGCCCGAACGTCTGAAGCAGCTGGACACCGAATGCCAGACCGAGCAAGCCGAGCAGCACCGACACCGTCACGTGGCCGAACCCGCACAACATCGTGATACGAGCCGTACGAGCCGCATTCCACCGCTGCGCGCGCGCCAGTGCGACGAACGGGACCCAATGATCGGGCGCGAGCGAATGAAGCGAGCCAATCGTGACAGCCCCAAGGGCGAGAAGCGAGAACAGTCCATCAGGCATGCAGCTTGTCCTTTGAATTCTGTTCGGGTTCGGGCCGCGCCGGCGGCGGCAGGGTCTCGGGCGGCCGTTCGATCACGCGCTCGGGGAACTCGCGCCGGAAGCGTTCGACGATGTGGCAGTTCCAGCAGACCGGTGCGTGGGTCGTAAGCGCGAGCGGCACCTGTTCGGGAGGCATCTCGTGCCATTCGACGGTCTTCAGCCCCGGGGCCAAGAGCGCGGGCTTGTGGTCCCACCAGTCGATGTGGCCGAACGGCCGGCCACAGAAGGCGCACGGCTTGCCGGCATACCAGCGATCGAGAATGGTCCGCAGCCGGCAATCCTCCGGTACCGCCTCAATTTGCTTCAGGCAGGCCTGATCGCAGTCCTGACGCTCGGGCCAGCGCGAACAGCTCTTGAGTCGCACGTCGTGCAGGCCAAGAACAGTGGCCACGGCGGCGTTGAGAACGTTGACCCGCACCGCGGCGTCCGCGTGCGTTTCAGGGCAGACGATGATCCGCGTTCCCCGGTACTTCAGAAACACCGCCACAGCGGTCCGGGCGATCGCCGCGAAGGCGAAGAGGCCGACCAGCAGAATCAACAATTCGGTGATGGTGAACATCGCGGTTCTCCTGCACGACGGGCGCCTGAGGCCCGGCGCGCGAGCAACCGTCACGGGGTGCCTGCCGCCTCGGCGCAGCGTCGCCCGCCGCCGCGTGTCGGACGCTCCAGCCAGGCCAGCCAGCGATCCAGTCCGGCCCCCGTCCGGGCCGAGAGAGGCAGCATGGCGGGTTTCGGCATCACGCGCGCAAGCGCATCAGCGATGCGGTCGATGCTCACATCGAGATACGGCAGCAGATCGATCTTCGTCAGCAGCACCAGATCGGCCTTGCGGAACATGATGTGGTACGTGAGCGGCTTGTCCTCGCCTTCCATTACGGACAAGACGACGACGTTGACGTGGTGGCCTACGTCGTGCAACGCCGGGCATACCAGGTTGCCCACGTTTTCAATGAAAAGATACTCGAAATTCTTCCACGGGAGGTGATGAAGGGCGCGATGGACCATGTCGGCATCGAGGTGGCAGACCGTTCCGGTCGTGATCGACCGCGCGAGGATGCCGGCGCGCTCGAGCCGTTCCGCATCCCGATCCGTTGCCAGAAGGGCGCCGAGGCGCCTGCGCGACCGGCCAAGCGCGCGCGCTGTCGCCTCGAGAACGGCGGTCTTGCCGGCGCCGGGCGATCCCATGACGTGGATGGCGCGCAGGCCGCACTCGTCGAAGAGCGCGCGGTTGTGCGAAGCTGCCTGATCGTTACTCGCCAGCATCCGTTCGCGCGCGTCCACCGACACGACGCTGGAATCGCCGCAGCCGCACGCGTCGCACATCACGCCATCTCCATCTCGAAAGCCAGAGATATGAGCGGCACCCAGGGCGGAGTTAGCAATCTGGATGACGTCATTTGCGTGTACCGGCCTCGATCTCACCCGCGTTGCGCGAACGCGCCGGCGAGCAGCCTGTCCCAGGACGTGCCGGCGTGGCGAGGCAGCACTTGCACGGTCCTGTGAAACTCGGTGGGTCGCCCGCAGGCGCTGCGCTCGCCATCTGTCCGGTCCGTTGACGAGCTGTTCGGTGATCGCGCGGTAGGCTCCGCGCGGTCAGGGACGGGGCAAACCGGGTGCCACGGGTCGCGCGCTGAAAAGCATGGCTTTTGGGAGGCCTTCTCGCCGGCGGCGACCAAGAGCTGCGGGTTTGCCGATTTTCCGGCAGCGGTGCATGTTCTTGGCCCGCGAGAGCAGTCATGTCACTCAGGTCGCTTCGCGCGTCCTTTCACCGGTTGGCGGATGACACGCGCGACCGGGATGACGCGCTTGCATCGCGTGCCCGAGGGGCGTATTTTTCCGCGACACGTTGCGGCTCAGCCAAGCCGCCCACGGGGGGCGTTCTTCGGCGGTGACGCGTCGCCTCACTCAGGAGCCCACCGCCAGTCGCCGATGATTTCCACCGCACGAGAGGGGTGTATGCGACATCTGACCGCCTGCTTCGTCTGTCTTGCCGGCTGCGTGATCGCCGGGGCGGTTCAGGCGCCCGACGCGCCGTACGACCTCGTCATCCACGGCGGCAGCGTCGTGGACGGCACGGGCGCTCCGCGGTTTCGCGCGGACGTGGCCATCACCGGCGATCGCATCACGCGCGTGGACCGCCGCGGCATTCCTGCGGACCGCGCGCGCGCCTCTCTCGACGCGCGCGATCTCATCGTCGCACCCGGCTTCATCGACCATCACGCGCACATTCAGACCACGATCCACGAGTACCCGCTGGCGGAAAACTTCACGCGCCAGGGGATCACCACCATTCTCGCGAGTCTGCACAGCGGCGACCAGCCCTGGCCGCTCGACGCCTACATGCGGTCGCTGAAGGTGGCGCCGAACGTCGGCTTCTTTGCCGGCCATTCGTGGGCGCGGACGAAAGTGATTGGCCTCGAGAACCGGGCCCCGACCTCCGCTGAACTGGACGAGATGCGACGGCTCGTCGACGACAGCATGAAAGCCGGCGCGCTGGGGCTGTCAACCGGGCTCGTGTACGTGCCCGCGAACTTCGCGAAGACCGACGAAGTCATCGAGCTGGCGAAGATTGCCGCCCGCCACGGCGGCATCTACGTCTCGCACATGCGCGACGAGGCCACGGGACTCCTCGACTCGGTGGCCGAATTGATCCGCATTGCCGAGGAAGCCGGCCTGCCGGGGCAGATCCAACATCACAAGGCGGTCGGTGTTTCGCAGTGGGGCTGGAGCGCGAAGACGCTTGCGATGATCGATGCGGCGCGGGCGCGCGGCCTTGACATCACGCTCGATCTGTATCCGTACACGGCATCGAGCACGGGATCGAGCGTCATGTTCCCGCAGTGGGCGCTCGCCGGCGGCCGCGAGGCGTTTGCCAAGAGGGTGGCAGATCCGCAGACGCGCGCACGGATCGAGGCCGACATGCGCGAAATTTTCGTCAAGGAGCGCGGCGGCAACGATCTCAAGCGCGTGCAGTTCAGAACCTTACCATCGGACCATCGGTACGATGGCAAGACGCTCGCGGATCTGGCGGCAGATCGAAAAATGCCACAGACGGTCGATTCCGGCATCCAGCTCGTCATCGAGCTCCAGCTCAAGGGTGGCTTCAGCGCCATCTATCACAGCATGGACGAGGCGGATGTGCAGCGAATCATGCGACACCCGCTGGCGATGTTCGATACCGACGGCGATCCAGTCGGCATGGGCGTCGGCTTTCCTCACCCGCGCAGCTATGGCACGTTTCCCCGCGTCTTGGGCCGGTACGTACGGGAGCTCAAAGTTCTGGGGTTGGAGGAAGCGATCAAGAAGATGACGTCGATGTCGGCTGACCAGATTGGCCAGCGTGAACGCGGCAGGATCATGGAAGGGATGTTCGCCGATCTGACCGTCTTCGACGCCGACGCCATTCAGGATCGGGCGACCTACGTCGATCCCCATCATTTCCCCATCGGCATCCGGCACGTCATCGTCAACGGCGTGCCGATCATCCGCAGCGGCGCACTCACCGGCGCAACGCCCGGCCGCGTGCTGAAGGGTCCGGCCAGAACGAGATGATCGCCTTTGGCGCCGTGGCCGCTTTCTTCGACCTGAAGCGACTGAAGAGCTGACGCACGATGGAGATTCAGGCCAGCAAGCCCGTGACGGAGGGTCCCGGCGTGTCGGCTCGCGCGGTCTCGTCGATGGACGCGCTGCCGCTTCCCTTATGGCTGATCCTTGGAGTCGTGGCGGCGCTTCTCCTGGCGTTTCTCCATGGGGGTCTCACGTCGGTCCTGTACCGCTCACTCGGACGTGCGCCGGTGTATCCGTTGAGCCCGTGGCATCTGCAGCACCCGATCGTGCGTCACGTGAGCGCATGTGGGAACCTGCTGCCGCGCGCGTTCGATCCACGGGCGGAGATGGTCGTCTCGGTCGTCCTGCTCGCCCTGGCGGCCACCTGCGTGTTCGGCTTCTCCTACACCGGGCAGACTGCCTGGAAGACACTCGCGCTGCTCGTGGTGACGGCGCGGCTCGCCGACGTCGGCGGCATGATGGTGGCGCTCGTCATCCGCGCCCGTGGCATGCCATTGTGGGGCCCGCGAGGCCTGGTCGCGTTCGAAAGGTTTCTGGATCAAACGGCCGTGTCGGCGAGGAATCACGAAGTCATCGCGGCTGATCTCTTCGGCATTTCGCGGACATTCGTGCTCCTCCCGGCGGCGCTCATCGCTTTCGCTCTGCTGGCCGCGCTTCTCGCGAAGCAGAGCCACACACGCGTAGGGGGCGTCCGCGTCGCCACGGCCCTGACCTTCCTGCACCTCATCCTCACTGTCGGCCTTGCGTTCGTCGACTTGTTCAGGAACCTGGAGCCGGGCGGAGCGGACTGTCTGTAGCACGCCGAGGGCCGGGTCAGTACCGGGTGCCGAGTGCTGAAGTACTCGATGGTGAGTGCTGAGACCGTGAAGAGGAATCGTGTCGTTCCAGGCTCCACGTTCAGGTTCCGGGTTCCGCCTTCCGAGAGTTCTGGCTCGGTGGGTGCGACCTCGAACGGGGGAACCCGGGCACCTGGCCCTTGGGAACCAGGAACCCGGAACGATTTGTTCACAGACCGCTCTGAGGCTCGGGCTCGTCGCCTGGCGGTCTGACGCGATGCTTCGTTACTCGATCTCGAGGCGACGACCGCCGCCGAGCACGTCAGGCGGCGCGGGCATGGTCACTTCGAGCACACCGTTCTTTGGCTTCCGTTTTCTCCTTTGTCTTCTCCATACCGCCTCCTCAGCAAGCGCGCGGCGGGAGGCCGGGGCGCGTCACGAGCCCGGATCTCCGAGTCCCCGGGCACGCGCCACCGAACCTCCCGCCGTGTCTCAGCAACTTTCGTCGACCATCGTCACCAGGGCGGGCTCGAGCTGATGATCGCCCGCGATGGTGGGATGGAGTACGACCTTCATGACGCCGCCGCGCTGGTGACTGAACAGGTCGTAGGCGGCGCCGATGTCCTCCAGCATGAATCGATGCGTGACGAGCGGAGTGAGGTCGACACGGCGGGCCGCGATGAGCGCCATCAGCCGACGCATGCGCTCCTTTCCGCCGGGACACCGCGTGGTGACGATCGTCTGATCGCCCAGCCCGGCGTGGAACGCTCCGTAAGGCGCCACGCGCCGTTGATCGTGTGGCCGAACCGCCATCCACCCAGCGCGCCGCCACACCGGGAGTGATCGCTGTTCAGGCAATAGAAACACTGCCCGCATGGTGTCGTGGCGCCGACGATCACGCGCTGCCCGACCTCGAACTCGTCCTCCAGATCCTTGTCGAGCTCGTCGATGATGCCGACCGGTTCGTGCCCCAGAATGAGCCCCGGCTGCACCGGGTATTTGCCGCCGATGATATGGACGTCCGTGCCGCAAATCGTCGTCGCCGTGATCCGCACGATGGCATCGCCGGATCCCGCGGTCGGTCTCGGCACGTCTTCCATCCGAAGGTGGTCCTTCCCGCAAAAGACCACCGCATTCATCGTCTTCATGCCGGAACTCGAGGAAGGCTTTTCACCGTGACGTTGACGGGAATCCCGCGACGGACGCTTTCAGTCACGATGCAGAAGTCTTCGAACAACGTCTCACATCTCTGCAGCCGGCCGAGATCGTCCTCGCCGATGCGCGGATCGAGCTCCACCTCCACACGCGACACTCGGAAGCGCCCCGACTCGGTTCGCGTGACGTGCGCCGCCACCTCGGCGGTGATGCCGTCCAGATCAGCGCGCGTTTTGATGAGGCAGAACTGAAGGCTGGCCGCGAGGCAGTTTCCGATGGCCGCCGCCAATAGCGAAGCGGCGTTCGGGCCATGGCCGTCGCCGAGCGGCGCGGGCTCGTCCAGAACGAGCGGTTCCGCTTCGGGAAGGCCCTCGAATCGCGCGACGTACTCGTAGTTTCGCTTGCGCGCGAGCGACACGTTGAAGACCCGACCGCCGGACATGATCACCGGGGAGAAAGCCAGCAGGTGGTAGTTGGGCGGAACGAAACGCGAAGGGGGATTCGGCGATCCACGCGTTCGCTCCGCCCCCGAGTGGGCAGCCCTTTACCCAGCCACGCTCCTGGCTGCCCGATTGATCGCAACGCAATCGCGGTGCCGGAACGCCTGGATCGAAACAACGGAATCCTTCGACAATCGGCGCGCGGCCCGCGCCCGCTGGCGGAAGCGCGGCTAATTCGGGCGGGATTTCGGCACGGGCTGCCGATCTGCCGCAGGCGGTCCAGACGACACTCGAACCACGTCGTCCAGCTCGCGGCGCGTCCGGTCCTGACGGTGCCGGATATGGAGGCGCGGCGACATGCTCGGCGGGCCGAGGCTCAGCAGGTCGCGCCCGCCGGTTCGTAGGGCAACCGACCATGCCTGCACGCCGGCTGGTAAACCCGCCGGTCACGAGCTTGTAGGGCCGGCCTGCAGACCGGCTCAGGCTATCGTCTCGAATCCGCCGTCTGCACGGCCCGGTAGTCCGCGGCCATCGGATACCGGCGCCCGACGCCGAACGCCTTCGACGTGATCTTCAGACCCGGCGCTGCCTGTCGCCGTTTGTATTCGCTGGCGTTGATCCGCCGGATGATGTCGGCGACCACTGCGGTGTCTTGTCCGAGGCCGACAATCTCCCTCAGTCCCATGTTCCTCTCGACGTAGGCCTCGAGGATCGCGTCGACGATCGCGTACGGCGGCAGGGTATCTTCGTCCTTCTGATTCGGGCGCAGCTCCGCGCTGGGCGCCTTGGTCAGGACACCGGACGGAATCCGTTCGTGGTCCCGGTTCACGAGATAGGCGAGGTCATACACCAGGGTCTTCGGCACGTCGTTGATCACGGCCAGGCCCCCGCACATATCTCCATAGAGCGTGCAGTAGCCGACGCCCAGCTCCGACTTGTTGCCCGTGGACAACACGAGCTGCCCCCCGCTGTTCGAGATGGCCATGAGGATGGCGCCGCGAATCCGCGGCTGGAGATTCTCCTCCGCGACGCCACCACACGACCCCCCGAGCACCGGGCCGAGCGCCTCCAGGTAGCATTGGAAGACGTCGTCGATGGGCACGACGCGATAGTCGACGCCGAGGTTCGCGGCAAGGCCTTCCGCGTCGCGGAGGCTGTGTTCGGACGAGTAGCGCGTCGGCATGGCGACACCGAGCACGTTCTCGGGGCCCAGCGCGTCGGCCGCCAGGCAGGCGGTCAGCGACGAATCGACGCCGCCGGACAGGCCCAGAACGGCTTTCGCGAAGCCGCACTTCCGCGCGTAGTCCCGCAGGCCCAGCACGAGCGCCTTGTAGGCTTCTTCGGTAGCGGTCCCGCTGACGGCGTGCAGGCGTTCGGACGCCGGATTGGCCGGCTCGCCGATGCCTCGGTCTGAAATGTCGCAGACGAGAAAGTCCTCCTCGAAGTCGCGTCCGCGAAGGATGACGTCGCCGCGCGGGTCGACGCCCAGCGAGTGGCCGTCGAAGATCAGCTCGTCGTTGCCACCCACCTGATTGAGGTAAAAGAAGTAGAGCCCGTGCTTCCGCGCTTCCTGTTGCACCATGCCGTGCCGCACCACCGGCTTGCCGAGACTGAAGGGGCTCGCGGAGATGTTGATCAGGAGCTCGGCTCCGCGATCGACGAGCTCGCAGACCGGATCGCGATGATAGAGACGAGCGGGCCAGAAATCGCGATCGTTCCAGAGATCCTCGCAGATGCTGACGCCGAGCCGCGCCCGCGGCAGCGCCAGAAGCTTGACTTCTGTCGCGGGCTCGAAATAGCGATCCTCGTCGAACACGTCGTAGGTGGGCAGCAGCATCTTCGCGCTGCGCGAGGCGACCGTGCCGTTGTAGCAGAGCGCCACGGCGTTGCGCAGTCGCTTGCCCTCGGCAGCCGGATTCACATCAACGAACCCGATGAGGATCCCCAGCTTCTCGGTCGAGAGCCCGGCGACCGCATCGAGCACGCGCAGGTTGCGCTCGACGAACTCGGAATGGTTCAACAGATCGCGCGGCGGATAGCCGGTGGCCGCCATCTCCGAAAAGACGATCAAATCGGCGTCGATCCGGCGCGCCCGCGCGACGGCGTCGGACATCTTCGCGAAATTGGACTCGAAGGCCCCGACCGTGTAATTGAGTTGCGCGAGGGCGATTCGCATGGCTGACTCCAGCGTGGTTCAGCCGCCCGCACGTGTCAAGACGTTCCACGGAAATGCCGGGTGCCGAGTGCGGTGTGCTGAGTGTCAGGGCGCGGCAGTCTGACGCCGGCCGTAGTATTCTCAACGAGGACGTGTCGCATACTTGAACCTTCGACCGTCGACTCGTGCGACCGTCGGCCCATCGTCCCGCGCCGATGAATGTCTTCCGGCTTCTCGCCGATGCCACGGTCGTGGCACACGCCGCTTTCGCGGTGTTCGTGGTTGCGGGCGGCCTGCTCGTCGCCCGGTGGAGGCGCGTCGCGTGGGTTCACGTGCCAGCGGCGGCCTGGGGAATCGCAATCGAGTACGGCGGGTGGATCTGTCCGCTCACTCCGCTCGAGAACTGGCTCCGCGAAGGTGGTGGTGACGCCGCGTACCCGGGCGATTTCGTGGCCTACTACGTCCTGCCCGCGCTCTATCCCGAAGGGCTTACTCGAACCATGCAGGTGGTGTTGGGAACGGCGGTATTGGCGGTGAACGTGATCGCGTATTGGCCGGTGTTCCGGCGACACCGCCACCGGCACGACGTGTCGTCATGAAGCAGGGGTCGCAGCCGACCGGCAGTCCGGCCCTTCCCGAGGGTCGACTCTGTCGGAACGCCAGCACTCAGGGCCGAGCACCTCAACCCCTGATATACTGCCGCAAACGATGGAGGACGCATGCGCGGTAACAAAGCGGTGATCGAGAAGCTCAACGAGGCGCTCCAGGAGGAGCTGACGGCCATCAACCAGTACTTCGTTCACGCGGAGATGTGCCACAACTGGGGCTATCACCGCCTCGGCAATCACATCAAGAAGCAAGCCATGGGGGAGATGAAACATGTCGAGGAGCTGCTCGAACGAATCCTGTTCCTCGACGCGACGCCGGCGATGCAGCCGCTGCCGTTGGCGATCGGCAAGGACGTCCGGGCCCAGTTGCAGAACGACTGCGATCTCGAGGTGAAGGCCGTCAAGATGTACAACGAGGCCATCAAGGTGGCGCAGCAGGCAGGCGACAACACGTCCCGTCACCTGTTCGAGCGTCTCCTCAAGGATGAAGAGGAGCACGTCGACTTTCTGGAATCGCAGCTCCATCTCATCAAGGAGATCGGATACGAGCGCTACCTGTCCCAGCAGCTCGATGGGACCGAAGCGTAGGACGCCAGGACACGCGCGCCGGCTCGACGTCCTCGTGGAGCCTCTCAACTGAGTCGGGAGCACGGCGGATGGGCGAGAGCCGGGCTGGGCTTGGCGGGGTGATGTAGAAGGCTCACCACAAGACCGATTTTCATGCTACGGGGTGAGCCCCGCTCATGACGACTCTGTGGTGAATTACGGGTCTTCCGCCTTCCTGCTACTGGCGCGATTCCGCCGCACGATGGTCGCGCTCGAGCCGCTCCTTCACCGCCCGCAAGTGCTGCACCATTCCCTCGCGTGCCCGGCGCTCGGCGAACGGTTTGGCGAGGCCACCCAGCTTGTTGAGCGACGCCGCGCGCGTACGATTCAAGTACATCAAGTAGAACCCGCCATCAGAGGCGTCGATGAGCGCCGTAGTCGCAAACGACGCGTCGAAGTAATGACTCGCGTAGATCTGCTTCGAGACCACGAGCGTGACGGCCGGGCGCCCCGTGTAAATGGCCACGTGCGTGACGCTGACGACCGGCTTGAATCCGAACTTCTCCTTGGACCAGTAGAGGAAGCTTTCCACGCCGGGGAGCGGCTGGCGCGGGAACGCGCGCAGATAGTCGAGGAACTCCGGCGCAGTGCGCGCGACGTGGTGTGACGCGTCGAGGATCGAGCGGAACTCGTCGGCGACGACGACGGGCCGTTTGTGGTCGTCGTAGGACGCGAGCGCCTGATCCCCGGCCACCAGGTAGGCCGCCGCGTACTCGACGAGGCTCTCGCGCGCGAGGGCCGTCACCTCGTCACGCCACCGCGGGCTCGACCAGTGGATCTCTCGCCTGAATCGCTCGATCGTGGCGCGCGACAGCCGCACGTCGCAGTCGCCCACCCGGCACGTGCGCATGGAATCGATGTCGACCGGATCGATGATCAGATCGCGGACGTCCTCGGATCGTGGCGGATCGCTGAAGCGGCCAATCTGCAGCACCGCCGCCGATCGCTTGAACTGTTCAATGTCCCGGAAACGCTCGACGAAGAACGGGCGCGGCGTCTGGACGCGGACGATCCCGAAAGCGGCCACCTCACGCTTCTCCTTCACGTCGAGGATCTTCGCGACAGGCTGTCCGCGTTCGACCGTGGCCAGCTCCGAATCCGAGAGCGCCACGAAGCTAAACGGACGGGCGGGCGTGTGGGTCGTGCCGACTGATGCGCCAACGACAAAGACGCGGGGGGCGACTGCAGATCTCAAACTGCGGCGGGAGAATGGAAGTGCATGTGAGATGCTTGAAATCTGCAATTCTCAAGACGGTCGTTTCGCGGGATCGGGATCGAGCGCGGGATCGTACGTGCAGAACGGCTCTTCGGCCATGAAATCGCCGGTCGCGGCGAACGCGCGCGCGCGGCATCCGGCGCACAGCGCCTGATAGCGGCACACGCCGCACTTCCCCCCGAGCGCGTCCGGATCACGCAGCCGGCGGAACACCTCGGACCGGCTCCAAATCTCAGCAAACCGCTGCCGCCGGACATTGCCCGCACTGACCGGGAGGTAGCCGCACGGGTAGATGTCTCCGACGTTCGAGATGAAGCAGACCGAGGTGCCCGCCAGACAGCCGCGCGTCATGGTCGAGAGCGGACGGCCGCCTGAGGGGTCGGGCGCGGCCTTCGCCCGCGTGCCAGGCGCGATAAAAGGGGTGCTGCGATCGCCCTGCTTGCGCTCGTCCACGATGCGCTGCGCGCGAACGCGAAAGTAGTGAGGCGCGCACGTCGCCTTGAGATCGATTCCACACGACTTCGACGCGTCGAAGAACCAGTGGAGCACGCGCTCGTACTCCTCGGCGGGCAGCATCTCGCGATCCGCAATCTCGATGCCGCAGCCGACCGGCACGAGCATGAACAGGTGCAGCGCGTCAGCCTCGAGACCGAGCGCCAGTTTCAGCAGGTCCGGAAGCTCGGCGACGTTGTGCTTCGCAATGGTCGAGTTGATCTGGATCGAGACGCCCTCGTCCTTCAGATACCGCAGGCCGCGCAAGGCCAGCGCATGGGATCCTTGCAGGCCGCGGAACAGATCGTGGGTCTTCGGTATCGCGCCGTCCAGGCTCACCGCCACGCGGGAGAATCCGCTGGCCGCAATCCGGCGCGCGATCTCCCGATCGATCAGCGTGCCATTGGTGGCGAGCGCCATCCGAAAGCCCTTTTCGAGCCCGTACAGCCCGATGTCGAAGATGTCGGGACGATACAGCGGCTCGCCGCCCGAGAGGATGAGCACCGGCCGGGTGACCTCGGCGATCTGGTCGACGACGCCGAGCGCTTCGTGCGTGGTCAGATCCGCGGGACCGCGGTAGGCTTCCGGCACGGCACGGCAATGCCGGCACTGCAGGTTACACGCCTTCGTGGTCTCCCAGAACATGAGGCGCAGAGGTGGCGCGCCATCCGGCGGGATGACGGCCGGGTGCTCCGGTTTCTCCTTGACGAACTTGAGCGGCATCATGGCGAAGCTTCGCTACTCACCTGACGTCCACGAGGATTCCTTGCGCCACCACCGGCTCAACCGCGAGCTCGGTTTGATCGCAGCGGAACACGACCCCCGGAAAGCGTTGCAGCACGCAGACGCGCGCGCCCGGCGTGACCCCGAGCGCCGCCAGCCGGTCCGCCCGCCCCACCGAGTCGCGAAGCACTCGCACGACCACACCGCAGGTGCCTGCTTCCAGCGATGAAAGCCGTCGCGACGAATCAAAACGTGACACGGAATGCGGCAAGGACATAGTTGAGCGCCGTGCCGGTCAGCAGCGCGACCGGCGTGATGAAGCCGAGAATCGCGAGTCCCGTGCGCGTGCCCCGCTCGCGCACGATCATCAGGAAGTTCGCGACGCACGGGACGAACAGCGTCATCACCGTCAGGGCAACGACCGATTGCACGCCGGTGAGCTGGCCGCTCTCGGCAAGACGAAAGAGCCCGGCCGCGCCGTAGTCGCGGCGCAGAAAGCCCATCACGAACACCTGCGCGGCCTCTCCGGGAAGGCCGAGCATGCCGGTCACGATCGGGCGGCCCGCGCGAACGATCAGCCGGAGCACCCCGGTCCGATCGAGCACGAAGAGCAACGCCGTGCCCACCAGGAACAGCGGCACCGCTTCGCCGAGATACCACTGCACGCGCAGCCGCGTCTTGGTTACGAGGTTCGCCAGCCGCGGGACGCGGATGGGCGGCAGTTCCATGATGAACTCCGAGCGATCGCCCGGGAGCACGCGCGCGGCCATGAAGCCGACGACGAACATCTGGACGAGGACGACGCCGAACAACGTCAGCAGCGCCGTGAACGAGATGCCCCCCAGAATGCCCATGATCGTCGCCAGCTGCGCCGAACATGGAATGCCCAGCGCGAGCAGCACGATCGCAATCAGCCGCTCTTTCGACGTCCCGAGAACCCGGGTCGTCATCGTGGCCATCGTGTCGCAGCCGAGGCCGAGCACCATCGGCAGGACCGCCTTCCCGTTGAGGCCCATCGCGCGGAAGATCCGATCGCTGAAGATGGCGAGGCGCGGGATGTAGCCGCTGTCTTCGAGAAAGCCGAAGATCAGGAAGAAGGTCGTGACCACCGGCAGCACGATCGCGATGGCGTAGGTGAGGCCCATCGTGATGAGCCCGTACTGGCCGACGAGAAAATCCCGGACCAGTGCGAAGGGGATGAACTGGTTCGCCGCGGCGATGGCGGCCGGGTTGAGGAGGCGGCCAAAGAGGTCCTCCTCCATCCATCCGACGAGCGTTTGGGCGCCGAAGACGCCGACGAAGAGGTACACGGTGTAGAGCACAATCGCCAGAATCGGCAGGCCCGTCACCGGCTGGCGCACGGCGCGCGCAATGGCCTCCTGCATCTGGGCGAGCGAGATCGCGCTCACGCGCCGCAGCCGTTCGCTGAGCTTGTGGGCCCACCGCGCGAGATCCTCTCGATGATGCTCCGCAATCTCGGCAACCGCCGCGCGGGCGAGCGACTCGCGCAGCTCCGGGAGCCCGCGGCCTTCGGTCGCTACCATCTCGACGACCGGGACGCCGAGCTCCTCGGCGAGGCGCGCTGCGTCGACGTCCACGCCGTACGCGCGCGCTTCGTCGATCATGTTGAGCGCGAGGACCATCGGCTTGCCCAGCGCGGCAATCTGCGCCGTCAGGACCAGGGCGCGCCGCAGGTTGCGCGCGTCCACCACCTGCACGACGACGTCCGCTTCGCCATTGGCGACGAGCCGCCTGGTGATCTGCTCGTCTTCGGTGAGCGAGCCCTCCAGCGTATTAACGCCGGGGGTGTCGATGATGTCGCAGACCTCGCCGGCCACGAGCGCGCGGCCCCGCGTGATCGCCACGGTGGTGCCGGGATAGTTCGAGACCGTCGCGTACCGGCCCGTCAGCCGGCCGAAGACGACGCTCTTGCCCACGTTGGGATTGCCGACCAGCGCCACCCTGAGCGGGTGCGCTCTGAGCGTCAGCAGGGACTCGGCGCGGCCGGAACGCGCCGCCGCGTGGGGACAGGACATTGTGCCCGGCTCCGTCGCAAAGGCGGTACCGCGAAATTTGCTCGGAAATTCAGCTGATGATCCCGCGCCTGCCGGAATCCCGTCACCCCGGGGGACGCGGCGCCAGGCCGCGCGGCGCCCTCACTCCGCGCACCCGTGTCGTGACGTCGTAGTCTACACGCTGGGTCGGCTCGCGTCAGTGGTACGCGAGAACCCCTGTCTCCGGTGCCCGAGACGGCACGGCAAGTCGCCTGAGTGGCTTCCTTTTCGCTGGCAGAACCGGCGAACCGGCGGGACATCCGGCCGCGATACACTGTGCCTCTGGGATGGAGCGGAGCAGCGTCGAAGGCCTGGTCGAGTCGCTCAATCGGGCTGGCGTCCGGTATCTCATCGCCGGCGGGCTGGCTGTGGTGGCGCACGGCTACGTCAGGTTCACGGCCGACGTCGACCTGATCGTGGATCTCGAGCCGGCGAACGTGAGGCGGGCGCTCACCGCGCTTCAAGAGCTCGGCTATCGCCCGCGAGCTCCGGTGGCGATCGAGCAGTTTGCCGATCCCGACGCGCGCGCCTCGTGGGGTCGGGACAAGGGGCTGACGGTCTTCTCGCTGTTCAGCCGGGACCATCCGATGACGGAGGTCGATCTGTTTGTCGAGCCGCCCCTCGAGTTCGGGCCGGCATATCTGGCAGCGATGCGGCGCGAGGTGGCGCCTGGTCTCGAGGCCGTCTTCGTGGGGCTGTCGGATCTGATCGATCTCAAGCGGCGGGCAGGACGCGCGCAGGACCGGCTCGACGTCGAACGGCTGCAGGCGCTTCACGGGCTCTCGTCCAATGACTGACCCGCACGACGCATCGGGCTGGGCGCAAGGCTGGCGCGGACACGAGCTCGCTCAGTTGCGCCGGCTTGCCGCGGTGCCGTTCGCCGAGACGCTGCGCTGGCTGGAAGAAGCTCACCATCTCGTTCGTCGGCTGGCCCCGTCGATGCCGGCCGGGTCGGACCCCGAGGGAAGCGCAGCACCAGCAAGGGGAGCGGATGACCACCGCTTACGGTTGAGCAGCGCACGGGACCACGGTGGTGGGTGAGGGCGCCGCGCCGCCTCACTCGCGGGCCGTCGTCTTGACCACGGATGGCACGCGCCGCGTGAGGAGGTACGCGGCGAGATCGGCGGTCTCGCCAAGCTGGAATCGCGGCCACGGCAGGCCGCGGCTCCGCAGCTCCTGCTCCATGGTCGGGGCGTGGTTCCACATCGCGGTAATGATCGCGATCGGTTCGTCGAGCCGCGGGGCGGTCGCCAGGTCGGGCCCCACCCGGCGTCCTCCGCTGATGGTGTGACACGTCGAGCATTTTTCCACGAACAGCTGCGCCCCTCGCGACGGGAAGCCGCGAACGTTCGCGTAGTTCACGAAGTACAGGTAGGCGATGATGTCCGCCATCTCCTGTCCCGAGAACGTAACGCGCGCGATCCTGCGCCGCTGGAACTCGGCGGTCATGCCCTGGCTGTGGTTCCACATCAGACCCGCGATCTCCGAAACCGATCGCACGAGCTCGCGCGGGCGCGTGCCGAGATCGGGCCCGCCTTTGCCCCCCTTGCCCGCGATGGCATGACAACTGTTGCAGCTCTTGTCCGCGAAGAGATCCCGCC
>JACPPN010000213.1 GCA_016190995.1 Acidobacteriota bacterium | reverse complement strand
TCGGCGGTTTGAGGCGAAGCTTCGCTACGAGCCCGTTCAGGGTTACTCAGACGGGCTCCTAGGCTTTAGGTCGATGAGATCATCTGCCGATGAAAATCTATACGAAAACCGGCGATCGCGGTGAAACCGGTCTGTTCGACGGCACGCGCGTGCTGAAGTCGGACCCGCGCGTCGGCGCGTACGGCGAGGTCGACGAGCTGAACGCGTGGCTCGGCCTGGTGCGCGCGACCAGCGTCGATGCCGAGGTGGGAACGATCCTCGAGACGGTCCAGCGCGATCTATTCGCGCTCGGGTCGACGCTCGCCGATCCGGGCCATCGCATTGCGGATCGCGTCACGAAGGTGCGCCTCGGCGCCGCGGACGTCACGCGGCTCGAAGAGTGTATCGACACGTTTCAGGCGGAGCTTTCACCGCTTCGCCGTTTCATTCTTGCCGGGGGATCGCAGGCCGGCGCGCTGCTTCACCTGGCACGGACCGTCTGCCGCCGCGCCGAACGGCACATCGTCGCGCTCGGGTCGGACGCGGTCGACGAGACGACGCTCGCGTACGTGAATCGCCTGTCGGATCTGTTGTTCGTCCTGGCCCGCGTCGTGAATCATCGCGCGCGGCATGGGGAGACTGAGTGGTGACGGTTCCAATCCGAGATTACCTGCCTTGCTCCTCCATCGCGCGCCTCACCGCGTCGTAGACACTGCGCGCCAGCTCCTGTGACACCCGCTCGCGAATCGCGCCGCATTCCACCAGCACGGTCTCCTTCACCGTCTCGATCGCGACGTCCCACCGATCGCGCGCAATGCCATCCGGGTGATCCTCGAAGCTCGTTGCGGGCGCGTCGGCCGCTTCGGGAAATCGTGGGGACACGAAGCCCGCAATCGGTGCGCCGTTGATCAACACGCGGACCGCGCGAATCCGGCTCTTGTCGATCTCGCGCGATCCATAGTGGAACTGAGTCGCGTCTTCGCTGAACAGCACGAGATCCGGATCCCGCGGCACCTCCGCGACAATCCGGCGGCCGCGAGCGCGTTCGGCCTCGCGGGCGCGCGCCCTCAGCCACCGATAGCGTTCGAGCGCGACGGCAAGGCCGAGGGCGACGAGGAGGAGGAGAAGCGCGATGAGGGCGGCAATCAGGTCACGCATGTCGAATCACGGAACTGAATCCCCGACTCTACCGATACAATACGTGCGTGAGCGCCGGCCCTGCGACCCCGCTCAGGATGACCGCCGAAGAGCTCCGCGGGCCGGTTCCCGCCGAGCTCGATCACGCCTACGCGACATGCACGCGGCTGGCCCGGCGCCATTACGAGAACTTTCCCGTGGCGTCATGGCTGCTCCCGCGTGCGATGCGGCCCCATGTCGCCGCCGTCTACGCGTTCGCCCGCATGGCGGACGACTTCGCAGACGAGGGCATCCGGTCGGTCGAAGAGCGTCATCGTCTTCTCGACCACTGGCGCGCCAGGCTGCGATCCTGTGTGTCCGGTTCCGCGCCCGCTGCGGCCGCCGACTCGCCCGAGGATCGAGTATTCCTCGCCCTGGGCCACACCATTTGCGCACGCAGGCTGCCGGTCTCGCTCTTCGAGGATCTCCTCAGCGCGTTTCGCCAGGACGTCACGATCACTCGCTACCCAACTTGGGACGACGTGCTCGATTATTGCCGGCGATCGGCGCATCCCGTCGGCCGTCTGGTGCTCCGAATCGCCGGGTACGAGGATCGGCTGCTCGACCGTTCGTCGGACGCGCTCTGCACCGCACTTCAGCTCACGAATTTCTGGCAGGATCTCGCGCGCGACTGGCAGCGGGGCCGCCTCTATGTTCCCACGTCGCTCGTCCTTCGGCATCGAGCACGATTCGAGGATCTGGACGAAGGCCGCCTCGGCCCCGCTTGGCTGGCCGTGATGAGGGAAGCCGCCTCGAGAACCTGGACGCTCTTTGCCGACGGTCGCACGGTATGCGCGCGGGTGAGAGGGCGTTTGCGCCTTCAGCTCCGCCTCACGTGGCTCGGCGGCTCGCGCGTCCTCGAACGCGTTCAGCGCAAGGGATTCAATGTCTTCGCGCGCCGCCCCGCGCTCGGCACGGCCGATGTCCCGGGGCTGTTGTGGAAGGCCGTGACGTGGAAACCCGAATAGGCTCATCGATCGAGAGCGTCAACTGCGGAGGGCGCTGAAAGCGCGGAGCCATACAGTCGTGGCGTCCGGCTTTAGCCGAACCGATCCCACCGTCCGGGTGCTATCCGTTCTTTGCGATGAACGCTTTGCCGTCGGATTCAGGATGAAACGTCTTTGAGCCGCGACACCCACTTCTATTACTCGTTCCTGGTGCTGCCCGCCGCCAAACGGCGCGCGATCATCGCCGTATGGGATTTCTGCCATGCCATCGATGATACGGTCGATCAGGCCGGGCGGGACGAGCGGGGTGAGCTGAGCCATCGGGCCGAGGCGGCGCGCGCGCTCGACGCGTGGCGGCGCGAGCTGGCCGCCTGCTTCGACGGCACGGACCCGCAGACGGAACAGGGACGCGCACTCGTCCCGTACGTGCGGGCGTTTCCGCTGCCGCGGACGGCGTTCGAGGCGGTCATCGACGGTGTGGAGATGGATCTCGACGAGCGACACTATGAGACGTTCGAGGAGCTGCAACGCTACTGCGAACGTGTCGCGTCGGCCGTGGGACTGATCGCGATCGAGATCTTCGGCTACGAGGATCCGCGGAGCCGCGAGTACGCGAGAAACCTCGGCATCGCGCTGCAGCTGACGAACATCGTCCGCGACGTTCCCGTCGATCTCGCGCGGCGGCGCCTCTACGTGCCGCTCGAGGACCTGGCGCGCTTCGAGTGCGAGCCGGCGGATCTCGCCCGCGGGGAGCTGACTGCCAAGGTCGCCGCGCTCATGCGGCATCAGTGCGCGCGCGCCCGCGCGTTCTACCGGGCCGCCGCGGCGGTGCTCCCGCCGGCGGATGCGAAGGGTCTCGTGGCCGCCGAAATCATGGGCGCGATTTACTTCGAGCTTCTGCGCCGCATCGAGCGCACGGGCTACGACGTGTTCACGCGTCCGATCCGCGTCCCGAGGCCGCAACGCGCCGTGATCGCGGCGCGTACATGGTTGCGGTTGATGCTGGCCCGCCAGCCGCGATCCGTCGCCAAGGGCACAACCGCGGCGGACGGGAGCGGACGGAGAAGGTGACTCGCTGATGGCCGGCTTCGATGCTGTCGTGATTGGCGCGGGGTTCGCGGGTCTGAGCGCTGCCGCGGACTTGGCCGAGCGCGGCGCCCGTGTGCTGGTCATCGAAGCAAGACCCCGGCTGGGCGGCCGCGCCACCGCGTTCGCCGACAAGGTGACGGGCGAGCTGGTCGACAACGGTCAGCACGTGCTGTTCGGCTGCTATCGCGAGACGTTCAGGTTCCTGCGCACGATTGGGGCGGAAGAGAACGTCCGGCTGCAGGGCACGCTCGACATCCCGTTCGTCGACCCACAGGGACGCCAGAGCGTGCTGCGCTGCCCGGCCCTGCCGGCGCCGTTGCACCTGCTCGGCGGCGTGCTCGAATGGGAAGCGCTCGGAAGCCGCGACCGCATGGCCATCCTGAAGCTGCTGCGCCCCCTTCGCATCGCGCAGCAACAAGCGCTCGGTCGGACGACCGCGCGCGCGGCGTCGCCCGGCGAGACGGTCGAGAACTGGCTGATCGTCAATGGCCAGACCCCCCGTATCCGCGAGATGCTCTGGGAGCCGCTGGCGCTCGCGGCGCTCAATCAGCTGCCGTCGGAAGCGGCCGCCCCTCCGTTCGTTCGGGTGCTCGCGGAGCTCTTCGGCCGCGATGCCCGCGACGCGGCGATCGGCCTTCCAAGTCAGCCGCTGCACCTGATGTACGCGGAACCGGCGCGCGCCTTCATCGAGCGCCACGGCGGACAGATCGTCGCGGGAAGTCAGGCCACCGTGAAGGTCGTCGACGACCGGGTGACCGAGGTGGCGTATGCGGGCACGGCGATGCCTGCGCCTGGTGTCGTGGCTGCCGTGCCCTGGTACGCGCTGCAGGGCCTGTTCGGGAGCGGGGTGCCACCCGCGCTCGATTCGATCGTGCGCAACGCGAATCGCCTGGCGTCGTGCCCGATCGTGACGGTCAATCTCTGGCTCGATCGACCGGTCCTGGACCAGCCGATCCTCGGGCTGCCCGGGCGCCCGATGCAGTGGGTCTTCGACAAGCGCCTGGCGTTCGGCGAATTGGCGTCGCATCTCACGCTGGTGGCCAGCGGCGCGAACCCCATCGTGCGGTTCTCAAACGAAGAGCTCATCAAGCTCGCGACCGGGGAGGTCGTCGACGCGGTCTTGCGTGCCCGGCCGGCCGCGGTGACGCGCGCCACCGTCGTCCGCGAGCCACGCGCCACGTTCTCACTGGCGCCCGGTCAGCCGCCGCGTCCGACGACCGTCACGCCAATCAGGAATCTGTTTCTCGCGGGCGACTGGATCGAGACCGGCCTGCCGGGTACGATCGAAAGCGCGGTTCGAAGCGGACACAGAGCGGCCGGCTCGGTCAAGTAAGGTTCAATGAGTGCATGAACCACTCGATCTCATTGATCCAAAGCCTTGACCGCGGGCGCGGAGGCCTCGATCAGCTTTTCGGGGCCTCCGGGCGTTCCGCGTTCTCAGCGGCGAACGCTCTTGACGCCGGATTCCGGAAGAATCGATCGAGCGCCAATCTTTCAATCCGAATCCGATTCCTATCTGCAATCTGAGCCGGCCATGGATTCCGTGCTCGTTCACTATCAGGAAATCGCGCTGAAGGGGAAGAACCGGCCGTGGTTCATCGCGCGGCTGGTGAAGAACCTGCGCGTGGCGACCAGCGATCTCGATGTGCGGGGCGTGCGGGCGCTCGTGGGGCGCATCGAGCTCGTGCTCGGCCCGTCCGCCACCTGGGACGAGGTGCGCCAGCGCCTGAAGCGCGTGTTCGGCATCGCGAACTTCTCGCGGGCGGGCCGTACCGACCTGGATCTCGATCATCTGGCGAGCGCGATACTCGACGACCTCGGCGACCGCGCCGTCCCGAGCTTCCGCATCTCGGCGCGCCGCGCGGACAAGCGCTTCCCGCTCACGTCGCCCGAAATCGAGCGCGAGGTCGGCGGACGGATCAAAGGCGCGCGCGGCTGGAACGTCGATCTGGAGAACCCCGCGCTCGACATCAATATCGAGATGCTTCCTGCCGAAGCGTTCTACCACTTCGGAAACGAGCGGGGAGCGGGCGGTCTGCCGACCGGCGTCAGCGGCACGGTCGTCTGTCTGCTGTCGGGGGGGATCGATTCGCCGATTGCGGCATGGCGCCTGATGAAGCGCGGCTGCACCGTGCAGTTCGTGCATTTCCACAGCTATCCCATGCTCTCGCGGGCCTCGCAGGAGAAGGCGCGGGAGCTGGTCGCGCTGCTCACCCGGTTCCAGCTGCGGTCGCGCCTGCATCTGGTGGCGTTCGGCGAGATTCAACGACAGGTCGTGCTCACCGTTCCACCACCCGTGCGCGTCGTCGTCTATCGGCGCCTGATGTTTCGCATCGCCGAGCGGATCGCTCGCCAGGTGGGGGCGCAGGCGCTCGTCACCGGCGAGGTGGTGGGGCAGGTCGCGTCGCAGACGCTCGAGAATCTCAACGTGATCAATGCGGTGGTGAGCCTGCCGGTGCTGCGTCCCCTCATCGGCATGGACAAGGAAGAAATCATCGCCGAGGCCGAGCGGCTCGGGACGTACCCCATCTCGATCATTCCGGATCAGGATTGCTGTCAGCTGTTCACCCCCAGACATCCCGTTACCCGCGGGCGAGCGCCGGACATCGAGCTGGCGGAGCAAGCGCTCCGGATCGACGACGTCGTGGGCTCGGCCGCCGCCGCCGCGGCCGTGGAGGACTTCCGATTCCCGGTGGTAAAATATAAGGTTCGTTCGGAGGTCTGACGGCCCGTATTCCGGCAATCATTCAACCTTCGAGGCGGGCCGCGCGAGCGGATTCGCGTTGCCTTCCGTATTCAGAGGAGAAAACCCGTGACCATGAGTCCAGGCAAGATGGCCGGCATGAAAGCGGTGTCCAACGAGCGCGGCGTGATCGCGGCCGCCGCGATGGACCAGCGCGGCTCGCTCAAGAAGGCGCTGGCGAAGGAGAAGGGCGGTGACGCGACCGACGCCATGATGGAGGAATTCAAGTCCGCGGTGGCCGAGATCCTCACGCCCCACGCAAGCGCGATTCTCCTCGATCCGGAGTGGGGCCTGAACGCATCGAAGCGACGCAGCCGCAATGCCGGCCTGCTGCTGGCGTACGAGCAGAGTGGGTACGACAACACGCGGCCGGGCCGCATCCCCGACCTGTTGAGGGAGTGGTCGGTCCGTCGGCTGAAGGAAGCGGGCGCGAACTGCGTGAAGGTCCTCATCTACTACACGCCGTTCGATACGCGCGCCGTCAACGAGGAAAAGCACGCCTTCGTCGAGCGGATCGGCGACGAGTGTCGCGCCAACGACATGCCGTTCTTCCTCGAGTTCGTCGGCTATGACGCGGCGGGCGGCGACGAGAAGGGATCGGAATTCGCCAAGCGGAAGCCCGCCATCGTCGAAGGCAGCATGGCGGAATTCACGAAGGATCGGTATGGCGTCGACGTGATGAAGGTCGAGGTGCCCGTCAACATGAAGTTCGTCGAGGGCGCGCGCGCCTTCGGCGGCAGCGCAGCCTACACGAAACAGGAGGCGAAGGCCCTCTTCAACCGCGCGGCGGCGGCAGCGACCAAGCCGTTCATCTATCTGTCCGCCGGCGTCAGCAACGCCGAGTTCACCGAATCGCTCGAGCTCGCCGCCGAATCGGGCGTGAAGTTCGCCGGCGTGCTCTGCGGCCGCGCAACATGGAAAGACGGGATCCCCATCTACGCGAAGGAAGGCGTCGAGGCCTTTCGCGCCTGGCTGCAATCCGAAGGCGTGAAGAACATCAACAACGTCAACCAGCGCCTCCAGGCGGCGACACCCTGGTACACGGCGTACGGCGTCACCTCCGCAGAAGCGCTGGTGTGAGATCCGCGGCTCGCCCTGCCACAGCCACGGTGCGCGTGTGGGGCAGACAAGAGACGCCCGGCCTCGATGAGAGGACCGGGCGTCTTCCGTTTTACGACGGGGTCGGACCGGCTGCTACGGCTTGGTGAGCGTCTCGCTGCCGCTGACCGGACCGAAGCACGTGGTCCCGCTGTAGGTCACGACAACCGTCTTCGGTCCCTGCATCACCGCGGTGCCGGTCAGGCTGAACGGGCAGGACGTGCTGCCCGGTCCCGTTGCCGTACCGCTGGCGCTCCAGTTCACGGTCCCGTTGTTCGCCATCGTTCCAGTGCCTGAGCCCGAGAGCGTGACGCCGCCGCCACAGGAGGCGGTGAAGGTGACGCTCATGGTCTTGGTCGCCGGATTCGCGCTCGTGACGGTGTACTGGAGGTTGTTGCACGAACCGAGCGGGGGCAGACCTGTGGCGGCCGACGAGGACCAGGTCCCTTCGAAGGCCTGAGCGCTGATGCCGCTTGGCGACGTGGGTGAACCATTCTGCCCGCGGTCGAACGCGCACGCGGCGGCCGTTGCGACGAGCGCAGCCGCGCCGGCTAGCGCGATGGATTTGATGGCGTTGTGTGTCACGGTTGGTCTCCTGGGATAGGCGGGCACGTCACTGATTCCCCCGATGTCGTTATCGGCTCCTGCCGCCTGCAGCTGTAGCGCCGCGGTACCGTCAGCGGTCTTGCCGCAGGGTCGTGGCGCGTGCTGAAAAGGGATGAAGCATCCCGGACAGGTAGTCCCGCAGCGCCTCGTGCGTGCTGCGGAAGGCGAGCTCGTCCCAGGGGATTTCGGACGCGTGAAAGAGTGCCGCTTCGAGGCACTCTTCATCGAAGCACAGCTCGCCGCCTGTGGCAGTGGCCGCATAGACTATCACGATCGGCACGCGACCCTCGTAGGAGTAGATATTGACGAGCCCCTCGATCTGCACGTCGAGGCCGGATTCTTCCTTGGCTTCACGGATCGCCGCCCCGCAGATCTCTTCGCCCCGATCGACGTACCCCCCGGGAAAGACCCATTTGCCGTAGCCCGGCTCGATCGCACGCCGCACGAGAACGAGACGGCCGTCGTCGGCGCGGATGATCGTCCCGACCGCCACCTTCGGGTCGAGGTAGAAGACAAACTCGCACGCCATGCACACGAGCCGATCGGGATCGCCGCTCTTGATGGTTCTGGGCTCGAGCGATCCTCCACAACTCGGACAAAAGCGATACACCATGGCCGGTCGTAATGGCTGGTAGTCGGCAGCCGGTAGGCAGTCAGTATAATGTGTCCCGCTGTGTCGATTCTAAAGGTCGCGCGCATGGGACACCCGGTCCTCCGTGCGCGCGCGCGTCCCCTCGAGCGGGGGGAAATCCTGAGCCCCGGCGTCCAGAAGCTCATCGACGACATGATCGAGACGATGACCGAGTACCAGGGGATCGGACTGGCGGCTCCTCAGGTTCACGAAGACGTGCGCCTCTTCGTCGCGGGCACCAAGGGGGATGCCGACGTGCCGCAAGTCGTGCTGATCAATCCCGAGGTGACGGTCGTCGGCAGTGCGACCGGCGAAGACTGGGAGGGCTGTCTCAGCATCCCGGACGTTCGCGGGCGGGTACCGCGCGCGCTCGAGATCAGGGTCCGGGCGCTCGATCGGCGGGCGAAGACGCATGAGTTCGGCGCCCACGGCTATCTTGCGCGTGTCCTCCAACACGAGAACGATCATCTCGACGGCATCCTCTTCCTCGACCGGATGACATCGTTCGAGAGTCTCACGTTTCTCGAGGAGTTCGGCCGCTACTGGAGCCGCGAGGAAGTGGTGCCGGAGTAATGACCCAGTCCATCATTACTAGCGCGGATGCCTACTGGTTGGCTTGCGGGGCAGCCGCGCTGTGAGCTCGCCGATCATCGATTTCCTGCGCGCTTCGGTCGCTCGTTCCGCTTTCAACCGCTCGAGCTCCACCTCCGAGTGATCGACGAATGACATCGCCGCGGCAATGGCGCGATGCCCCGCCTGCTCCGCAATCAGGCGGTGCATGGCCTGGCAGACACGGCGATAGGAGGGATGGCCCTGCGGGGCCGTGCGCAACTCGAGCACGTGCATCGCCTCGCGCGCGCTCATGTCCATGTAGAAGCGGACGCGATAGGCCATCGCGACGCTGTATGGGGCGACGGTACCCAGGCCGGCGGCACAGAGCGCGTCGTGCAACACCGCGCCCGCGTCCATGACCCGCTGCCAGTCGTCTGCGGCGCCGGCATCGGCGATCGCTTCCGGTTCGACGTAGCCGTGGCGCGGGGTCAGGGCCTGCCACTCCAGCGTCAGGAGGCGGTGGCGCTGCAGATCGCGAAACGCCCCATAGTCGCCGAGGACGTCGAAGCGATAGCGGGTGCGCTCGAAGGCGCGTCCCGGCTTGTGACGACGGTTGCCGCGGTCGCCGACGTAGGCCCGCAGCACGCGGACGCGGTCGTCGGTGGTCATCCGCCTGACAATCGCGAGCAGCTGATTGTCCGGCAGATCGGACGAACTGTAGAGCGCAGACGCGACGACTTTGGTCTCGCCTTCGGGATCGAACTCGCTCAGCGTCACCTCCGGCCGCGCTTCCGGCTCGACGTTCGCCAGCAGCGCCGCGGCGACCTCGCCGATCTGCCGGCGCGTGCTCGCCAGATACTCGCTCCACCTTCCGCCGCGATCGGCTTGATCGACCCGCGTCAGAAACGCGGGAATAACCTTCCGCAGCTCCTCGAGCATCGCGCCGGCGCACGCGCGCACTTCGGCGAGCGGACTGGCGCGCATCCGCAGGAGCAGCGCCTCGTACGCCTGACCCGTTCCGTAGATCCCGACGTTCGACCGCGTGGCGGAGGGCAGCAGGCCGCGCAGCGTGTCGAGCGCCTTGGCGCGGATCGCGGCTTTGTAAACGCCGTCGGCGTCGGTTGGCGACTTGGGGTGCCGGCGGCGGAAATGCGCCTGCATTGGCTCGATCCACCACGCGTAGGTCTCGAACGCGGCATCGAGGGTCTCGAGGTAGCGGGGCCGAAGCGCGGTACCATCGAGCTCGGGCGGCACGAAGTACTTCCAGCGGCCGCTCGGACGGTCCGTGTACGGCACGTACCTCGTGGATTGCTCGAGGTATGCCATGAGGCGTCCCCATTCGAGCACCTTCGTCAGGACGTTCGACGCGCCCTCGCACGCGATGTGGGCGCCGCCCAGCTGCGCCACCGAATCGTCGCCGTACTCGCTGAACACGCGCGAGTAGAGCTTCTGCGCGCGGTCCACGCCGACCTGCTCCACGGCCTGGTCACCGATCGGCGCTTTGTCGAGAAACTCGTCGAGAAAGAGGCGGCGAAGGGATTTCGCGGATCGCGAGTACCGGGCGAACAGCGCGCCCTTGACGGTTTCCGGCAGATTGACGAGCGCGAAAACCGGGCGGTCGAGATTGGTGAAGTACGGCGCAATAGCCCGGGCCTCGTCCGGCGTGAACTCACCTTGGGGAGCGTCGGTATGCACGCCTATTCATCGCATGCCATCGGGGCTGCGTCAATGAGACAATAAGACTCGTTCAGGAGTGACGAGATGGTCTACATCTTCGGCAAGAATACTTGACCCTACACGACCGCCGCCCGTGAGGATTACGCCCGGCGGCACGTCGAGTTCGACTACATCAACGTCAAGCAGAAGCCCGCCGAGCTCGAGCGGATGCTCAAGTTCAGCAAAGGCCGCCGGCTCGTGCCGACAATCGTGGATGGCGACAAGGTGGCGGTCGGCTTCGGCGGAACGTGAGGCGTGTAGCGCTGCCCGGCGGGCAGCACAACCGGCGGACGCCTCGATCCTCTGGCAGGATGCTCAAAAACCCCCGATTCACCACAGAGGACGCAGAGAGCACAGAGAAGACTCTGTACTATCTGGACTCCGTGTGCTTTGTGCGCTCTGTCGTGGGCCTTCTTCACCATCCTGTCAGAGTCCCGGGTCCCGCGGCCCTGGTCCTGGCCGGTCTCTTCTCCGAGCGGTCCCTTTCCCCACCCCTTCCCGTCGATCGCCCGGGAGACCAATGAATCCATGAATGAGGGTGGCCCGGTGAACGTTCTGCGGCTTCACGCGAACAACCCGAGCTCCTACACGGGCGCAGGTAACAACACGTATCTGCTGCCCGGACGCGTGCCGGTGCTCATCGACGCCGGCACCGGTGACGCGCGCCATCTTGCCGCAGTGGCCGGCGCGCTAGGCGAGGCGTCGCTTCGCGCCGTGATCGCCACCCACGCGCACCCGGATCACGTGGGCGGCGCCAGGGCCATGGCCGCGCGGTGGCCGGACGCCGTATTCGCCAAGAAGCCGTGGCCCGAGCGTGATGCCACGTCTGGCGTCGAGTGGACTCCAATCGCGGACGGCGATCGGATCCCGGCCGGCGACAGCGTCCTCGTTGCGATCCACACGCCCGGGCACGCGCCAGACCATCTCGTCTTCTTCGACGAGGATAGTCGCACGCTCATCGGCGGCGACCTGCTCGTTGCGGGCGGAACGGTGGTTATTCCCGCCTCGCACGGCGGAAGCCTCCGAGATTACCTGGCGTCGCTCCGGCGCGTGCTCTCACTGGCCCCGACCAGAGTGCTCCCTGCCCACGGGCCGGACATCGAAGACCCGGCCCGGTTGATTCACGCGTACCTGGCCCATCGCGAGCAGCGCGACGTGCAGATCCTCGAGGCGCTGGCGGCCGGCAGGTCCAGCGTCGAGGCGATCGTCAGACGCGTCTACGAAGGACTCGACAGCGCGCTCGAGGGCGCCGCCGCGGAGACAGTGCTGGCGCACTTGCAGAAGCTGGAGCAGGAACGTCGAGTGAGGCGGGTCGGCGAGGCGTGGATCCCCACGGACTAGTAGCAGGATGCTGAAACCCCCTGATTCACCACAGAGGACGCAGAGAGCACAGAGAAAACTCTGGACTCCGTGTGCGCTGTGCGCTCTGTGGTGAGCCTTCTCATCATCCTGCTAGAATCGCGTTTCCTCGCGGTATAACTGCGCCGTGTTTGACGCCGCGGAGACGAGGAACATGACCGCCATGACCGCGATGCCCATCGCGGCGCCGATGTCGTAAAGCAGGATCGGCCGACCAAACCAGACCGCGGAGGGCTCGTTGAGCAGCTGCAGATTCGCGACGACAAGCAGGATGCGGAGCTCGGTAGGACCGAGCTTCCAGAAGGAAATCTGAAACCTGCCGAGCGTGTACGCGGCCAGGTACACGTTGATGGCCAGCATGAAGTACACGACGAGAAACCCGAGCGCGATCATGGGGCTCATGTACTCCGACAGCGCCAGGCCGCCGACGACGAAGAAGGTGCCCAGGGTGTCGACGAGGTGATCGACGTAGAAGCCGTATCGCGGGCGCAGATGTCCGCGTACGCGCGCGAGCGTGCCGTCGAGACTGTCGCCGAGCCAGTTGACGAGGAGAGCGAGATTGACCAGATGCAAGAGCCAGGGGCGCGCGCCACTGAGCGCATAGCCCACGCCCGCCGCGGCGAGCGCCCCGAGGCCCGCGGCGGTCAGATGATCGGAGTCGATCCACGCTGGAAGGCGGGCCGCCATCCAGACGAGCAGCTGCTTTTCGCGTGCGGCAAGCAGACTGCGGTGGTCCCGCGCCGCGTCCACGAATGGTTTGCGCGCCTCCGAACATGCTGCAGTCGCCGTCACGACGTTCATCTCGTCCCTCCTCCTGCGGTCTCCATCTGCTAATGCGCCGATCGCGAGAGCAAAGGGTCAGGGTGCTTCGAGACTCGATGATCGGCCCGGATATGTGAAAGAATTGCCTCGTGACCGGCGACCAGAAGGGCTATCCGAACGCGCACCTCTTGATCGCGCCGGCAGAGCTGGCGGCTCGACAAGAAGAGCAGCCCCAGCAACTGCTCTTGATCGACCTGCGGCCCGCTGAGGCATTTGCCACCGGGCACGTTCCCGGCGCCATCCACCTCGACCTGTGGGCTATCAGCCTGTCCGATACGTCGCCGGCGCCGCTCAGAGCGTTCCTGTGGATGATCGAACACGTGTTCGCCTCGCGCGGCATCACCAGCGGGCGCACGATTGTCGTCTATGACGAGAAGTCCGGCATGCGCGCCGCCCGCGCATTCTGGTTCCTCGAATATTTCGGTCATCCCGATGTGCGCGTGCTCGATGGCGGCTTCGGCAGGTGGACGCGGGAGAACCTCCCGGTCAGCAGGACGGCGGAAGTTCCCCAGAGCAGCTCGTGGACTGGCGAGGCGCACCCGGAGCGTCTTGCCACATGGCTCGACGTGTACGATCGGCTCGGCGATCCCGGGACGGTTCTCCTCGATACGCGCAGCGACGGTGAATACCTGGGAACGACCGTGCGCGGCGCTCGCGGCGGCGCGATTCCCGGCGCCGTTCACATCGAGTGGACGCACAATCTCGGGCCGGACGGCGCCTTCAAGCCGGCCTCGGAGCTTCGCGTGATGTACGCATCGGCCGGCGTCACGCCCGATCGCGAAGTCGTCACCTACTGCCAGGGGGGGTACCGCGCCGCGCACTCGTATCTCGCGCTTCGCCTTCTGGGCTACCCGCGCGTGCGCAACTACATCGGATCGTGGAAGGAATGGGGCGATCGCGTCGATCTGCCCGTCGACGTGCCGGGTTCCCGGTCGCCCAACTCCTAATTGCCAACGTCTATGTCCAACATTCTCGACTTCATCAACACGAATCGCGACCAGTACGTCGACGAGCTGAAGCACTATCTCGCCATTCCGAGCATCAGCGCGCTGCCGCAGCACGCGGGCGACGTGAGGCGATGCGCCGAGTGGACCGCGGATGAAATGCGGCGCATCGGTCTCCAGAACGTGCGCCTGATCGACACGCCCGGCAATCCCGTCGTGTACGGTGAATGGCTCGGCGCGCCCGGCGCGCCCACGATCCTGTTCTATGGGCATTACGATGTGCAGCCCGTCGATCCAGTCGAGCTGTGGGAGTCGCCGCCCTTCGAAGCCACCGTGCGTGAGGGGGAGATTTACGCGCGCGGCGCCGCGGACGACAAGGGGCAGGTCTTCATGCACTTCAAAGCCGTGGAGGCGCATCTCAAGCAGAACGGACGCCTGCCGGTGAACATGAAATTCCTCATCGAGGGGGAAGAGGAAGTCGGCAGCGAGCACCTCGACGACTTCGTGCGTCAGCACAAAGACGACCTGGCCGCCGACGTCGTCGTCATTTCCGATTCGCCGATGTTCGATCGTGGCGTCCCCTCAATCTGCTACGGCCTGCGCGGCCTGGTGTATGTCCAGATTGACGTGCGCGGGACGAAGTCCGACCTGCACTCGGGCTCGTTCGGCGGCGCCGTGGCCAACCCCGCGATGGCGCTCGCGCAAATCCTCGCGCAGATGAAGGATCGCGGCGGGCGCATCAAGGTCCCGGGGTTCTACGATGATGTGCGGCCGTTAGGCGAAGCAGAGCGCGCGGAGTTCCGGAAGCTGCCGTTCCACGAAACCCGCTACCGGAAGGAGCTCGGCGCGCCGAAACTCTTTGGAGAGAGGGGCTATACGACGCTCGAGCGTGTCTGGGGCCGGCCGACCTTCGAGGTGAACGGGCTGCTGGCCGGGTTCACCGGCGAGGGCGCCAAAACCGTCATCCCGGCGGTTGCGATGGCCAAGGTCAGCATGCGGCTCGTGCCCAACCAGGAACCGGACAAGACCGCGGATCTCTTCGAGGCGTACCTGAAGAAGATTACGCCCCGCACGGTGGAGTTGAAGCTGACCCGGATGCACGGCGGCCGTCCGTGGATGACCGAGCTCGACAACCCGTTCGTGCAGGCCGCGGGCCGCGCCATCGAGCGGGGCTTCGGTCAACGGCCGGTGTTCAATCGCGAAGGCGGATCCATTCCGGTGGTTTCGACGTTTCAGCAGGTGCTCGGATTGCCGTCGGTGCTCTTCGGCGTCGGACTGCCCGACGAGAACGCGCACGCACCGAACGAGAAGCTCGATCTCGGCAACTTCCACAATGGCATCATCGCGTCAGCTTTTCTGTACGAGGAGATTGGACAGCTCGCCACAGTGACGGCGTGACGCGTTTACTCATGAATGTTCTCATCGATCTAGCAGGATGCTGAAAAACCCCTGATTCACCACAGAGGACGCAGAGAGCACAGAGAACTCTAGATACTATCTGGACTCCGTGTGCTCTGTGCGCTCTGTGGTGAGCCTTTTTCAGCCGTCCTGCTAGCGCGCTCACCGCAGAGGCCGCCGAGGGCGCGGAGGGATTGCTGTTCCGGTCTCCGCGTGCTGCGCATGCTCTGCGGTGAAGGCTGTTGACGCCGGATTGATCGTCAATCAATGCCGCATCTTCCGAGCGCGGTACCATGCCTATCTATGAGTTCCGCTGCAACGCCTGTGGCGCGAAGACGACGTCGCTGGTGATGTCGCGCGACCGCATCGGCGAGGTGCGCTGCCGCTGCTGCGGGAGCGCGGAGCTGACGAAGCTCTACTCGCGGTTCGCGACGCCCAAGTCGGACGACGCGCGGCTCGACTCGCTCGCCGATGAGGCCTCCTTGGGCGACGTGGACGAAAACGACCCGGCAAGCATGGCGCGGTTCATGAAGCGCATGGGCCGGGAGATGGGCGAGGATTTCGGCGACGACTTCGATCAGGCGCTCGAAGAGGAAATGGGTCGTGGCGGCGAGAACGGATCCGATCGGGACGAGGAGCCGTGAGCGCCACGATTGCCTGGAATGGCTGGAGGATCCGTTGGCTCCGGCGGAACCCGGATCCATCCGACTGAAGCCGGATCGGTCCGGCTGACGCCGGGATGGGGTCCGGCTCACGCCGGCCGCTACAGCCTGGCCGACACTAGATGCCGCTTCGCATCGGCTTTGACCTGGACGGTGTGCTCGCGGACTTCGAGGGTGCCTATCGCGCCGTCGAAGAACGTCTCTTCGGCCCTTCGCCGGGTCCGACCGTCGTCCCGACCGATCCCGCGCTGGGGGCGTCGGCCGAGGAAAAGATCCGCAAGCGGCGCATGCAGTCGCAGCGCCGCCGGCTGCGCGTGTGGCACGAAATCGAATCGACCCCTGATTTCTGGGCGACGCTGGCGCCCATCGATCCCGCCGCCGTGCCGCGCCTGCAGCAGCTCACGGTTCAGTATCGCTGGGAGGTCTTTTTCCTGACCCAGCGTCCCGAGACCGCCGGCGACACGGTGCAGCGTCAGACACAGCGCTGGCTGATTCACCACGGATTCGAGATGCCGAGCGTGCTGGTGCTGAAGCGGTCGCGCGGCAAGATCGCCGAGGCGCTCCATCTCGACGTCGTGATCGACGACAGCGCCAAGAACTGCGTGGACATCATCTCGGAATCCGGGGCGAAGGCGCTGCTCGTCCTGCGGCACGAAACGGAGCAGCACGCGCGCCCGCAGAAAGCCCGTGCGCTCGGCATTGGAGTCGTCAAGTCGATCGCCGCCTGCATGGAGCTGCTCGAGGAGATGGAGCTGATGCGCTCGAACCCGACGCTATTCGAGAAGGTGGCGAAGATGGTCGGCTGGAAGAGCGTCGGCGCCTGAAGGTCGGAGGCCAGAGCGCTCAGAGCGTGAGAAGACACGGTGTCGGTTCCAGGTTCCCGGTTCCAGGTTCCCGGTGAGGGCCTGAAGCAGGAGCTCTGTCATAGTGCAGGAATTCTTGAATCAGACGATCGCGCATCGGCACACCGGCTCGATCGATACTTGCGATCGAACGACGCCCCGTCACGATCGCACCAGGTTTTCGAGGCTCTCCGGCGTAATCGATGCTAGATCCGAGACGATGAGGTCCGAGTCACCTAGATCGGCGGCGGGATATGTGTGCGTGACGGCGATGCATCGCATCCCGGCGGCCCGAGCCGCCTGGATGCCCCACCGGGAATCCTCGATCGCGACGGCGCGCGCCGGGGCGATGTGCCGGCCCGTGCGCGCCGACACCGCCTCGAGCGCACGCTCGTACGGATCGGGCGCGGGCTTGCCGCGCTCGGCGTCCTCCGCCCCGATGATCGCGGTGAAGAAGTCGAGGAGCCGCGTCGCGCCCAGCACCAGGCGGATTTCATGCCCGAGCGCGCCCGACGCAATCGCGAGCGGCGCGACAGCCGAAATCCGTTGGACGGCGACGCCCGCGAACGGAAAGAGCACCTCGCCCGAGCCGATCAGGCGCTCGAACGCCCTGGCTTTTCGCGAACTCAGCTCAGGAATCTCGACGCCGCGGATAGTCAGGTAACCGTCTCCTATGAGCGCCCGGAAGACGCCTTCATCGTCGTACCCCAGATAGCGCGCGTAGTATTCCTCGCGCGTCAGGGTCACCTTCAGGTCCGACAAAGCCTCCTGATAGGCGCGTAGATGCAGGGGCTCGGTGTCCGCCAGGACACCGTCGAAATCGAACACGACGGCGGCAAGCTGCACGGCTCTGTCAAGCGTATCAAATGAGCCCTGCCGAGCCGCCGCCGATCGTAAAAGGCGTGTGAAAAAAAGCTCTCACCGCAGAGAACGCAGAGCGCGCGGAGAAACGATTCTCGGGGAAACCCTGGCTCCGCGTCCTTCGCGCTCTCCGCGGTGATGGGCTTTTGTTCACAAGCTCTAAAGGCGGGTCACCTGAGACCGATAATAGCGATCGAGCTCCCTACTCATACATCATGCGCCTTTCTCGCGATTGCGCGGAGTGGCATGCCGGCGCGCAGGCTGCCAACCGGAGCACACAACGCGCCACATGATACTCGCGCCCCTGAGGCTTGTTGGCGTCGTCGCCCTCGTCGCCGCGTTTCCTGCCGCGACGCTCGCAGATCTTCAGGGCCACACTCGCGTGGGCGACACGGCCGAGCCCAATGCTGTCGTGTGGCTCGAGGCTCCCGACGCGGCGCGCGCCAAGCGGGCCTCGAGGGTCGTGCTCGACCAGCGCAACTCCCGTTTCTTCCCCCGCGTTCTCGCCGTGCAGGTCGGCACCGTGGTCGACTTTCCCAACAACGATCGCGTCTTCCACAACGTGTTCTCGTTTCACGACGGCAAGCGCTTCGATCTCGGGCTCTATCCCATCGGCGCCTTGAAGCGCGTGCAGTTCGACCGGCCGGGTCTGAGCCGGATCTTCTGCAACATCCACCCGCGCATGGCCGCGTACCTGATGGTCGTGGACAGCCCGTACTTCGCGGTGTCGGACGACGCGGGCCGCTTCACCCTGAAGGATGTGCCGGAAGGCGCGTACACGTATCACGCGTGGCGGACCGGGGGAACGCAGGTGAGCGGGCCCGTGGTCGTCGGCCGGGACACGATACTGGAGGTCGTATGGCCCTGAGGCTGGCCGCCGTCGCACTGCTCTTCGCAGCAACGGCGTGGACGACGCCGGCATGGGCGCAGTCTGTGACAGCCGAGGCCGACATGACGGCCGCTTATTCAACCGATGGCACGCGCATGACGGCGACGCGGGCGCGGATCTTCGGAGAGTCGCGGTCCGGCCTCAGGTTTTACTTCGAAGGCACGTGGGCCCATGTCGTCGGTCCCGAATCCGATGCGTTCTCGACCGCCTATCCGTACGAAGGCGGAATCCGGCCGATGGAGATGTACGCGGAGAAGATCTTCCGGCCGTCGAAGTATCTCGCGGGTGTGCGTGTCGGGCGGTACCGCACGCCGTTCGGCATCTACAGCCGCAGCGATCACGGGTACGTCGGAT
>JACPPN010000212.1 GCA_016190995.1 Acidobacteriota bacterium | reverse complement strand
TGGTGAATCAGGGTTTTTCAGCGCGGATGCCCACTGGTTGGGTTGCGGGGCAGCCGCGCTGTGTTCTCTTGTGGTGAATCAAGGGTTTTCGGGCGTCCTGCCGAGGTGCGGTGTGCGCTCGGGGTGGCAGTGAGAAGGGGGAACGGATGTTCGGATCGAGTATCAAACTGGACAAGGCCCTGCTGGCCAGGGTGAAGCGCTACGCGGATCTCGCCGGGTATTCGTCGGTCGAGGAGTTCGTCACGCACGCGCTCGAGAAAGAGCTCGCGCAGCTCGAAGAGGCCGATTCCGAAGAGGAAATCAAGAAGAAGCTCAAAGGGTTGGGCTACATCTCGTAGGCGCTCTGTCGCCGGCGCTTCGGCATGTCATTCCTGAATGCAATCCTGCGCAGCGTCTTCGATGTCGCCTTGCGGCCCTTCCGCGATCTTCCGCCGCTCGTCGGGTTGGTCGTCTTGTCGCTCCTGACCGCGGTCGGGATGCTCATCGTCTTCAAGCACACCTCCGACCAGCGCCGTCTCGAGGCGGTCAAGCGGGCCATTCACGCCGCGCTGTTCGAGATCCGGCTGTTCAACGACGACCTTGGCGCGATCTTCCGAGCGCAGATCGAGATCCTCCGGCACAATCTCACGTACCTGCGCCTGTCGCTCATCCCGATGCTGTGGATGATCGTGCCGCTTGCCCTGGTCATTGCGCAGCTGCAGTTCTATTACGGCTATGAAGCGCTGAAGCCTGGCGAGCCGGTGCTGATCAAAGCGGAGACGATCCCGAACGGCGGTGAAGTGTTGGCCGAGCTCGATGCGCCGAAGGGAGTGCGGATCGAGACCCCACCCGTGTGGCTGCCATCCGAGTCGGAGATCGCCTGGCGCGTTGTGCCCGAAGCTGCGGGCGAATTCGAGCTGCGGATCCGCGTGGGCAACACGACGTACACCAAGACGCTTCAATCCGGTGCGGGAATCGTCCGGCGTTCACCGCTGCGGGTGAAGTCGGGGCTTCTCGATCAGTTGTTGTACCCGTCCGAAGCGCCGCTGCCAGCCTCCGCGCCGGTTGGACCGATTGCGGTGCGGTTTCAGGAAGGCCGCATCGAGATCTTCGGATGGAACATTCACTGGATGATTGTGTACTTCGCGTTGTCGCTCGTCTTCGCGTTCCTGCTCAGAAAGCCGTTCAAGGTGACGATCTGACTAGGAGCGTGTCCGAGAAAGGGCAACACGCTCCTAGTAGGCCGGCTTCGCCGGCGGAATTTCGAGTGTTTTTGCGCGGCGCGCGTCGCGCCTAGGACCGGGGCTACTTCGCTTTCGTCCGACCGCAGCAGCGCCGACCAGCACGATTCTTGGCCCGACCCCGAGTCTCGGCAGGAACGCCCCGGCAGCATGCGTGGGCTGCGTCGCCAAGTGCCTTCAGCGCCAATCGGAGCAGCTCCCGCGGGATCCCCAACCGATCGTCCGCCAGCCGGTAATACACCCACAGGCCTTGCCTGCGATCGCGCACGAGCCCCGCGCGCTTCAGATAGGCGAGGTGTCTCGAGGTCTTCGGTTGGGGAACGCGAAGCGAATCCTGGAGATCGCAGACGCACAACTCGCGATCCTCGAGAAGCGCGAGGATGCGCAGCCGCGTCGGATCCGCGAGCGCTTTGAAAAAGGTGTCGAGCGGAAGGGTCGAGGGCACGGCGTTCGGCATGATGAAGATATTCGTCTTGACAAATATATCACGAGCGCGATAAAGTCCGGCCATATTCGCCTTGGCGAATATCTGGCCTGGCAAGCCGGGCTCAGCGTCCGCAGCAGAGTGCTGAGACACCCCGAACGGTCCAGATGTTGTCGTGGCGCGACGATTTCACGCGGGCGGGATCAGTTGGCGCGTTGGGTCGCGGCCCTGGCCGCGCTGGGTCCTCTGTGGTAAGTCCGGGGTGTTTCAGCACCCTGCTGGAGCAGGCGGGCAGTCGCCGAGCACCGACAAGGAGAGCGTATGTCTGAAACAGATTTGAAAGAGGTCGTGAAGAAGAAGTATGGCGCGCTGGCGGTCAGCCGCGGCCGCGAATCATGTTGTGGGAGCTCCTGCGATCCGATTAGCGCAAACCTGTATCCCGACGGCGAGACGGCGGAAGTGCCCGCGCAGGCGGTCGCTGCGTCACTGGGCTGTGGAAATCCGACGGCGCTTGCCGAGCTGAAGCTGGGGGAGGTCGTCCTCGACCTCGGGTCAGGCGGCGGGCTCGACGTCCTGCTGTCCGCCCGGCGCGTCGGCCCGACCGGCAAGGCCTACGGCCTGGACATGACGGACGAGATGCTCGCCCTGTCGCGCCAGAACCAGGCGCGGGCGGGCGTCAGCAACGTGGAGTTCCTGAAAGGCGAGATCGAGGCCATTCCTCTCCCCGACGACTCCGTTGACGTCATCATCTCGAACTGCGTGATCAATCTGTCGGCGGACAAAGATCGTGTGCTTCGAGAGGCGTTCCGGGTGCTGAAACCCGGCGGCCGTTTTGCGGTCTCGGACGTCGTGCGGCGCCGGCCGGTTTCCGAGGACATCCGGCGCAGCGTCGAGTTGTGGGCCGGCTGTGTGGCAGGTGCCCTGGAAGAGTCGGAATACCGCGTACGCCTGGGAAACGCCGGGTTCGAGGACATCCAGGTCGAGCCGACACGGATTTATCACGTCGCGGACGCGGAAGCGTTTCTCAGGGAAGCTGGCCTCAACCTCGCGAATGTCGCTGCCGAGGTCGACGGCGCATTCATGAGCGCCTTCGTACGAGCGCGCAAGCCGGCCGCGACCGGGCAGTGAAACCGCGACGCAGTCGAAGACCTGCACATGAATCAGTGGTCTCATCGATCTGAAGCCTTGACCGCGAAGGTCGCTGAGCGGGCGGAGGAATAACCTGGCATCTCAGACTCCGGGTCCCCGCGTGCGCTGCGGTGAGAGCGTTTGACGCCGGATTCAGGCACATCAACTCGGGGGAGAGACGCTGACCGCGGTGATACTGTAAAGACGTGGCGGAAGTCACCACACGTCCTCGCGTCCGCTTTGCGCCGTCGCCGACCGGATACCTGCATGTCGGCGGCGCCCGGACGGCGCTCTTCAACTGGTTGTTCGCGCGCCGGCACCACGGCGTTTTCATCCTGCGGATCGAGGACACGGACGCCGACCGGTCGTCGTGGGACATGGTCGCGGGCATCGTCGACGGCTTGCGGTGGCTCGGGCTCGATTGGGACGAAGGGCCGGACATCGGGGGACCGCACGCGCCGTACTTCCAGTCGCAACGGCTCGATCGCTATCGAGCCATGGCGGACCGCCTGGTGAGGGAAGGCCACGCGTACTATTGTTACTGCAGCGCCGAGGCGCTCAAGGAGAGGCGCGACGCCTCGCAAACGACCGGCATCGCCTGGAAATACGACCGGCGCTGCTGCGAGCTCGGTGCCGATCAGATCGCGGAGCTCGAAACGACAGGCGCGCCGCGCGCCATCCGATTCAAGGTTCCGGAAGGCACGACCTACTTCGACGATCTAGTGCACGGGCGCATCGAGTTCGACCGCGCGAACCTCGAAGACTTCGTCATCCTCCGTTCCGATCGCCATCCCACCTACCACCTCTCGGTCGTCGTCGACGATGTCGAGATGCAGGTGACGCATATCGTGCGTGGCGACGATCACATTTCGAATACGCCTAAGCAAGTCCTCTTGTACGAAGCGCTCGGCATCGATCTCCCGCACTTCGCCCACGTGCCGCTCATCCTCGGCCCCGACAGGAAGCGGTTGAGCAAGCGTCATGGCGCGACATCGGTTCTCGAATACAAGCACCTTGGCTATCTGCCAGAGGCCATGGTGAATTTCCTGGCGCTGCTCGGATGGTCACCGGGAACGGATCTGGAGGTCTTCGATACGGCAGAGCTGGTTGAGCAATTCTCCTTGGCAGGCATCAGCGGCGGGAACGCGGTCTTCAACCCGGAAAAGCTCGACTGGTTCAACGCCCAGCACATCGCGCGTCTGGCTTCGGGGGAGATCGCTCGTCGAATCGAGCCGGAGCTCCGAGCCGCGGGGCTGTGGAACGACGACGTTCTCGGCAGCGGGCGGTCGTGGTTGCTGCGCGTCATCGAGCTGCTCAAGCCGCGAGCGCGAAAGCTCACCGACCTGGTCGAGAGCGGCCGTCCGTTTTTTGGCCACGCTGTCACCTACGATCCCGACGCGGTGGCGACGCACCTCGGGGATCCCGGGCTGGCGTCTCACCTCGACGCGCTTCGCGACCGTTTTGCGACGATGACCGAGTTTGCGGCGCCCGCGATCGAGGCCACGCTGCGCAAGGTCGCGGAAGAACGTGGCGTCAAGGCCGCCCCTCTCATTCACGCCACGCGAGTCGCGGCCCTGGGACGTGCGGTAAGCCCCAGCCTGTTCGACGTTCTGGAGCTCCTGGGCCGCGAGAAGACCGTCCAGCGTCTCGGGGTGGCTGCCCGCATCGCTCGCGGAGACGCCGCGGGCGACAGGTTCTGAGTCGCTGCTGCAAGAAATTCTTCCCAGGCGCCGTCGAGAACGGCTGAGTCAGGGCCGCCGCCGCTGTCCTGGGTCTTGTCAGTCCGACACGTTTGCAGCCGTATTGCTCGCCCGGACGGTCAGGTTTTCCGGGGGTTTGGTCACGTTCCTTGGGTATGGTTCTGGCACCTCGGTTGCACTTCAGCTGAAGCATCCTGAAACGCGGGCTCACGTTTCGTGTCGGAGAGCAGTTGGTAGAGCCTGGGAGGAGGAAACGTGGCAAAAGAGGACCGCGGCTTCGCATCGATGGACCGGAACAAGCAACGCGAGATAGCGAGCAAAGGCGGCAAAGCCGCTCATCAGAAGGGTACCGCGCACGAATGGACGAGCGAGGAGGCGCGGAACGCAGGCCGAAAGGGTGGCCTTGCGAGCCATATGAAACGCCGTCAGCGTCCGGCCTCGCCGACATCGGGCGGTGAGGTCACGCCGGTCGAGACACCTCTGTCGACCGAGTGGGAACCTGGCGGGTAGACCGTGCTTGCCCGGCCTGAAAGTGTACGAATGTGTTAGGTTTGCGGGCAAACTAGTCACGAAGCTTCGATGCCACCGAGGCTCGGTTCTCGCTCGTCGGCTTGAGGCGAAGCTTCGTTACAATCGACCACGGGCTGAGGCGATCGCGTCTCCTGAATCGCCTCGCCCGACACCTGTCCCCGTCACTTGCATCGACGGCACGTGCTTTCGTGTGCATCGTGATCCCGCCTGTCGCCTGCCCGTCGAATTCCTGATCCCTGGGCGCAGGGTTTGACGCCGTTGTCGCTCGCCGCTTTCCGCGGGTACGATTGGACGGCTGGCGCGAGCGCTACTCGCTCGAAGCGCGGATCGACGCGTAGATAAGGTCGATTCCCGGATCCAGCGGTAGCCCCGGTCATCTCGACAGCGACGCCATGGAACGCCTGCGATCGCTCGGCTACGTCCGCTGACGAGAGCCGGGCCCTGTGCTTCGCCCGTTCAAGCCACGGAAGGACAAGTTCATGAGACGTTCGTACGGACTCTTGTTCGTGCTGGTGGCGGTCGTTGCCTTTCGAGCCGCGCGCGCCCAGGAGGAGACGAAATGGGACGTGACCGCGCCGCTCGGCCCGACGACGACGCTCGAATTCGACACGTCGGAGGGCACGTGGATGAATCTCGA
>JACPPN010000207.1 GCA_016190995.1 Acidobacteriota bacterium | reverse complement strand
GTCTTATAGAGGGTCTTAGGGGCGGCCGCGGAGCGGCCGCCTCTGGAGCGAAGGTGCGCCGCTTCGCCCTCATTCTTGGCGGTTTGAGGCGCAGCTTCGCTGCAAGACAAGATACAATGGACGACTTCAGCCGAGCTGTCAGAGCCCGGTCGTAGGGCCGTGCTCACCCGAACCATGCCCCGCAGGATTCATGGCCCTGTTGGCACGGCGGAACGTGTGCGAATGTGTCGAAACGTACAGCCCGGGCCTAGGTGCCCCGTCGCCGAAGTACGGCGACAAGTATTTCGGAGCGCGGCGCCCGGCGGGCAAGGCGCGACGACCGAGCAGATCGGGAATCTGTCAGGGAGGAGCAACGCCGCCCGCCGGGGCCCCCGCCGCGCGTGGTTTGCGCGGTGGGGTGGAGCCGGGATGCCCCGCCCGAAATACGTTGCCGTACTTCGGCGACGGGGCACTCAGGCTCATGACAGAAAACTTGCTTCATCTGTCACCGTTCCGGCCTTAGGAGATGTCTAGTGAGCTTGATCACACTTCGGGGTGATCAGCGTCCTTGCGGCGCCCCCTCCTCCGACCTACGCTCTACGTACTTCTGGACACATGCATGCGCGGACGGGCGCCCAGCCGGAGTCTCGCTCGCCGCTGCGCTGCTTCCCTTCACGTCGGAGGATTGCCATGGCCCCACGACTTTGCCGGTACATTGCAGTCGGCGTCCTCACGTTGTTCCCCTCGCTGGCCGCGGCGCAGGTCATTAACGCAGAAATCACCGGTTCCGTCTCAGACGAGTCGGGTGGGGTGCTGCCCGGCGCCAGCCTCACGGCGCACAACACCCAGACGGGGCTCGAGCGCAGCGCGGTCACCGACGAGAACGGCCGCTACCGCCTCATGGCGCTGACGCCGGGCGCCTACACCATCCGAACGGAACTTGCCGGCTTTGCGACCGAACGCCGTGAGGGCGTCACCCTGACGATCAACCTGTCGCTGGTGCTGAATTTCACGCTCAAGCTGGCGACTGTGGCGGAAAGCGTCACGGTGACGGGCGAGGCGCCGCTCATCGAGACGACGAAGGCGGAACTGGGCAAGACAATTGAGACCCAGGCCATCGACTCGCTCCCGCTCAACGGCCGGAATTTCACCCAGCTCGCCACGCTCGTGCCCGGCGTCAGGACGGCTGCTCCGGGGACGTTGAGCATCGGTGGTCAGTCGCTCGGCGGGGCCTCGGGCCAGACGATGGAGAACAACTCCTACAGCGTGGATGGCGTGGACAACAACAACGAGGTCGCTGGCGGCAGGCCGGCCCGGTACAGCCAGGACTCCATTCGCGAATTCCAGGTGCTGACCAACCAGTTCTCCGCAGAGTTCGGACGGGCTTCGGGCGGCGTCGTCAACATCCTGACCCGGTCGGGCACCAACAGCCTGAGTGGCCGCGCGTTCTACTTCATCCGTGATGAGGCGCTCGATGCGACTCCGGTATTCGCCCGAGCCAAGGCGCCGTTTCGGCGCCAGCAGTTCGGCGGAACTCTTGGAGGGCCCATCGTGCGCGATCGCACGCATTATTTCGTCTCGCTCGAGCGGCTGACGGAAGATCGCGTGTCATCGGTCGTGACGCCGGCGCTGCGCGCAGACTACCCACAGCCGACGCACGAAAACCTGTACTTCACGAAGGTGACCCAGCAGCTCGGCGCAAAACACAGCGTTCAGCTTTCCTACAATGGGTTCTGGAGAGGCGCCGAGGGTCTCAGCATTGGCGGGCCGCGGCTCCCCTCGAACGGCACCGATTCAACAGGCTCGAGCCAGCTGCTCGTGATGGGCCAGACATCGGTCCTTTCTCCGAAGACGCTGCACGAGTTTCGCTTCGGCCTTCACCGCCAGCGGGGTCGCAACGACCCGCGCGACCCGGTCGGTCCGGAAATCCGCCGGCCGAGCTCGATCGAAGGCCGTCGCGACAACTCGCCCGGCCGGAGCGTGAGCACGCGGTATCAGTTCATCGAGAACCTGACGCGCAATTTCGAGTGGAGCGGGGACCACTCGCTGAAGGTCGGAACCGATATCGCCTTCTTCCGGGGACACTCGTATCTGGAGACGTGGTTTGGCGGGGTGTTCGTCTTTACGACCGACAGGCCATTCGACCCCAATGACCTGACCACCTATCCTTCGCAGTACACGGTCCGCACGGGCGATCCCAATCTCGACACGCCGAACAACATTCTCGCGTTCTACGCCACCGACAGGTGGACGCCGCACAACAAGTTGACCCTGACGCTCGGTGTGCGGTACGACCTCGAAGTGGGAACCGTCGACAACGTGATGCAAACCGACAAGGACAACGTCGCGCCACGCCTGGCATTCGCGTGGACCCCGTTGGGCGATCGGACGGTCGTGCGTGGCGGGTACGGTCTGTTCTTCGATCAGATCTTCCAAAACCTGTCATGGAACATCAAACGGGCGGGCGCCCCGCCACCGCTCGGCATCGGCGTGACCCGAACCTTCGTGTTGAGGAATCCCGGGTTCCCTGATCCGTACTCCCGGCCGACGACGCCGGCCGTGGAAGACGGGGCGATCAGCGATGGGAAAGAAGTCTCCCCGTACGCCATCCAGGCCAGCGTCGGGATCTCGAGGCAGTTGACCGCAACCGTGGCCGTGTCGGCGGACTATGTAAGGGTCCGGGGACACCATATCGCCCGCAACTTCGACTACAACGTCGTGGACCCTCAGACGGGCCAGCGGCCGCGCCCGCAGTTCGGGAAGATCTACTCCTATGAAACGGGAGGGAAGACGTGGTACGACGGGCTCCAGACCTCCTTTGAAAAGCGTTTGTCGCGCGGCCATCAGTTTCTGGTCTCGTACACGCTTTCGAAGTCGATGGACGACACGTGGGCGTCCTTCGTCAACCTGCCGCTGTCGGCGCCGCAGTCCTACTTCGATCTTGGCGCCGAGAAGGCCGTGTCAGAGCACGACGAGCGCCACCGGCTCGCTGCGAGCGGCCGGGTCCATCTGCCGCTCGGCTTTCAGCTCGGCGCCATCTTCACGGCAGCGTCGGGGCGGCCGTACAACATCTTGACCGGTCGGGACAACAACCTCGACGCCAACTTCACCGATCGGCCGAACTTCGATCCCGCTAGCGGGAGCGCCCCCTACGTCGATCCGGGCGTTGGACTCCAGGTCAAAGGGAATGCGCCCCGCAATTCGGGGCGGGGAGCGGCGTTCGCGTCGCTCGACCTGCGGCTGTCGAAGATCGTGAAGATCCGACGCACCAGCATCGAGATGATGCTCGAAGCCTTCAATGTGACCAATCGTGACAACTTCTCGGCGTACAACGGCAATCTGCGATCTGCGCTGTTCCGTCGTCCCACGGCGGCATTCGATCCGCGCCAGATTCAACTGGGCGCGCGAATCGATTTCTGAAAACGGGAAGACTGTATGCGACGGATGTCACACGGCACATGGCCGGCCGTCATGGGCCTGGCCGTTGTTCTCGCAGCCGGGGTGGAGGCGGCAGACCGGCCGGTCGCCACCCTGGCTCCTCTCGACATCTTCGACCTGGAGTTCGTGTCCGACCCTCAGATTTCGCCCGACGGCAGGCGCGTGGCGTATGTCCGGCGGTTCGC
>JACPPN010000237.1 GCA_016190995.1 Acidobacteriota bacterium | reverse complement strand
GGCCCGGCGCCGTCCACTCCTCGCGACCGATCGGCATCACGAACAGGTCGTATCCCTCAACGGTGTAGCCCACGTAGACGATCGTGCGTCCATCGGGCGATACGTCCGGTGCCTGCGCGCCGGCGTTCGTGCTCGTCACGCGACGCACGTCGGCCGTGTCGAGATCGATTGCGTACAGGTTGAATGGCCCGCCGTCCCGATCGGATGCAAACAGGAGAGTCCTACCCTCTGGTGTCCAGGCGGGCGTGACGTTGCGACCTCTCGCCGACGACACGAGCACGCGGGTGCTTCGCGTGGACGCGTCGACCAGGACGATTTCCGACGGGCCTCCAAGGCGCCGGCGCTCGACGGCAATCGTGCGGCCATCGGGAGCCCACCGCGGTGACGCAAAGACCGCTTCCGGCTCCGACGCAATAATCGTGGGGGCGATCGGTGGGGCGTTCAGGTTCGCCGTGGCCAGCGCGCGCCCTCCGGGCTGCACGACGATGCAGGCGACTGTCCGGCCATCCGGAGAGACGTCGGGATCCGTCAGGCGCTGCTCTCGCGTCAGCCGCCTGACGCGTCCGATTTCGAGCGGCCGGCCGCGCCGTGGCGCGGCGTACAGATCGCTTTGCAGTGTGACATTGCGAACCATTTCCTGCTGATCGAAATAGAGGGCGTCGGCGGCGACGGCGACCTGATCCCCGAGAAAACGGCTCACGAGCTCGCGCGAAGGTCCACCCTCAGGAGCAATGGCCATCAGGGCGGGAAATCCGTGTGGATTTCGGACGGAATAGAGAATCCGACCGCTGATCGGATCCCAGCGTGGACGTTCGACCAGAAACCCGTGCGCGGTTAGACGGCGGCCGGGCGGAGGCGCCGGTGGGCCGGCTCGTGATCCACTGGAGGTTTCAAAATCGCGCCAGAGATCGCCCAGGCTCCGGCCGTAGACCGTCCTGAAGGCGACGAACCCGAAGTACGGGGGGATACGTGCGGTTTCGTCCGCCAGCCGGATGAGCGTCGCCTCGCCATACCGCTCGACCAGAAATCGATGGAAGTACCCACCGTAGACGTATACCCCTCCGCCTGACGGCCAGTCGATGAGCCCCCCGCTCACGCGATCGAGCGGCTCCACCCGGTGGGCACGGGCGCCTTCATCCAGAATCGCGCGGAAGTCGCCCGCGGCAATCCGCCCCCGGCCGGTCGCCGCGCTTTCCTGGTGGGTGGCAATCCCTTCAACCTGCCACTGCGGCAGAAACAGGTTTGGAAAGAGGGGAGGCGCCCGTCCGAACACCTTCCTGAGACCGCCAATCCAGCCGTTCGATCGATCGAGGTGAAGAATGTGCGCGTACTCGTGCGTGAACACGGTCCGGAGCCAGTCGTCCAGATTGCCGATGGTGCTCGCTGGCACCGGGGGGACCGCGGTGATTTCAATCGTGTCGACGGGAAAGGGATTCGCCCAGCCGTTCGAGAGGTCGCGTTGATCCACCAGAATGACGTGGGTCCTTCCGGCGACCGCGCCGGTCAAACCGGCAGGCAAGGCCGCGCGAACGTCCTCGGCCAGGGCGGCGAGGCGTTCGGCCAGCGCTTCCTCACCCTGATGAAAGTGAATGAAGAAGTGGGGTGTGCGTATCGTTTGGAAGCGCAGCCGAGGGTCGTACCGCGTCGCGGCCGTGGCCGCCGACGTGCAGGCGACGAGCGTTAGCGCCGCAAGACCGTGCACCAGCGACGGCATCGCGCTCCGAACCGCGGACGCCACACGCGGCGTCGAGGCAGGACTGGTCCGAGAAAAGGGCCGCCGCAGGCTCACTCGCTCGTCTCTGTCGTCGCCGCCAAGGGGACGCGTTGCACGCCTTTGAGGAAGCCGAAGTCGGCGACGGGAGAAAGCTGCACGCCGCGGATATCCGGTTGCGAGACCGCAACGTTGGTCTTGTACCACAGCGCGAGATAGGGCACCTCCTCCGCGACGAGCTGCTGCACGCGTCCGTACAGCTTTCGCCGGACGTCGTCGTCGAGCGAGACGCTGGCGAGATCGATGAGCCAGTCCACTTCCGGATTGAGGATGTAGGTACGGTCGTTTGGCGTCTGCCACCCGGTGGCGATGTCGGGAACCACGCGCAGGCGCTCGTCCAGGCGCAGCAGCTTGCCGTAGAGAAGCTCGTGGGCCCGCTGCGACGCCTCATCCGATCCGATGCGCGGATCCAAGTTCGTGGGGGAGACGGCGATCCCAACCGTGATGTAGTCCGACTCGGCGGCCCGCGTCGGTCGACAGCCGGCGGCCGACCAGCAGATTGCGGCGACCGCCATCAGACCGATCGCGCGCTGCACTACTCGACCTCCTTCTTCAGGTCCACCAGAATCGCGAGCGCCTCAAGCGGCGTGATGCGATTCACGTCAATCCCGCGCAATCGGCTGACGAGCGCACCCTCGCCGGATCGGTCCGCCTCGAACAGCGTCGGCTGATGCTGGTCCATCGTCGGCGCGCCGCTGAGCGCCGGACGCCCGCCACGGACAAGCTCGTCGCGTTCGAGCGACTGGAGAATCTCGCGCGCGCGCGCGACCACGCCGGGAGGCAGACCGGCGAGTCGTGCGACCTGAATTCCATAGCTCCGATCGGACCGGCCGGGCGCGACCTTTCGCAGAAAGATGATGTCGTCTTGCCACTCGCGCGCCACGACGTGGAGGTTGACGACCCCCGGCAGCGCATCGGCGAGGTCGGTCAGCTCGTGGTAGTGCGTGGCGAACAGGGTTTTCGGCCGTGCGCGCTTGTTGGTGGCCAGGTGCTCCGCGACGGCCCAGGCGATGCTGAGGCCATCGTACGTCGCGGTGCCTCGTCCGATCTCGTCGAGCACGACCAGACTGCGGGAGGTCGCGCTGTGCAGGATATTGGATGTCTCCTGCATCTCCACCAGGAAGGTGGACTGGCCGCGGGTGATGTTGTCCGACGCGCCGACGCGCGCAAAAATGCGATCGACAATGGGAAGCTTGGCCTGTCGCGCGGGCACGAACGATCCCGCCTGCGCCATGACGGACATGAGGGCGGTCTGGCGGAGGTAGGTCGACTTGCCTCCCATGTTCGGGCCCGTGAGGATGGCGAGCTGACGTGTGTCGCCATCGAGCGTGACATCGTTGGGCACGAACGCCTCGCAGTGGCGCTCGACCACGGGATGACGGCCGTCGGTCACCGAGAATTCCGGCCCGTCGTGGATGACCGGCTTGATGTAGTTGTTCACCGCGGCCACGTCGGCGAGTCCGGCCAGCACGTCGAAGGTCGCGAGCGCCCGGGCCGAGTCCTGAATCCGCGGCGCTTCGCCCGCGACGCGGCCGCGCAGCGCCTCGAAGAGCTCGATCTCTCGCTCGAGCATCCGCTCGTCGGCGCCAAGCACCTTCTCTTCGTACGCCTTCAGATCGGGCGTCGTGAAGCGCTCGCCGCCCGCGACGGTCTGCTTGCGCTGGTAATCGGCAGGCACGGATCGGAGATTCGATTTGGAGATCTCGATGTAGTACCCGAAGACGCGGTTGTACCGGATCTTCAGCGAGCTGATGCCGGTCCGAGCGCGCTCGCGGTCCTCCATCTCGGCGATACGCGCCCGGCCGGACTGGCTGATGTCACGCAGTTCATCGATCTCCCGATCGACGCCGTCGCGGAGGCAACCGCCGTCGCGTGCAAGTGCGGGCGGCTCGTCCACTAACGTCGCCGCAATGTCATCCCGGACATCCGCGAGATCGTCGAGCTCGCCCAGCAGGCTCTGAACGAGCGGCGCCTGAAACTCGTCGAGAAGCAGGCGGACACGCGGGATCATGGCCATCGAGCGCCCGAGCGCCGCGAGATCGCGCGGTCCAGCGGTGCCCAGCGCCGCGCGGGCAACGAGCCGCTCGAGGTCGTGAATTGACTTGAGCGTTTCGCGGCACTTGCCCCTCGCCGTCGCCCGAAACGCAAACTCCTCGACGGCGTCGAGCCGATCGTGGATTCGCTCGGCGGAAACCAGCGGGCGCAGTAGCCAGGCCCGGAGCAGGCGGCCGCCCATCGCGGTCACCGTGCGATCGAGCTCGGCGAGGAGCGATCCCTCGTGTCCGCCGGTCATGGCTTCGACGATCTCGAGGTGACGCAAGGTGATCGGATCGATGACCAGCGCGTCAGCGGACGCCTTGAAGCCGATCGTGCGCACGTGCGCCAGGTCCACTTTCTGTGTTTCACGCAGATACTGCACGAGCGCGCCCGCGGCCGAGACCGCCGAAGGATGCCCCTCGAGCCCGAACCCGTCGAGCATCTGAACGCGCAGCTGTTCCAGCAACGCGCGCCGCGCCGTGTCGTGTCCGAAGATCCAGCCGTCGAGTGCCGTCACCGGCGGCAGCGCGTGCGAGGGTTCGCCAAACAGCGATACGGCATTCAGACCGCTCGCCACGATCAGCTCCCGCGGTCGAAGGATGGCGATTTCGTCGGCGAGCGCCTGACGGCCGGCATCGCCGCGGTACTCGGCGGTCGTGAACTCTCCCGTCGATAGATCGATGAGCGCACTGCCAATCGCGTCCGCCGCGCACCCGGCGTCGCTTCCGCCGCCGACCGCCACCGCCAGCAGAAAGGCCGGCTCCTTCGATTCGAGATAGGATGCGTCGGTGAGCGTGCCCGGCGAGACGACCCGGACCACCTGACGACGGACAAGACCTTTGGCTTTTCTAGGATCCTCGACCTGCTCGCAGATGGCCACGCGGTAGCCTTTCTTCACGAGCCGCGTGATGTAGGCGTCGACCGCGTGATACGGAACCCCGCACATGGGAATCGCGCCGCCGTTGCCGTCCTTGGAGCGCGAGGTCAAGGTCAGCTCGAGTACGCGCGCCGCCGTGAGCGCGTCCTCGTAGAACATCTCGTAGAAGTCACCCATCCGGAAGAAAAGAATAGCGTCGCGATGCTGGCGCTTCGCGTCGAGGTACTGACGCATGACGGGTGTGGGGGCGGGGGATGGACCGGACGGGGCGGAGCTCATCGGGCGCGTTTCAGCAGGGACGCGCGGCTGGAAGACCCAGGAGGCGGCTGATGAGACAATCGGCTGTGAGCCGCCACGTCAGCGCCGCTTCGGCCGCGGAAGGGAACTGTGACCGTCATCCCGGCGCGGTCATCCCGGCGCTCGGGCTCGCTGCGTGTCGTCGGTGATCAACGCTTCAGTATAGGAGCCGATTCAAAAACGCGTCAAGAAACCCGCATGATTGTTCTCGCGCTCGACACCACGACGCCAGGCGGAAGCGTCGCCCTGCTCGGTGACGAACGCGCCGACGTGTCGGCGGGCGATCCGAGAGTGACCCACGGCCAGCGGTTGCCGGCGGAACTCAAACAGATTCTGGGGCGGAACCACGTGTCTCTCGCGGAGGTCGATCTGTTTGCCGTCGCGGCCGGACCGGGATCGTTCACTGGCCTGCGGGTCGGGATCGCGACGATTCAAGGGCTTGCGCTGGTCAATCGGCGTCCCGTTGTGGCCGTGTCGGCGCTCGACGCTCTGACGCGCCTGGCAGCCGACGAGACGGCAGTCCAGGAAGGCGACCTGATCGCGGCCTGGATGGATGCGCAGCGCGGTGAGGTATTCGCGCTTCTGAACCGGCTGGACGTCCGCGGCGGCCACAGCCCCCCGGATCTCCACCAGGTCGAGGCGCCGACCGTGGGGCGTCCGGACGCCACGCTGCAGCGCTGGCAGGCGCTCCGCGATCGCCGCACGTGCTTTATCGGTGGTGGCGCGCTCATGCACCGCGATGTGATTCTCTCCGCGGGTCACGAGCCGGTGGTGATCGATCGTCTCCTGATACTGGCCCCAATAATCGCCCGGATGGCCGCCGAGCTCGCGGTGACCGGTCGAGCGATTCAGCCGCATCAGATTCGGCCGGTCTACGTCAGACGTCCGGATGCCGAGCTCGCGCGCGGGCGCCGCAGATGACCGACGAGGGTTCCCCCACGACAGGGTGGACGATCGAGCGGATGGTGCCCGAGCGGGACCTCGACGAGCTGCTCGAGCTCGAAGCCACCTCGTTCACCAACCCGTGGACGCGCGCGATGTACGAGTGGGAGATCCAGCACTCCGACGTCGCTCACATCTTCGTCCTGCGTCTCCAGGATGCTCGTCTCGCGGCATTCTGCTCGGTCTGGCTCGTGTTCGACGAACTGCACATCAACAACCTCGCGGTCCATCCGGACCATCGCCGGCGGGGTCTCGGGTGCGCGTTGCTGCAGGCGGTGCTCGACGAGGGAGTGCGGCGCGGCGCCAGACGCGCCACGCTCGAGGTGCGCCGCTCGAACCAGATCGCGCTTCGCCTCTACTCGGCGGTGGGATTCAGCGTCGCGGGAATTCGGCCGCGCTATTACCGCAATCCCGAGGAAGACGCCTTGATCCTCTGGCGAACGGAGCTGCAGGCGTCTGGCGCTGAAACGTCCCGCGATTCGGGCGGCGACTCGTCTTGAAACCCCACAGGCCTTGTGGTAGGGTGCCTCTATGATTGTGTGCAGGGCCCTCGGAAACTCGCCTTTCCGAGGCCCCAACAAAGGAGGCGGAGAATGCCGGTGAACTCCGAAGAGCTGAAGACGCATCTGCTCCAGAGCGACGAAGAATTCCGTCAGCTCGCCGCCAAGCACCACGAACTCGATACACGCATACACGAGCTTTCCAACAAGCATTACCTGTCCGAACCCGAACGACTCGAAGAAGTCACGCTGAAGAAGCGCAAGCTCCAGCTCAAGGACCGGATGGAGGACATTCTGCGGCGGCACCGCGTCGAGACCTCTCCCGGCTCGCCCGCGACGTCGAGCGCCTCTCCCCAGGCATCGTGACTTGCCCCGCGCCGGAGCTGACCGCTCGCACGTCGAGCCGGTCGGCTCTGGAGCCCGTCGGCCGAGCCCACGGGTCCCATTTCCTGTCGCCATGAAAATCGATCGCTCAGGGCTGCCGTTCGTCGCGGGCGCGCTGCTGCCGGCCGCGCTGCTGCTGTTTGCCAAGCAGCCGTGGTGGGCCGCGCCGTTTCTGGTGCTCGGCGCGTTCTTCCTGTTCTTTTTCCGCGATCCCGAGCGTCGGGTTCCGACCGACTCTCACCTCGTCGTCTCGCCGGCCGATGGCCGTGTGGTGGTGGCGGGCGTGGCCGAACCGGAGCACGCGCCGCCAGGGGAATGGCAACAGATCAGCATTTTTCTCTCGCCGCTGAACGTGCACGTCAACCGCATTCCGGCGACGGGGCGGGTCATGCGGATCGAATATCAGGCCGGCAAGTTTCTCCCCGCGTATCGCACCGAGGCCGCCGTCTCGAACGAGCGCAACGAGATCTGGATCGATCACGGCGGCGATATGGTCGTCTGCCGGCAGGTCGTCGGTATTCTCGCGCGGCGTCTCGTGTGCCGGCTCGAGCTCGGACAGGAAGTCGCGCTCGGACAACGTTTCGGCATCATGAAGTTCGGATCGCGCATCGATCTCTTCCTGCCACTCAACGCCGTGATGAAGGTGCGCGCCGGCGATCATGTCAGGGCCGGCGAAACGGTCCTGGCGACGCTGCCGTAAGTTGGAAAGCCTGCCTCCCGTTGCTCGGCCCGCACGTTTCTTGCCACGGCGGGGACGAAAGGAGTGCATTTCGGCTGATGAACAAGGTAGGCTTGAGTTAGCCAGGCGCAGCTGAGTGGAGAAAGCGGAACCGTGTTGAGCCACCAACACCGACGGGTGCCCGAGCGCCGCAGGCGCGTCCTGACAGCGCTCCGCCTGCGTGCGCGCACGCAGCGCCGGTTCAGGCGCGGCGCCTACCTGCTGCCGAGCATGCTGACGATGGCGAACATGTTCTGCGGCTACGCCTGCGTTGTCTTCTCGATGCGCGGTGAATTCACGACCGCGGCGCTCTTCATCGGCATCGCGATCGTGCTGGACCTGCTCGATGGCCGCATCGCCCGCCTGACGGGCACATCGAGCCCCTTCGGGCTCGAGTTCGACTCGTTGGCCGATGTGATCTCCTTTGGCATCGCGCCGGCCATTCTCTCCTTTCGCTGGGGTCTCGAACCGCTGGGCAGGTCGGGGTGGGCCGCAGGCTTCCTGTTCGTCAGCTGCGCGGCGATGCGGCTCGCGCGGTTCAACATCCAGAGTCCCGGGGCCGACAAGCGCTTTTTCGTCGGCCTGCCGAGCCCTGCCGCTGCGAGCGTGCCGGCCTCGACCGTGTTCATGCTTGCGCAGCCGGAGTTTTTTCCCAACGGGATCACGGACGCGCGACAGGCCCTGCCGGTGCTCGCCATGGTGATCGTCCCTGGACTGCTCATGGTGAGCACGATCAGGTTCCGCAGCTTCAAGACGCTTGATCTCGGATCCCGCCGCTCCTATCGAAATCTCATCGTGTTTGCCGCCCTGTTGGTCGCGCTGGTCATGCATCCACAGGCGGTGCTGGCGATCATGTCGTACACGTACCTCCTGGCCGGCTTGATTGCGTTCGCGATCTCGCGAGTGCGCCGGCGGCCCCCCTCTGCTAGCCAGACCCCCGAATCGACCCGCCTTGCCCGGGAAAGCGGCGCATCGAAGTAGCCAAGGGCCGCGCCCTTGATGCCCGGACGCAGCCGGTGAGACTGCCGTCTCGAGGTGAAAAACGGTCCGCCGCGTTCTCTACGCATCGATCTAAGGTCTGAGCCGCGGAGGGCCCTGAGAGCGTGGAGGAATCAGCCAGCTCCACTCTCCGCGCGCTCCGCGCTCTCTGAGAACGCTTTTGACGTCGAACTCAGGCCTATGCGTACGGGAAGGTGATCGTGACCGTCGTCCCTTCGCCCTTCTCGCTCCGCACGTCGATTGTTCCCCCGTTGAGCTCTACGTTGCGTTTCGCGATGGTCAGGCCAAGCCCGGTCCCGATAGCTTTGGTCGAGAAATAGGGCTCGAAGATTCGCTCGACTGCTTCGTCGTCCATCCCGACGCCGGTGTCGCGAATGTCGAGGCGGACGCGCCCGTCCTGGCGCGTGCCCGTGACGAGGATGCGGCCGCCGCCGGGCATTGCGTGGAGGGCGTTCTCGAGAATGTTGGTGAGCGCACGGCCGAGCAGCGTGCGATCGACGAAGACTTTCGGGAGGGTCGCCGGGACGTTGACATCGACCCGGATGCGCGACGCCAGGCCGGCGCGGTACGGTTCGATGACTTCTTCGACCAGCTCGCCAAGATCCGTCGAAGCCGGCCGCGGCGTCGGCGACGAGGCGAAGCTGGAAAACTCCGCCGCGATCTGTCGCAGCAACCGGACCTGGCCGAGGATCGAGTCCACACATCCCTCCAGCACCGGCGACAGCGGACGATGGCGATCGTCGTGCACGCGGCGGAGGTGTTCGGCGGAGAGCTGAATCGGCGTCAGCGGGTTTTTGATCTCATGGGCGACCTGACGCGCCATGTCCGCCCACGCTTCCAGGCGGTGCGTGCGTTCGAGCTCGGCCGCCTGATGCTTGAGCTCGGCCGCCATGCTGTTGAAGGCATCGACCAGCTTCTTCAACTCGTCAGCGGTCTTCACCGCCACGCGCGCATCGAAGTCGCCCCGTGCCACTCGCCTGGTTGCGCGCGTCAGGCGCTTGACGGGGTCGGCGATGCGTTCCGCCATCGAGAGGCCGATGCCGGCGCCGAGCAGGATGAAGACAAGGGCCGCGAGGTACACCCCGCGATCGAATTCATCGATCTCCCGTTCGATCTCCTGCTGGCGCAGGGCGAGGGGCACCGTCAGGATGGCGTCGCGGCCAGCGAGCCGGACGGGCGCGGCGGCGAGCATGTACCGGAAGTCGCCGATTTCGTCGTCGCCGACGAAGCTCGGAAGCCGCTGCAGCACGATGGCGCGGTAGACGGCGTTCGGCGTGCGTGTCGGCAGGAGGCCCGAGGCAAAGAGATCGCGCTCACTGGTGGCCAGCAGGCGCGGACCCGCGAAGATGTTCACGTCTTGATCGATCACCTGGCTGATCCACACCATCACGTCGTCGCTGACGGAGGCGAGCGATTCGGGTCCCCGCTGTTGCAGCGCTGCGGATTCTTCGATGACGCGCTCGGCCACCGCCGCAGTGCGGGCGGCTTCGGCCTCCACGTCGGCCCGCAGGATCGCGGCGAAGTAGATGCGAATCGCGAACGCGAGCGTAATCACCGGAACGATGGACGCCGCGACGAACGCCAGGAACAGCTTGCGATAGAAGCTCGCGCGGACTTCACGAAGCAGGTGACGTCCCGACGCGGGCTCGCGGCCGGCGAGGCGCGCCAGCACCGCACCGAGGACGACCAGGACCGCGAACGCGAGACCGGCGAGCGTGGCCAGCTCGGCGACGTGCACGAGATGACCGAAGCTTCCGATGACGGGATACCCCAGCACATAGATGCCTGCCCGATCGTTCGTGACGTACACGCGATAGGGAACATCCCGCCGTGCGATGGTCGTCCAGAACGGCTGCCGGCCGCCGACGTAAATGCGCCGAAAGAGCTCCTCGCCGATCGGCCAGGCGCCAGTACCGGACGTGTATTCCGGCAGGCCGCCCCAGCCGTAGATCACCAGCTCCACGTCGCCACCCGGCATGCCTTCCTGCGGCGACGCGGGGGTGCGGAAGAACTCGAAGTACGGGCTCTTCGACGAGATGAACGGCAGCGCGCTGTAGTCGAGCATCACGTGCACGACGATCGCGCCGACCGTCTGGCGTTGGTCGCAGACCGCCCGCTCGGCGTGCAACATCCGGCGCTCCGCGGACCCAAACGGCGCCGCTTCGCCGAACACATCCCAGTGGCAGGCGGTCCGCTGCCACTTCTGCGCGCTCGGCGCGTACTCGGGAAAGTTGAGCGCGAAACGGCTCACGAGCGCGCCATCCGCACCGTAGAGCTCGATGGCGGACGTCAGCCTGAATTCCGCCAGGTCCGTCTGGCGCCAGATAAGGAACGCCGTGTCGGTTTGAGCGGCGCCTTCAGAGGGCGGTCCGAGCGATCGCATCAGATCCGGTAACGCCGGAATGCGGTCGATCTGGTGGAGCGACTGGCTCAGCCGCGCCTGCAGCTCTTGCGGATGGTTCTGCGCCTGGACCGCGTACTGCGCTTCGATGAGCCGGCGCGTTGCGACGTCAGCGAAATGCAGGACCGATGGATACATCAGCAGCGCCGGGATCGCGAGCGCGAGAAACAGGCTGAACAAACGAAGCGCCTGCGACGCATGGCGGAATCTCGCCATCGCACGCGGCGCGAGGTACGCCGCAATCATGCAGGTTGCCGTGACGAGGCTCACGGGCACGAGCGGTACGTGCCATCCCGATTGGTCGACCACGACGGTGACCACGGCGAGCGCCACGCTCCAGGTGCCGAACAGATAGACGAGCCCCGGCAGTCGTCCGCGATCGATCCGCCAGAAGGCGAGCGCGCCAAACAAGCTGAGCACGCCGGCCCATACGACCGCCGCGTGAAAGCACAGCAGCCCGAACATCAGGGCGAGGCGCGCCGAGCTCCACGGGTGCAGCGAGAAATGGAGAACATCGAGCGTGGTGTTCTCGATGGTGTCGTTGAGAAACAGCTCGTAGCCGAACACGAGCGCGGCGACGGCCGTTCCGGCGGCGAATTGCGCGAGCACGAAGCGCAGCCGATCGCCGTCCGCCGCCTGGCGTTTGCGCCGATAGGCGAGTCGCAGACGCCGAACGGCGTCGGCGAGGAGCGCAACGACCCCGAGCACGGTCAGGGCGGTGAGCAGGAAATCGACAGGCGATCGCAGGAGTGGCGCAACGCTGCTCGAGGCGTACGATGCCGGCGAGAAGAGCGGACGCGCCGTCCAGCGCGCCGGCGTTGCAAACCACAGGAGGGCGCGTCCCACCGCGAGCGCCGCAAGAATGAGCCACGTCGCGCGTGTGTATTCCGCGCAGCGCGCCGCGCGGCGGCGCCAGTCGAGCAGCTGGACCGCGACGACGGTGATCGTGCCAGCGAGAATCGCGAGCACGATTCCGACGAGATCTCGACGCGCGCTCAATCGCGCCCGCTCGAGCTCCGCGGGAACGACCTCCGCCTCGATCAGGGTCTCACCCGAAGGGGAACGGATGCGGAACATCCCCGGGCGATTGGTCTCCCCGGCGCCTTCGTACCGCGTCCGCAATACGACCGGCGCCACCGAGCTGGACAGAATGAACTCGCTCGCCGCTCGGCCAACACCCCTGCTCCGGGACAGCACCCGTTCGGCGGCAACCGCCCCCACCCGGCGCTCGGGTGTGCTCTTGGCTGGCCGCACAACAACCGGCTCGACGTGGACGAGTCGCAGACCGAGCGGACCGGGAGCAACGAACAGCGAAGGAGGGCCGGCGACGCGGTCAGGCGGAATTTCCGACGGCCGTCCGCTCCAGGCAACCGGCGTTCCTGCCGCGGAGTAGACGGTGATCGCCAGATCGGGCGCCCCCGACCGTGTCGTCTCGAAGGTGACGATCTCGAAGAGAGTGCGCCCCGCACCAGTATCGGTGAACGGGCGACCGAGCAGGTCTCCCCGTCCTGTGACAGCCCTTGCCGCGGCCGCCAGGGAGGAACGAAGATCCTCGAATTCGGCGCGCACGTCGCGTTCCGCGCGCTCCAGCGCTGCGGCGTTGGAGTGTCCGAGGCGAGTCGCCTGAACGATTAGGCCCGCAGCACCCGAGAACGCCGCGAGAGCGAAGCCCGCGACAGCGATGCGCCCCAGCCGGGAAGCAAAGTGCGAGGCGTGTGGGGGGGTCAGCGCGACGCTCTCAGTTCCGCGATCCGCCACTCACCGTCCTCCGGGTTGCGCCGGATCGAGAAGTGCAACTCGTCCAGTCGAACGCTGCCGGTCGAGAGATCGCGATATGTCCATCGCGCCTTTATCCAGACGCTGTCGCTCGCCTGGGTGGGCCTGCCCTGATCCGTCGCGTCGAATACGAACGCGGTCGTGGAAGTTTCCGCCGCGAGCCGCTCGAGCAAGGCGCGCAGCGGACCCGGTCCGAGAAAGCTCCGGACGCCGAAGTCCGGCAGCGCAAGATAGACCTTGTCGCGCGCAGGAAACTGCTCGGCGAGCAGCGACGCATCGTTCTTGAGGAACGCCACCCGGATGGCCGCGAGGCGCCGGTCGAGCGGCCCTTCGGCCGAGACGATCGCGACCAGCAGCACCGTGCAACACATCCCCCGGACGGCACGGCATCGCGTGGCCGCCGCGCCCTCGCGGCCAGCATACAAGCGGGATGGGAAGCGGAACAAGTGAGCGGCCTCTGATGGCAGACCCGACGGAAGGGTGCAAGCGTCATGCCTCGGCAGTCACGACAAGGGCTGTGAGAACGGCGCACAGTTGCACGGCACATCACACGCGCCTCACCAGGCTCAGCTAGACATCTCCTAAGGCCGGAACGGTGACAGATGAAGCAAGGTTTCTGTCATGAGCCTTAGCGAAGGTTCGCCTGTCCCGGCAGTGTCTTGTCACTCGGCGGTTTGGGGCGAAGCTTCGCTACTGGTCTGCTCACTCCGGGTGACGCGGCCTGGCGCCGGGAGGACGCGAGGAAGCCGGTGTATACTGCCTAGAAAGGTGCCCGGCATGCAGGCATCTGTCGATGAACACCACTCCGGTTGTCCGAGCCGCGCTTAAGCGCGGCGCCCTCCTCGTGGCAGCCAACTGGCCGGTTGTCACGATTCAGTTGGTCGCTGAGTCCATCTTCAAGGCGTTGCTGGCCGTTCCCATCCTGGGCGGCGCGCTGCTCGTCGTCATTCTGCTCGGCGGGGACGTGGGGGAGTTGGTGAGTCGCGATCTGCACGACATTCTCTCGATCATCACCACGACCCTCCTGTCGCGTCCGCTCGCGCTGGCAGGCTTCGCCCTCGCGTGTGTCGTCGCGCTGCTCTCGGGTGCGGCGTTCACGTTTCTCATCAAGGGCGGGACGGTGCGAACCCTGGCGCTGGCAGAAGCCACGACGGGCGCGATCGAACGGCCGCCGCTTCGTGCGGCTGCGTTCAACCGCGCGTTCCAGTTCAGCGTCGATCACTTCGTCGCATCGTCTGCGAGCCTGTTTCGACGATACCTGCGGCTCGGCCTGATCCTGATCGCCTTGTACGGCATCTCCGCCACTCTTTATCTGCTCGCCCTCTTCTCCGGCTACCGCATCGTGGTTGCTGCCGATGTTCCGCTTGCCTGGACGCTCGTCGCGTTCATCGCCTCGATGATCCTCTTCGTGTGGATCACCTGTATCAATCTGCTCTATCTCCTCACGCAGATGGTGATCGCGGTCGAGAACGTGTCGGTGCGGAAAGCGTTCAGGGAAGTTCGCGCGTTCCTGCGCGCGCGCGCCCGTGAAACGCTCCTGGCGTTGCTGATCGTGGTGGCGCTGGTCGTCCTCGCAACTCTCGCATCGATCCTGGCGACCACGGGCCTGGGTCTCATCTCTTTCGTTCCCTTTGCAGGGTTTGCCGTGTTTCCGCTTCAGATTGCTGCGTGGGTCGTCAGGGGCATGGTCTTCCAGTACCTGGGCCTCACGTCGCTCTCCACGTATCTGACGCTTTATCGCGGGTACCTGCACAACACCGGCCGGCTCGCCGCGACACCCGAGCCGCACATCATCCGTCCTTCATCTTCCTGGTCTCGGAGCGCATGACGAATTACGACCCGTTCTTTTCTCGATCGGCGGACGTGATGCGTGAGTCCGCCATCCGCAAGATGGGCACCGTGCTCGCACAGGCGGCCGACATCATCTCGTTCGCGCCCGGCTATCCGGCTCCCGACACGTTTGCCTGGCAGGACTTCCGCGAAATCGCCGCGGATCTGCTGACAGGCGAGGACGGCACCGTGCTGCAGTACGGCGCTACGCGCGGGTTCAGGCCGCTCGTCGAAAGCATTATCGCCGTTCTGGCGGCGCGCGGCATCGCCGCGGGCCGCGAGGAAATCGTTGTCACCACCGGATCTCAGCAAGGACTCGATCTGGTCGCGCGCGTACTGGTCGATCCAGGCGATGTCGTCCTGCTGGAGCTTCCGAGCTATACCGGCGGGATCACGGCCTTTCGGAACGCGCGGGCCCGGCTCGTCGGCGTCCGGCAGGAGGCGGACGGCCTCGATTTCGACGACCTCGAGCACGTGCTCGCACGCGAGCGCGCCGAGGGCCGGCGCGTCCGTATCTTGTACGTCGTCCCCAACTTCCAGAATCCGACGGGTCTCCTGATCAGCCGCGAGAAGCGGTACCTGCTCCGCGAATGGGCGGCGCGCCGCGACCTGCTCCTCCTGGAAGACGATCCGTATGGAGACCTTCGCTTCGATGATCTGGACCCGGCGAACACGCGATCGATCAAAGCGGACGACGAAGATGGCCGCGTGGTGTATCTGAGCAGCTTCTCCAAGACAATCGCGCCGGGTTTCCGCGTCGCCTGGATCGCCGCACCTGCGCCGATCGCCGCGAAGATCGAGCTCGCCAAGCAGGCGGCGGACCTCTGCACGGGCGCCTTCGATCAGCGGATGATTCACGAGGCCTGCAAGCGGGGCGTCCTCGAGCGGCAGGTGCCGCTCCTGCGGCGCCACTACCAGGCGAAGCGCGACGTCATGAGCAGCGCGCTCGTCGAGGAGCTGGGCGACGTGGCGACGTGGCCCACACCAAAGGGCGGCTTTTTCCTCTGGGTTACGCTACCCGAGAGCATCGACGTCGAAGAGATGCTGCAGCGCGCGCTCGCTCAGCGCATCATCTATGTCGCCGGCAGCGCATTCTTCGTCGATGGCTCCGGTCGCAACATCGTGCGGCTCTGCTATGCCACGCCCTCTCACGAGCACATCGTCGAGGGCGTGCGCAGGTTCGCCCGGGCGGTCCGCGAGGAGCTCGCCGAGCGGCGCATCGCGATCCCTTCCCTCAGCCGCGCCTGACGCGCGCCTCAGTGCTGTCGCGGGCTCAGCGGCCGGGCGGGCGTCGCCCCGGTGGATAGAACACGCGGCGCAGGCTCGGGAGCGAGCTTCGTGCCGGGGACAAAATCCAGCGGCCGGAGTGGCGGATCGACGCGATGACGGAGCTCGAAGACCGATCCGTCGCCCGTCACGGCGACGAGCCGCACTTCGCCCTCCGTCGTTCGAAAGACGTGCGGAGGCCCAAGCAGCTCCGCGTCGGCACCGAACTGGCCCTCGGCGGCGCCGGTTCCGGCGCTGAACGCGTGCAGCGAAGGCGCTCCCGCAACGAACAGCGCTCCGTCGGACCAGACCGGCCCGCTGATTGGCCGAACCGGCAGCGCCGCTTTCCAACGCTGCGCGCCGTTCCCTCGATCGAGCGCGCGGAGAACATTGTCCAGAGAGGCGAAATAGACGTTGCGATCGTCGGCGGCCGCGCGACCGATGATGTCCGCGCCCGTCCGCCAGCGCCACTCGACATCGCCGTGTTCGAGGTCTAGCCGGTAGAAGAAATTGTCCTTCGACCCGACGAACAGTCGATCCTCGAGTGCGAGAAGCTCGGTCGGCGCGGCGCCCAGACGTCGTTCCCACACCGGATCGCCCGTTCGCAGATCGAAGGCGACGACGCGTCCGTCAGCGAGCGCAGAGAAAACGCGATCGCCGGAAATAGCGGGCTGCGCGGTCACCGCGGCCCCCACGGTGCGACGCCAGACCTCATCCCCCGACGATCCGCGTAGCGCGACGATCTCGCGCGACTCGAGCCCCAGAATCAGCCAGTCAGTGTGGAACAGCACCGGCGCAGCGATCGGCGCATTGACGGGAGCTGTCCAACGGACCGTACCGTTCGCCGCCGCCAGTGCGTACACCGCGGAGCGGCTGCCGACGAATACCAGGCCGCCGGCCGCTGCCGGGGTAACGGTCGTGGGGAGGTCCACCGACCAGCGCGTCCTACCGTCGCTCTGGCCAACCGCGACAATAAGGCCGTTGCGAAGCGGAACGTAGGCGCGTTCGGCATCGAAGGCGGCGGGCGCCGACACCGCCGCGGCGAGCCTAATCTGCCAGACGACGTCTGCGGGAAAGAAGGCGGGGGCTCGCCGAGGTAGCGATTCTCTTCCCGCCGTCAGGCAGGACGCGATGAGAAGGGCGGCCAGCAGCCGGGCCAGGACACCGTATCCGCGGGAGCGCCTTGGCGAAAGGCCACGATATATAGTGGTGCGGTGCTCTCCCACGTCGCTATAATAGCTGCATTCCAGCGGGTCACCCTCCCATCCACCAACCCGGCCCGAGGGCGCATTCGGCCATAAAGACCATGCCAGTTCCACCCGATCAGCTTTCCGCGCCGAGCAGCGCTGATTGGAACCCGGCACCGACGCGTCACCAGACGATCTTCGTCCTTGATTTCGGGTCGCAATACACACAGCTCATCGCGCGTCGACTGCGCGAGCTGTCTGTGTACGCCGAAATCCTGCCGTTCGACACGCCGGCGGCGTTTCTTGCCGCGCGTCGACCGGCGGGCCTGATTCTGTCGGGTGGCCCTCGCAGCGTGTCCGAGATCGGCGCGCCGCACGGCGATCCTGCAATCTTCGACATCGGCGTTCCGGTACTTGGCATCTGTTACGGGATGCAATGGATGACCGCGGTGCTGGGCGGCCACGTCGGGCAGGCGAGGCAGCGGGAGTACGGACATGCGACGGTCCGGCTCGATCGGTCCAAGGCGTTGTTCGCGTCGCTCCCTTGCGAGCTGC
>JACPPN010000236.1 GCA_016190995.1 Acidobacteriota bacterium | reverse complement strand
CTCGTCCACACGTGCCCTGCGACCTGGCCGTTGGGACGATCAATGCCCCGGCCCCGCGGGTGATCACGGCAGTGAACCAGGACCTGCTGGGGACGAAAACGCTCGGTGAGGTGGAAGAGCTGTGGTACACCTCCTCCTTGGATGGGCGGAGAATCCAGGGATGGATTATCAAACCGCCCCACTTCGATCCCTTGAAGAAGTACCCGCTGATCCTGGAGATCCACGGGGGTCCGCACCTCGCCTACGGGGATCGGTTCGACGTCGAGAAGCAGCTGATGGCCGCCCGAGACTACGTGGTCTTTTACCCCAATTCCCGCGGCAGCACGGGCTACGGCTTCGAGTTTGCCCACCTCCTTGAGAAGGTCTGGCCCGGCATTGCGGGCGATGATCGCAACCCGGGGGACATCGTCCACGATCTGATCTCAGGCGTGGATGCGGTCATTGCCAAGGGGTATGTCGACAGCGACAACCTGTTCGTGAGCGGACTCAGTGCTGGCGGGAGCTTCACGTTCTGGACGATTGCGCGAACCAACCGCTTTCGAGCGGCGGTCGCCCAGGCTCCGAGCGGGGCGAACTGGTTCAGCTTTGCCCTGTACGCCAACCGGCCGGCGGTAATGAGATATCGCTTTCCCGGTCTGCCCTGGGAGTACACGGACCATTATCAGAAACGCTCTCCGCTGTCGGTGATCAACCGGGTCAAGACTCCAACGATGATCATCACGGGAGAAGAGGACTATCTGACGCCCATGCCCAACTCCGAGGAGTACTACGCGGCCTTGAAGTGGCTGAAGGTCGAAACCGTGCTGATCCAGATCCCTGGCGAGCCCCACGTCATGTGGCGCTATCCGAGCCACCACGTATCGAAGATGCTGCACACGTTGAGCTGGATTGACCAGCACAAGACCAAGGGCCCCAGTTAAGATGAGGTCGGTCTGGACGTCTACGGCTCGCTCTTGCGCGACGCTGCTACAGCATCGATCCGCTGTTGAAGCTCGTTCGCCGGCAGCCAACGCCCACGCACCATGACGCCGCTCCGCCGCCGGAGGTTGCCCACGCTTGCGAGTGGATTACCATCGACTAGAACGAGATCCGCACGCTTGCCTATCGTCACGGTGCCGAATTCGTCCGAGGCGTTCAGAAACACCGCCGCATCTCGTGTGCCGGCCTTGATGGCTTCATAAGGCGACAGGCCCGCGTCGACGAGATGCTGCAGCTCATCGTGGACGGAGAATCCCTGGACGACCAGCGGGTTGCGTGTGTCGGTACCGAGAAGGATGCCAGCGCCGGCGTCGCGCAGCGCCTTGGTCAGACGTTTGTGCACCGCAACGCGACGCCGCAGCAGCTCAGCTTGCGCGGCTGTCGGGGGCCTGGCTGTCAATGTGCGGTTCCACCTGTCCATTCGCGAGGCCGGGACGTATTTCATCTCCGGCCGCTTGCGCCAGTCAGGATCGTGCGCCGCTATTGCCCCGCCGTTGTGCACCGCGATCGTCACGCAGTTCCAAACCCCCGCTTCGCGCGTGGCACGCGCAACCTCCGCGATCCTCGTCTCGTCGACGTAGTTGAATTTCTCCAGGTCCGCCGCAGTCCGGCTTTCCGGCTTGCCTCGAAATGGCGACTGCGGCGCCTGCAGGAGCTCTACATAGCCGGACAAATGCTCGATGGACGCCTGGCGGGCGGCCAGCGCGCGCTCGAGTCCGACGGCAGCCGGCACGTGACCGATCATGCGGATGTCGTGCTGCCGGGCCGCTGCCGCGAGCGCGTCGTAGACCTCCGGCCTGAGGCGAGCATAGACCTTGAGGAAGTCAAATCCTGCGCGTTGTTGCTCCGCCACGACCCGCTCGGCGTCCTGCGGAGTCTCCACGACCGTGCTGCCCGGATGGACCGGCGGGTTCCCGTCGATGATTGGCCCGGTCGTGTAGATCGTCGGGCCGAGCAGATTCCCCTTCGCGATCCGCGCGCGCCACGAGAGCGTCCGCTCGGTGCCCCACGGGTTCCGCACCGTCGTCACGCCGTTCGCCACGAACAGCAGGAAATCGTCATCGGTTCCCGGATCCTCCGGGCTCTCGAGGTGCGCGTGCATGTCCGCGAGCCCGGGCACGAGGTATCTTCCCTGGCCGCCAATCCGTAACGCCCCCTGTGGAACTTGGATCGTCGCTGACGGGCCGATCTGGGCGATTCGACCGTCGCGGACGATCACCGTCTGCCCACTCTGAACGCGCTCACCATCCATCGGGACCACATTCACATCGACGAACGCCGTCACCGGCACCTCTGCTGCGGCGCGGACGAGCAGCCGTGAGGTTGCCGGCCCCAGCAGCACCATCAAACACGCCCAGGCTGCGACCAAGGTTCTTCCGGTCATCGCACCACACTCCTCACGATCTGGCGCACCGCGGTCCGGGGACTTTGCACACCTGGACACTGGGTGCCTCTTCGGCGCACGGGAGCTGAACGTCGGGACAGGAGCAGCGTATTGCGTCCCTGGTGTCAGGGCTGTGACGGTCGTCACGCCCGGATGTGACCGATGTCCTGGCTGAAAGTCGGGCCGGTCGCTACGTTGTGATCTCCATCACTGAACCCCGGCACATGACGGGTAAGAATGGCCTCGGCCGATCCCGTGGCAATTCGTTAGCATCGCCCGTCCCAGCGGTCTGAGCCAATGCGCACCGCGCGGTCGTATTGCGACTGACGGCCCCTTCCCTGGAGCCGGGCTCGACTTTCGCGATCGTCTCTGGCGTCCGCCGCAGCCTGCGTGGCATCTCGTGCCAGGACCAGGCTAGCCGCGGTGGAAGTCCGGCGTCGCACCGAAGCCGGCGAGGCGCCCAGCGGGCAAGGCGAAAGCGCAAGTCGTGACCCAGGTGGACGGGCAGCCTTCGTACTCCAGACTGGAGCTCCGGAAGGAGGGGAAGAATGTATCTCCGAGCGTGTCACAGGACCTGGCCAACTCTCGCCGGAACATGGCTTTTCGTGCTGCTCGCGCTGCCCGTCGTCGCCCAGACGCCGACGGGAGTGATCGACGGTGTGGTTCGAGACCCGGATAGCCGGCAGGTGCCGGGGGTCCAGGTGGTCGCCAACAGCCCGGCGCTCATCCAAAAAGATCTCACCGTCTACTCAAACCAGGAAGGCTACTACCGGCTTCCTCTCCTGCCACCCGGCAGCTATGCCGTCGCCTTCGTGCTCCAGGGGTTTCAAACGATCGAGCGGATGGGCCTCATCGTCTATACGGGTCAGACGACGTCGGTCGACGTGCAGCTGAAGCTCGCCGCCCTCGAAGAGTCGGTGACCGTTGTGGGCAATTCCCCGACCGTCGATTCCAGCAGCGCCAAGCTGGGGTTCAATTACACGCATGAGCTGCTCGACAATGTCCCGACGAAACGAGACTTCAACAGTCTGGCCGTGACGGTGCCGGGCGTGGAGACCGCTTCGATTTACGGCACGGCGCCGGGCGCGCTCGAGCAGCAGAACGTGCTCGGCGCGGGACCTCGCGCCAACTTCTTCACATTCGACGGGGCCAATGTCACCGACGCCCGGCTGGCGGTCAACCAGACGGATCTTTTCTCCTACGACATCGTCGAAGAGGTGCAGGTCCTCAAGGGCGCCAAGCCCGCCGAAGTCGGGTTCGCCCAGGGGGGCTTCTTTCAGGTCGTGACCAAGTCGGGCGGCAATGATTTTCACGGCGTCGTCAGCACGTACTACAAAGGGAGCGATCTCCAGGGCGATAACATCACCACCGAGCTGCGCCAGGCGGGCATCAGGCGTTCGAACAACACCGTCGACGCGTTTGACAACAGCGTGAGCGGAGGCTGGAGGTTTTTGCGGGACAAACTGTGGTGGTACGGCTCGGCGCGACGCCAGGACCAGACACTCGAGCTCTTGGGCTTCGACCAGCCGGCCGAAGATACCGTCAAGGCCTACCTGTGGAAGAACACCTACCAACCCCAATCGAAGCACCGCCTGATCGGATCGGTGAACCACTGGAACGAGGAAGTCGATCCATATTTCTTCGGCTTTGCGCCCTCCCTCGCCGCCGATCGTACCGCGGCGATGATTCGCGACCGTGGTGGAAACGCGGTAAACCTCGGGTGGAATGGGATCTTTACCGAGCGGTTGATTGTCGACGCCGGGTTCGGCTACAGCACCACCCGGCTGAACGCGTTTCATCAACCGGGGGCCGGAGTGGCAATAAGCGATCAGATCACCGGCGCGCGATTTCGCAACTCGGGGATCTTCAGCCGGGACAACCCCTCCATCAACTGGGACTTTCGTGGATCGCTCTCCTGGTTCGTCCCCGACGCGGCCGGCCGGCACGACCTGAAGGTCGGCGTTCAACACACGTACGGCGATGTTCCAAGCCGGCTCGATGAAATCGGCGACCACCTGCTTCGCGTCTCGAATGGTGTTCCCAGCCAGGTCGTCTTGCTGGGAACGCCGGCCACTTTCGGGATCGACTTGAACTTCACGTCGGCCTATGCGCAGGACAGCTGGACGACGCACGGGGGACGCCTGACGCTCAATCTCGGTGTACGGTACGACCGCATCGATGCCTATCAGCGCGAGGCGGTGACCGGCGGCGGGGCGTTCGCCAATACGGCGCTCGCTGTTCAATACCCGGTCCTCAAGCGCCAGACGACGCCCGGCATGGATCTGCTGACGTGGAATAGTGCGGCGCCGCGTCTGGCCGCCACCTGGCGGTTCGGCGAACGGACGGTTCTGCGCGGCAGCTACTCGCGGTACTACCACTTCCTCCAGACACAGCAGATCCCCGGCTCCGGGGTTGCCGCCGTCTCGCAGCTCACGTTTCAGTGGCTCGACCGCAACAGCGATCGCGAATACCAGGTCGGGGAAGAAGGCCGTCTCCTGCGGCAGAGCGGCGCCAGCGCGACCACGATCGACCCGGACATCCGCCACCCGTACGCCGATGAAGTCATCATCGGGGTGAGCCGCGAGCTGTTCACGGACTTCTCGCTCAACGCCAACTTCGTCTACCGGCGAAACGACGACCTGACGAACCTTGTCGAGATCGGCATCCCGTTCGACACGTTCCGGGGTGTGGTCGTGACGGACCCGGGCGAGGACGGTCGTGCCGGCACGGGAGACGAGGCCAGCCTGACCGTCTTCGCCCAGGACCCGGCGACTCTCGGCCGCAATCGCCAGGTGCTCACGAACCCGAGCCGGCGAGGCTTCGACAACGACCAGACGTACACCGGCTTCGAGCTGGTCGCCAACAAGCGACTGTCGAATCGCTGGCAGTTCGTCGGGTCGCTGGTCATCTCGAAGATGGAGGTCACGCAACTCACGGGCGACACCGGCGTCAGTGCGCTGTTTCAGAATCCCAACAACCTGATCAACGCTCTCGGGAGGGACGACCTGACCGACACGTACGTCGTCAAGATGCAAGGCACGTATCAGGCGCCGTACGGAATCGTTGTGAGCGGCTTCTATCGGTGGGCGTCGGGCACCCGCTACCAGCGGGACCTCGTCGTACCCGGCTTGCCGCAGGGTGTGTTCACCGTCATGGCGGAGCCGCGTGGCACGCGTGAGAACGATCCGTTCAACAACCTCGATCTCCGGGCCGAAAAAACGCTGACCCTGACCCAGCGGATGCGGCTCGGCCTGATGCTCGACGCGTTCAACGTGTTCAACGCTTCGACGGTCCTGCAGCGGGGCACCAGGACCGCCGTGGACCTGGGCGTCCCGCGTGCTCTCATCAACCCACGTATCCTGCGCCTGGGTGCGCGCTTCACGTGGTAGAACCGGAAAGGAGCCACATGTATCGCCAGATCCGTCACCCTGCGGCAGTCGCGCTGCTGTACGTCCTATACGCCGGCGCGGCGCTGCCAGCCGACCGAGCGCCCCAACCGGCATCGTCGATCGTGTTGACGGGTGCGCGCCTCATCGACGGCACCGGTGCCAAGCCGATCGAGAACGCCTGGATACGTATCGACGGCCCCCGCATCGCGCAGGTCGGCCAGGGGGCGCCGCCCGCCATGCCGGGCGCACAGGTAGTCGATGTACGCGGTAAAACGGTGATCCCTGGTCTGTCGGACATGCACGTGCACCTGGGAGAACTCCAGCAGGCGCGCTGGATGCTCAAGCTGTTGCTCGCGCACGGCGTCACGACCGTCCGCGACACGGCCAACTCGCTGGGCAATCTCGCTGCGATCCGGGGATGGCTGGCGGCAGAGCCCGTGGCCCCACACCTCTATGTGAGCGGCGTGATCCTCCCGACGGGGGAAATGGAAGCGAACCTGGAGTTCCTGAAGCCGGGCCGGCAGACGGCGGAGGTCCTGGAAGACAATGCCGCTTTTGGGGTCGATTTCATCAAGATTCACAACTTCATTTCGTCGGAGGCTCTCAAACAGATTATCGCCTTCTGCCACGCGCACGACTTGCCGCTCATCGGCCACACGCCGCTCGGCATGACCAGCGTGGCGGCCATCGAGGCGGGTCAGACAGGACTCGAGCACCTGCGGCTCCGCGCATCGGAGATTCTCGACGACCCGCAGATCGTCGCGCGCTATCCGATCGATATCATCGTGAACTACCGCGAGCTGATGTGGGCGCACTTCGACCCGAATGGCCGCAACGTACAGGTAACCCTCGACGCGTGGTCGCGGCACAAGGATAAGATCTTCATCGACCCGACCCTCATCAGCCGGTACGTGCGCTTCCACAACGACACGCCAGAATTCAATCAGGCGCCTGAGCTGCGATACGTGAGTCCTGCAGTACTGCAGCGCTGGCGCAAACAGGGCGAGGGCGGAGGGGGTCTGCTTGGCAGCCTTTCGGCCGAGCAGTTCGCGCTCGGCAAGAAGCAGTCAGTCGGCGAGCAGGCATTCGTCCGGTTGCTCTCCCAGCGCGGGTTCAGGCTGCTGACCGGCACCGACATGCCCATCCCCTACGTGATCCCGGGGGTGAGCCTGCTGCGCGAGCTGACGCTGCTCGTTGAAGCGGGCCTCTCCCCCGTCGACGTGATTCACGCATCCACGGGAACCGCCGCTGAAGCGCTGCGGAACAAGAGCCGCGGCACCATCACGCCTGGACAGGACGCGGATCTCGTGATCGTGGCAGGCAATGTCGCCGCCGACATCAAGGCGATCACCAACATCGAGCGCGTGATGCTCGGCGGCAAGCTCTACGACCGCGCGGGGCTGCTAGACGGTGCTACGCGCTTGGCGGCCGCCGACCAGCCGTCGCCCAGGAGTCACTGAAGCGGCGAGCGAAGCCGGTCGATCGCGCCGCGCGGTGGAGCGTGTCTGAGAAAAACGAAGTGACAAGCTCGCGGGTGGCGCCGGACGGGGCCGGCCCGCAGGGCCGTCCCCCGTGGCAAGGGCTTTTCGGCCCGAGGACCGGTCGTGCCCCCAGCGCGTGAGCCAACAGCAGAATCATGGCCGAGCGCCTAAATCACGCGCTGGGGACCCGACGGGTGGGGCTGTCCGGCGACAGGACCCGCCTGTTTGTCACTTCGTTCTGT
>JACPPN010000205.1 GCA_016190995.1 Acidobacteriota bacterium | reverse complement strand
GTCGTGGTCTGGGCCGAAGCCGTGGCCGACACCAGGATCACGATCCCCAGCGCCATGCGGAGAAGGCGCGCCAACAAGTTGCTGCACCGGTTCATGACATCCTCCTTCCCGTAACCGACCCGCAGGTTCCCTGGGAATCGACTCGGGCTCAGCGAGTCGGCGTCGGTCCTGGGCAACACCACGGGCGGATCCTTCGCGTGTTGGCGGAACCAAGCGTGTGGCAGAAGGTATCAGGACTGCGGGACCATGCGAAGTGCCGGGATCACGCGGACGCGGTGATCCCGGTCACACGGGCGCGTTGACACGACCGCCCTGCACCGAAGCTGCGGCTCAAACCGTCCCGGGTTCGTAGTCGAGTCCCGAGTCCCGACTCCCGCGTCCTTGCGGCCGCGGGACGGCCGCCTGATAACGACGCTTCGACGCCACCGAGGCCTCGCTCCTGCTCGTCAGTTTGGGGCGAAGCTCCGTTACCAGCCTCGGCGGCACTTTCTCCGAAACACCCGTGTGGAGTCCGCGCCGCCGGCTGCGTGACGCGCGTCACAGAGACCGCTCGAATTGAGAGGCTATGCTCCGTCCACGGGTGTTGGAGGCCGGACGGTCGCCCGACGCGGGCGTGCCCGTGAGTCGTTGCGTAAGCCTCACGGCGCTGGTCGACGGTCAACGGGCAGCCGTAGAGATGGTGCGTATGAAATCCAGCAGTGCAGTAGTGACGACAATGCGGGCCGTCGTGATTCATCGGCACGGCGGCCCGGACGTCCTGACTCTCGAGCCGCACTGGCCCAGGCCGGTCGCGGGTCCGGGCGAGATCGTGGTCGAGGTCAGGGCCTGCGCGCTCAACTTCCTGGACATCTTCGTTCGTGAAGGCATGCCGGGCGAGCCGACCCCCCTGCCTCAAATCAGCGGCGGGGACGTCGCCGGGGTCGTGCACGAGATCGGCGAAGGCGTGACGTTCCCAGCCATCGGCGATCGCGTGCTGCTGAATCCGAGCTGGGGCTGCGGTGTCTGCGAGTACTGTCGCGACGGCATCAAGCCTCGGTGTCTGCGTAGTCGTATGCTGGGGGAGCGCAACCCGGGAGGTTTGGCCGAGTACGTCAAGTGTCCTGCTCAGCAGGCCATCCGCCTCCCCGACCACTACGCGTTTGAAGAGGCGGCCTGCCTGCCGGTGACGTTTGGCACCGCATGGCGCATGGTGGTCACGCGCGCCGAGGTCAAACCCGGTGACACGGTGCTGGTCCTCGGCGCCGGCGGGGGCGTCGCGACCGCCGCGATCCAGATCGCGAAGGTGATGGGCGCACGGATCATCGCGACCGCCTCGACCGACGAGAAGATGGAACGGGCGAAGGCGCTCGGCGCCGACGAGGTCATCAACTATGCGGCCGATGGCGACTGGGATATGGCGGTCCGCCGCATGACCGGCAAACGCGGCGCCGACGTTATCATCGAGACTGTCGGGGCCGCCACGTGGGAACGGAGCATTCGAGCGTTGGGCAAAGGCGGTCGGCTCGTGACCTCGGGCGCGACCTCGGGACCCATCGGCGCAACCGACATCCGGTACCTTTTCCGTCGCGAACAGGCGCTCCTTGGCAGCAACGGGTGGACGCACAACGAGCTGCTACGGGTCGCCAGTCTGGCTTTTCAAGGGAAGCTGCGGCCCGTGATCGATCGCATCCTGCCGCTTGAAGAAACCCCAGCCGGGGAACTGGCGCTCGAGCGCCGCCAGGTTTTCGGCAAGGTCGTGATACGACCGACTCCCACCCGTGCGGCCTGACAACCTCGGCTATCTCTTCGACGCGGCCTTGCAGAGCAGGCCGGATGCTGCCGCGATCTTTCAGGGCGATACCGTCCTGACATGGGCAGAGCTGGACGAGCGATCGAACAAGCTCGGCAACGCCCTTAAAGGTCTTGCAGTCGGCGCTGGCGACCGCATCACGCTGATGTTCGGCAACGACCATCGCTTCCTCGAGTGCTGGATCGGGTCGATGCGCATCGGTGCGGTCCCTGTTCCCCTGAACACGCGAACCTCCGACGAGTTGCTCAACTATGTGATCGCGGACTCGGGGGGGCGCGTCATGGTGGCCAGCGCGACGTTTGCGTCGCGCGCTTGTGCCCTCGCCCGTCGTGTCGGCGTGGCACACCTGATCGTCGATGCGCCGGCGCCGGACGAGGCGCTCTCATACGACGAGCTCGTGGCTCCGGCGCCCGCGATCCTGCCGCGGCGCCGCACCGATCCCGATGAAGTCTGTATGCAGCCGTACACCTCGGGATCGACCGGGTGGCCGAAGGGCGTGCTCCTGACGCACGGCGGCCAGTTGTGGAGCGCCGAGATGCTGCGCAATGCGATCGAGATCGACCATGACGAGCGCGCCCTCGTTGCGGTCCCCCTGTGTCACAAGAATGCCATGATGGGCGCAGTGAAGCCGTTCCTGTTCGGGGGGGGCTCGCTCGTCATCCTCCCTGGCTTCGATCCGGTGGGGGTCATCGCCGCGATTGAGCGCTACCGCGTGACGTTCATGACCGGCGTGCCAGCGATGTACAAGAAGATCCTCGCCGAAGAGGAGGCGTTGCGACGTCACGACACGAGCTCGATCCGGTTTGCCAAGTGCGGATCAGCCGAAGTGCCGGATGAGTTGGTTCGCGAGTTCAAGAAGGTCTTCAACGCGCCCCTCATCGAAGGCTACGGGCTGACCGAAGGCGGACCCGTTCCCATCGCCAATACCCGCCGCGGGCCGAGAAGGCCCGGGAGTTGCGGGCGGCCGTTACCCGGAGCCGAAGTAAAGCTGGTTGGCGAGGACGGCGTGATCGAGGTCGGACCGAACGAGGTGGGTGAACTGGTGACGCGAAACCCCGGCCTTGCGAAAGGCTACTGGCGGCAGCCATCGGCGACTGCGGCAAGGTTTCGCGACGGGTGGCTCCACACCGGGGACCTGATGCGCCGCGACGAGGACGGGTTCTACTATTTCGTCGGCCGCAGGGACGACCTGATCAACGTCGCGGGCGAGAATGTCTACCCGAAGGAAATCGAAGACGTGCTGCTCGGCCATCCGAACGTTCGTGATGTCTGCGTGGTCTCGGCGCCGCATCCGGCAAAGGGACAGGTACCGGTCGCTTTCGTCGTCGAGCGCGCGAGACAGGGATCGACGGAAGCCGAGCTGAAGGAGTTCTTCCTGCGCCATGGGTCGCCGTACGCGCATCCTCGACGGATCGTCTTCCTCGACGAGCTGCCCCTGGCCGGCACCGGAAAGGTCGATCGCGCAGCGCTGAAACAGATCGCGTGGGAAGCCGTGCAGACGACCGCCGCGCCGCCGACCGGCACACCGTGAGCCCTCGCGGCAGCCGACCAGCAAGCTGCGCTTCGGCACTGATATCCCGATGCCCGCGTCGGAGCAAGCTCGCCTTGGTGCGAATTTGTGCGCGGCAGAGTCCGGCGGAACGCCTCGTGGCCGCGCTGTTGCACCATTAGCCGCCCGGTCGACCAGGAGCGTGTCCGAGAAATGGGAGACACGCTCCTAGACATCTCCTAAGGCCTGAATCTGAACAAATGAAGCAAGTTTCAGATGATGCGCCTTAGGAGCTGTCTTAGGCGCGGCCGCTGCTGCGGCCGCGCATCTAGTAG
>JACPPN010000204.1 GCA_016190995.1 Acidobacteriota bacterium | reverse complement strand
CATCTACCCGCCGGGCGCGTTCGCGAAGAACGGCGAGCTCGTCGCGCTTGCGAAGGTGGCGTCGCGCCACGGCGGCATCTATATTTCCCACGTCCGGGGCGAGAGCTTTCGCGTGAAGGAAGCCATTACCGAAGCGATCGACATCGGTACGCAAGCCGCGCTGCCCGTCGTCATCTACCACCTGAAGGTTGCGGCCAGGCCGTATTGGGGGACGATGGGGCAGGTCGGGGCGCTGATTCAGGCGGCACGCGCGCGCGGGGCGAACGTGTCGGCCTGTCAGTATCCCTATACGGCAGGTGGGACGGGCCTGGCCGCGACCTTGCCCGGATGGGCACAGGAAGGTGGACGCGAAAAGATGCTGACGCGCCTGCGCGATCCGGACCTGCGCGCCCGCATGCGCAGCGAAATCGAGACGACGATCGACGGCTGGGAGAATCTCATTGCGGGCGCCGGGTTCGAGGGGATCCAGATTGCCAGCGTTCCCGACGACCAGGATCAGTCGGTCGTCGGCAAGCGGCTTGCGGACATCGCGAAGCAACGCAACCAGGACCCCTGGGACACGTTCTTCGCGTTGCTCATCGACAACGAGGCGCGTGTGGGGGCGCTCTACCACATGATGAGCGAAGAGGATGTGCGCACCGCGATGAAGTTCCCGTGGGTGAGTGTCGGGACCGATTCGGCGGCGATCGAGCCCGAAGGCCTTCTCGGGCGCGGCCAGCCGCATCCGCGCAGCTACGGCACGTTCCCGCGCATTCTGGGCCGATACGTGCGGGACGAAGGTGTCCTTCCGCTGCCTGAGGCGATTCGCAAGATGACGAGTCTTGCGGCGGAGCAGCTGAGGATTCCGGAGCGCGGCCTCGTCCGCGAAGGCTTTTTCGCGGACCTGGTCGCGTTCGACCCGAAGACGGTGATCGATACGGCGACCTTCGACAAGCCGCAGCAGTATCCGGCCGGCATCGAGTACGTCATCGTGAACGGGGCCGTGACGATTGATCGTGGGCAGCATACCGGCGCGCAGGCAGGGCGCGCGCTGCGCGGCCCGGGATATCGCGGAGGGACATAGTCCCGGGTACGTGGCGTCCGGCTTTAGCCGGACCATCTCATTGGCGTACGTGGCGTCCGGCTTTAGCCGGACTACTTCGGTTCCACGCCGTTCCCTCCTCAGGACGAGAGATGTTCTTCGAACCGAGTCTCCTCAAAGGACGCGCCGCGCTCGTCACCGGCGGTGGCACCGGCATCTGCCGCGGAATTGCCCTTGGCTTCGCGGCGCACGGCTGTGATGTGGCGATCTTGAGCCGGCGCGCCGAGCATCTCGAGCCGACCTGCCGTGACATCGAAGCGCGCGGTGTCCGCGCCCTCGCACTGGTCGCCGACGTCCGCGATCCGTCGGCGGTTGAGGCGCGCGTCGCGAAAGCGGCCGCGGCGTTCGGGCGCCTCGACATCGTCGTGAACGGCGCGGCGGGAAATTTTCTCTGCCTCGCGGAGAATCTGTCACCGAACGGTTTCGGTGCCGTCATCGACATCGATCTGAAGGGCACGTTCCACGTCTCAAAGGCCGCGCTCCCGTATCTGAAAGAGCGCGGCGGTGTCATTTTGAATATCAGCGCGACGCTGCATTACCTTGGGACACCGGCGCAGCTGCACGTCTCGGCCGCGAAGGCGGGCATCGATGCGCTCACGCGCAACCTGGCCGCGGAGTGGGGGCGCTACGGCGTGCGTGTGAACGCCGTCGCGCCGGGGCCCATCGCCGAGACCGAAGGCGTTCGCCGGTTGCTCGTGGGGCGGGCACGCGAGCTCGCGACAGGCCGCACGCCGCTCGGCCGTTTAGGCACGATCGATGACGTGGTCCGGGCCTCGCTGTTCTTGTGCTCGGACGCGGCAAGCTTCATCACCGGCGCGATCCTCGTCGTCGATGGCGGCCTCTGGCTGAATTCGGCTCGAATCCTCGAATAGGGTCCCGAGTCCCCGCCTTCGCTCGCTTGGACCGCCGTTCACCTTCGCCGCCGCGAAACCAGATCGTCTCCTGGCTTCCGCAAATCGACGGGCTCCGCTGCGCCCGGGTTGGCCAACTTGGCGCCGCCACAAGTTGTCTGACACACCACGAGACGCCCCAGTCCGGCGGCGACACGCCTTGCATCACGCCGCGCGGTGCACTACACTGTAGTACATGCCCCGCAAGACGGAAGTCTACACATGGCGCCTGTCTCCTGCGACGAAAGCGCATCTCGAAGAAGTCGCCCGCGAGACAAATCGCACCGTCGCCCAGCTCCTGGACGAAATCGTGGCCGAACGCCTGGATACCCTCGACGGGAACGAGGCGGACATCGAGCTCCAGCGCCGCCTGCACGCTCGCGTGGCGCGCTTTCTGGGAAACATTTCCGGCGGTGGCGCGCGTCGGAGCGAGCGGGCCCGGGAGCTGGTCAGGGCGCGGCTGAAACGACGGTACGCCCATGCACGTTAGGGCGCTCGCCGATACCGGCGCCCTGCTCGCGTGCCTCGATCGCGACGATCCGTGGCACGAACGGTGCCGGGACGCGCTCCCGCAGTTGCGACTGCCGCTGTCCACATCCACTGCCGTGCTGACAGAGCTTTTCCATCTGCTGGGCGACCATCCCCGCGACGTAGAGCTCGCATGGACGTTCATCCGTTCGGGCGCCGTCACGATCGTTCCGATCTCAAACGCCGACCTGCCGGATCTCGAGAGACTCATGCGCAAGTATCGCGACCGCCCCATGGATTTCGCAGACGCAACGCTCGTGCATCTTGCAGAACGCGAGTCGTTTTCGACCGTGTTCACGATCGACCACGACGACTTCGAGACCTACCGCGTGGGCGGACGCAAGCGCCTGCGGATTCTGCCCTCCAGGTAGGCTGCCCTTTCCGGCGCGCACGTTGGGCGGCACCTTTGAGGTCCGGCTGGAGCCGGACCCTACGACGAGGGCCGTTTGACTTCCCTCTAAACCTTCCCTACAGTGAGGTCGCTCTCCGAGGCGTCCCCATGCCGACCCTCATGGCGTTTTCTGCATTCACCGTTTTTCTGGCGATCGCGGGCCTGGGTTTCGTCTTTCTGCTGATCTCGCTCGTGTTCGGCGGGCTGTTCGAGCATCTCGACGTCGCCTTCGATCACGACTTCGAGCACGGCGGACCGGGATTCTTCAGCACGCGGGTGATGAGCGTGTTCGTGACCGCGTTCGGCGGCTTCGGCGCCGTGGCCAGCTACTACGGCATGTCGGCGCCGGCGGCGTCCTTCGTGGGCTTCGTCAGTGGTGTGGGGTTCGGGTCGATGATCTACGCGTTCGCGCGGTTCCTCTACGGCCAGCAGGCCTCGACCGACGTCCGCGTCGCGGACCTCGTCGGCCGGACCGCGCGCGTGATTGTCGGCATTCCCTCGAACGGCGTCGGACAGGTCCGCTTCCGGATTGGCGAGGAGCTCGTGGACAAGATCGCGCGGTCCAAAGACGGGCAGGCCATTGCCGAGCACGCGACGGTCACGATCGACGAGGTGCTCGGCGACACAGTCGTGGTGCGGGAAGGGCTGAAGACCGAGGGCTCACTGAGGACTGAGGTTTGAGGACTGAGGAGAAAGCTGGGTGGCGGAGTGCTGGGCGCTGAGGGCGCGATGGCAAATCTCCACGCCGGCCGCAGCCTTCCTCAGTCCTCAGTCCTCGTGCCTCAGTCCTGACAGAGCCCCGCCTTCGCTCGCGTGGGGCCTGCGAACTACGGCGGGTCTCGCCGTAGCGCAAAGCGCGGAGGCGGACCGAATCCCGAACCCCGAATCCTGAGTTGGGGAGGCAAGCCATGGAAATTCTGCTGCTGCCGATCGTCATCCTCGTTGTGGCGCTCGCGCTCGTCATCGGCTTCTACCTGTTCAGCCGCAACTACCTCAAAGTCTCGCCCAATACCGTCGCGGTCCTGAGCGGCCGGCGCCGCAAGCTGTCCGACGGCCGCGTCGTTGGCTATCGGATGGTCAAGGGGGGCGCCGCGCTGCGCATCCCGTTGCTCGAGAAGGTCGAGTACCTCTCGCTCAACGTGATGACCATCCCGCTCGAGATCAAGCGGGCCTACACCATCAAGGGCGTGCCGGTGTCGGTGAAGGCGGTTGCCAACGTGAAGATCCGCGGCGACGAGACGTCCCTCCAGGCCGCGGCGGAACGCTTCCTGGGCATGACGCACGACCAGATCCAGCGCGTGATCTTCCAGACGCTCGAAGGTCACCTGCGCTCGATTCTGGGAACCCTGACGGTGGAGGAAATCAACAACGATCGACAGAGCTTTGCGCAGAAGCTGACGAGCGAGGCCGCCGCCGATCTCGAGAAGATGGGGCTGGGCGTCGACGTGCTCACGATCCAGGAAATCAGCGACGAAGAAGAGTACTTGAACGCGCTCGGCAAACGCCGCACCGCCGAGGTCAAGCGCGACGCGACCATCGGCGAGGCCGAAGCCACGCGCGACGCCAAGATCAAGTCGGCTGTCGCGCTGCAGGAGGGAGAGCGCGCGAAGTTCGCGGCGGACGCGGAAATCGCGCAGGCGGAGCGGGATTTTAAGATCCGCCAGGCGCAGTATCAGGCCGAAGTGCAGACCGAGACCGCCAAGGCCAACCAGGCAGGCCCGCTCTCGGACGCCAAGGCGCGCCAGCTCGTCATCGCCGAAGAAGTCAGGGTGGAGCGGACGCGCACTCAGGAGATGATCGCCGTCCAGGAACAAGAGGTCGCCCGGCGGCAGAAGGAGCTCGAGGCCACGGTGATCAAACCCGCCGAGGCCGAGCGACAGGCTGCGATCCTGCGGGCGGAGGGCGCTAAGCAGGCCGCCATCCTCGAGGCGGAAGGGCGGCGCGGGGCGCTCATCGCCTTGGCAGATGCCGAGCAGGAAAAGCTGAAAAAGGAAGGGTTGGGACGCGCGTCCGCCGTCGAGGCGGAAGGCCGGGCCGAGGCGGCAAAAATCGAGGCGATCGGCCTCGCACAGGCGAAGGCAATCGAGGCGCAGGGCGTCGCGGAAGCCGCTGCCATTCTCCGCAAGGCGGAAGCCTGGAAACAGTTCAACGACGCGGCCAAGCTGCAGACGGTGCTCGAAAAGCTGCCGGCGATCCTCGAGTCGTCAACCGGCATCTTCAGCGCGGTCGCGGCGCCGCTCGGCAACATCGACAAGCTCGTCATCATCGATCAGGGCAATGGCGGCGCCGATGGAGGCAGCGGCGGACTGGGCCGCCTCGCGAAGACGAGCCCGGCCGTCGTGTTCAACGTGCTCCAGCAGCTCGAGGCGCTGGGCCTCAGCCTGCCGGCCATCGTCGAGCAACTGGGCTTGCGCAAGCCGACCAACGTCATCGTGCCCGCCGGCAACCCGGCTGTCGTGACGGACGCCGAGCAGCTGAAGCCGTGACCCCTGTAACGGAGCCTTCGGGCCGTCAGTTGGCGGCTTGAGGCGCAGCCTAGTAGCGAAGGTTGCTCTGTGCCCTCGCCATGTTCGTTCAGGACGGAAGACCGCTGCCGGGCGTGGCGCCGGTCGCGGTGCGCAGCGTGCGATTGATTACCGGATACGATCAGCACCGGTGAGCGTATCCCCCCGCCTGAAGATCGCAACCGTTGCGCTTGCGCTCGTCGCGGCGGTCGTCCCGACACCTGCGTCATGGATCGAGCGCGTGTATTCGGAGCGCTCTTATCTGTCGGTCCAGCGCCTCATCACAAGCGCATCGAACCTGGTGCCGATCGCCCTGCTCGATGTCGGCTGCCTCGTGCTGCTCATCTCGTTCCTCCTTCATTCGCTCCGGATCCTCCGTCGTCCGGCCGCTTCGCGATGGCCGCTCAGGCGTCTCGTCCTCGTCGACGCGATCACCCTCCTCGCGGCGGTGTATCTGCTGTTTCTTGCGGTGTGGGGTCTCAACTACCGGCGCGAGCCGCTGCGCGCGCGACTGCAATTCGATCGGGGGCGTGCCAGCCAGAGCGCACTTCTTGAGACGACGCGAGAGGTGGTGCGTAGGCTGAACGATCTCGACGGCAGCCGGTCACGCGATGACGGGCCCGCGCTCGACGCCGTGCCGCAACTGCTCGTGCGACCCTTCGTGCGCACGCAAGAGCTGCTCGGCCAACCGCGCATCGCTCTCGGTGGCGTTCCCAAGGCGTCGCTGCTAAGGGAATACTTTCGCCGGACCGCCATCTCGGGCATGACGAATCCATTCTTTCTCGAAGTCATCATCAACGACGAGCTGGTGCCGTCCGAACGTCCGTTCGTCGTCGCGCACGAGTGGGCGCATCTTGCGGGCTATGCGGACGAAGCGGAAGCCAGCTTCGTCGCGTGGCTGACCTGTGTCCGCGGTGATGCGATCGCGCAGTACAGCGGCT
>JACPPN010000016.1 GCA_016190995.1 Acidobacteriota bacterium | reverse complement strand
GCCACGGCGGCCGCGCCTAAGACAGCTCCTCAGGCTCACGACAGAAAACTTGCTTCATCCGTCACCATTCCGGCCTTAGGAGATGTCTAGGGGCTGTTAGCCAGAGCCCGGTCGAGCAGGCTTTCGATGGCCTCAGCGCGCTCCCGCCACTCGGTGCCCTCGATCCGCTCGTGCCGGCAGCGGAAGAATTCGTCCGCGATGTTGAGGGCCGCGAGCACGGCAATCTTCAACGACTCGCCGCTGGGGGTTTCGCCCGCGGCGGCGTGCATCCGCTGGTCGACGAACGCAGCCAGCTCGACCACGTACGCGGCGTCCAGGCTGCTCTTGATTGGATATTGCTGCCCGTAGATCTCCACCGTGATGACCTGTGGAGGAGAGTCGCTCACCTGCGGTAGCTCCTTGGCCACGCCGCCCGGCCTGGCGCGGCACGCGCGGCGTCACCCGGCGGGCGCGCTAGAGATTCAGGGCCTCGAGCTGACTGAGCATGTCGGCGACACGAGTCCTGATCTCATCCCGCTCTTCTTTGAGCGACGTCACCTCGGAAGCCGGTCCTTCCACTTCGGCGAGGCGCGAGCGCACCGAGTCGAGCTCCCGGGACAGTCGGAGGTTCTCATCGGCTGCGCGGGCGTGCTCCACCTTCAGGCGATCAAGTACGCTCACGAGCACCTTGACCTTTTCCTCGAGGCGATCAATCGGCTCGAGGTCGATTGTCGTACGTTTCATGGCCATTCGGTAAGCTCCTCTGGCCGGCGGGCGTGAGCCTCGCCGGCTGGTAACGCCGCTTCGTCCTCCCACGGCCACGTGACGGCGCGAGAGCCGGTGAAGCTTCGTTACTAGCGCAAGCGCGCGCCGTGAGCCTCTGTCAGGCGCGCCACCAGGAGGTCGAACGCCTCTTGGACCTCCACGTCGGTGAGCGTCCGCTCGCGCGACTGGAAGGTGAGCCGGAACGACAGGCTCACAGAACCTTCCGGGATGCCTTTCCCTTGGTACCGGGCGAACTCGCGAACGGCGACGAGCGTCGGCGGCGCGACCGCCCGGATCGTGCCACGAACCGCCGCGGCAGGCAAGGTTCCGTCGATGACCACGGAGAGGTCGCGGACCACGGATGGATACCGCGGGAGCGGCTCGACGCGGATGCCTCCGCGCCTCGCCTCGAACGCGGCTATCCGGTCGATGTCGATCTCGCCGACGTAGACCGGCTCGGCGCTCGGAAGGCCTCTTCTCTCCGCTATCGCGGGCGTGAGCTGGCCGACGATCCCCAGCTCCACATCAGCGTTCTGCGCCCCATCCCCGTAGCGCACGGCGGCCGATCGTCCGGGAACGAGGAACGGGCGATCACCTGCGCCGAGCGACAGCCGATCGGCCGCGAGACCCAAGGCCTGCGCGATGCGTTCGACCATCCCGCGTGCGTCGAAGAAGTCGACAGCGCGCGGGCTGCCGCTCCAATGTTCAGGGACCGCGAGGCCGCTCCAGGCGAACGCGATCGTCCGAAGCTCGGCGTCGCTCATCACAAAACGGCTGCCTATCTCGAACAACCTCACATCCTTCCGCCCGCGCCGCCAGTTATGGGCGACCGAATCGATGAGCCCCGGCAGAAGCGACGGGCGCATGACGGCGAATTTCTCGGATAGCGGATTGAGAATCGCCACGAGCTCGGACTCGTCAGTGAACAGCAAGGCCGCATCCTTCTCGATGAAGCCGAAGGTCGTTGCCTCGGAGAAGCCGGCGCCGGTCATGACGCGCCCGAGCAGGCGCGCGCGCTCGATGCGCGGATCCGGCGACGGCGCGACCGCCTTCAAAGCCGGAAAGCTCGACGGCAGCCGGTCGTATCCGTGGTGTCGGCCGACTTCTTCGATGAGATCCGCCTCGCGGGTCACGTCCATGCGCGCGGTCGGGATCTCGATCTCCCACTGTTCGCTCTGACCGGCCGGTCGGTCGCGGATGCCGACCGACCGGATGCTGAACCCGAGGCCTTCAAGGACGCGCGTGACCTCTTGGGACGGCACGGGCGCGCCGAGCAGCTCGCGGATGCGGTGCTCGCGAAGAACGACCCGACGCGGCACCGCGGCGGAAGGGTAGCGATCGATCACTGTTCCACGGGCGCGTCCTGCGCCGATCCGCTCGAGCAACGCGCAGGCGCGCTCGAGCGCAAGAACGGGTGCCGAGATGTCGGCGCCCCGCTCGAATCGATACGACGCTTCGGTCTGCAAGCCGAGCGATCGGCTCGACCGGCGAATGGACGTCGGCTCGAAACAGGCGCTTTCGATCGCGATGGTGCGGGTGCGCGCGGAGACTTCCGAATCCGCTCCGCCCATGACGCCCGCGATGGCCACGGGCCGCCCGGCATCCGCGATGACCAGCACGTCATCGGCCAGCCGGCGCATCTCGCCATCGAGCGTCCGAATCCCGCGGTAGTCGCCAGACCGGTGTTGCCTGCCGAATCCGGCCGTATGGATGCGAAGCTCGGGTCCAGCGAGCCGATTCACGTCGAACGCGTGCATCGGATGACCAACTTCGAGCATCACGTAGTTGGTCACATCGACGACGTTGTTGATGGGGCGCAGGCCCGCCGCATGGAGCCGACCGGCGAGCCAGGACGGGGAAGGGCCAATCTCGACGTCGGCGATGGCCGCGGCGTACCGCGGGCACAACGCCGGGTCCTCGAGCGCGACGCCGACCTGGTCGCTGTCGACGTGCCGGAGCGCGACCGTCTCGAGCGGAGGCGCGGCCAGAGGACCGAGATGCCCGAGCGGCGCATTGTACGCAGTCGCAACTTCGCGTGCCAGGCCCATGACGCTCAGACAGTCCGGCCGGTTCGCGGTAATCTCCACGTCGATCACCGCCACGCCCTCCATCGTCTCCTCGATCGACGCGACCTCGAAGCCGCGCATGTCGAGCGTCTCGGCGATCTCCTCGACCGGTGCGTCAAGGTCGACCAGCTCGCGAAGCCACGGCAGGACCAGCTTCACTGCCCGAACTGCTCCAGGAATCTCAGGTCGTTTTCGTAGAACATGCGGATGTCGTCCACGCCGTACTTCACGATTGCGATGCGCTCGACCCCCATCCCGAACGCGAACCCGGTGTAGCGTTCCGGGTCGTACCCCACGCGCTCGAAGAGCGCGGGATGCACCATGCCGCTGCCGGCCACCTCGAGCCAGCCGGTCTTCTTGCAGATGCCGCAGCCGGAACCCTTGCAGAAGATGCAGCCGAGAAGGACTTCCGCGCTCGGCTCCGTGTAGGGGAAGAACGACGGCCGAAACCGCACCTTCGCGTCCGTCTCGAACAACTCGCCCAGAAACGCCGCCATCGTCCCTTTGAGGTCGGCAAGCGTCACGCCCTCGTCGACCACCAGCCCTTCGATCTGGGTGAACATCGGGGTGTGTGTCAGATCCAGGTTGTCACGCCGGTAGACGCGGCCGGGGACGATGATGCGAACAGGCGGCGCGTGCGTCTCCATGTACCGGATCTGCATGCCGGAGGTGTGCGTCCGCAGCAGATTCGCCGCATAGGCGTCGCGGCGCCCGGTGCCTGGTACCGCGTAACGCTCATTGAAGGGAGAGGCGAGGTACAGCGTGTCCTGCATGTCGCGCGCGGGATGGTGCGGCGGCATGTTGAGGGCTTCGTAGTTGTGGTAGTCGTCCTCGCACTCGGGGCCTTCGAGCCCCTGATAGCCCATCCGCGTGAAGATCTCCTCGATGCGCTCTCGCAGCAGGGTCAGGGGATGGCGATGGCCGAGCGGGAAATCGCGGCCCGGCAGGGTGACGTCAACCGCGTCCGCCGGATGGCGCGGCGCTTCGACCGTCGCAAGACGCTCGGCCAGGGCGGTCTCGATCTGGCCTTTCAGCTCGTTGGCGAGACGGCCCAGCGTCGGCCGCACGTCGGGCGGCGCCGCCGCCACGGACTTGAGGAGCGCCGTGATCGCGCCGCTCTTGCGGCCCAGATACCGGTCCCGGAGGCCGCGCAGGGCGGGTTCGCCGGAGGTCGCGGCAAGCTCCGCCAGAAATTGCGCCCGAAGGCGATTGATCGCAGCGGGATCGCTCATGAACTGCTGCATGGACGGCTGATGCATCGAGTCATTGGCATGTCAGTGAATCCATGAACCAACCTGAATCCGGCGCCGACAGCCTTCACCGCAGAGAACGCGGCGGACGCGGAGATTCCGAACAGCCAACCTCATGGCTCCGCGCGCTCGGCACGCTCCGCAGTCAGGGCTCGAGATCGATGAGGTGAATCCAATGAGTCGATGAATTCACAAGGACGGGACGACTCAGGGACGAGCGGCTGCGGGCTTCGCGCCCTTGGCCTGCGCGGCGAGCCCCGCAAACGCCGCCGGATCCGCCACAGCCAGATCGGCGAGCATCTTGCGATCGATCGGCAACCCCGCCCCCTTCAAACCGCTGATCAGCTGCCCGTAGGTGAGACCGTTCTCGCGCGCCGCCGCGTTGATGCGGATGACCCACAGGCGCCGGAAATCGCGCTTCTTGCGCCGACGACCGACGTACGCGTATTTGAGGGCGGTGTCGACCGACTCTTTCGCCGCGCGATACAGTTTGCTCTTGGTCTGATAGAAGCCCTTCGCGCGCGACAGCAGCTTCTTCCGCTTGGCGCGCCGGACGGTTCCTCGCTTTACTCTCGGCATGTCACTCGCTCCAACAGTCACGAAGCTTCGCCTCAAACCGGCGACTTGGAACGAACCCTCGGTGGCGTCGAAGCTTCGTGACTAGGCGGCCGCTCCGCGGCCGCAGCTCAGACACATTCTCAAGCCGCACCGACCACACGTTGCTTCATTCGTCAGGGCATTGGCTTTGGAAGCTGTCTAGTACGGCAGCATCCGGGCGAGGCGCGGCGCATCGACCGCGGCGACGATCGTGGTGCCCTTGAGCCCGCGCTTGCGCTTGCGATCCTTGCTCGTCAGGATGTGCTGCTTGAAGGCGCTGCTGCGCTTGAACTTGCCGGTGGCGGTTCGCTTGAACCGCTTCGCGGCGCCACGATGGGATTTCAGTTTCGGCATCTCGTGTCTCTCCATTCACCACAGAGGACACAGGGATCACAGAGAAGAAGTTCAATGATTCCCGGACTCCACGCGCTCTGTGCGCTCTGTGGTGACCCCTCTAGGGTCTGCTGGCTTCCGGCGGCGCGGCCCGCTTCGCGCCCGTCTTGTGCGCGAGGATGGTGTGCATTGTGTTGCCTTCCATCCGCGGCTGCGATTCGGCGATCGCGATGTCGGCGAGCTCGCTCACGAGGCGCTGCAGAATACGCCGGCCGATCTCCGGATGCGCAATCTCGCGGCCCCGGAAGAACACCGTCGCTTTCACCTTGTCGCCGTCCGACAGGAAGCGTTCGATGTGCTTCTTCTTGAACTGGTAGTCGTGCTCGTCGACCTTCGGCCTGAACTTGATCTCCTTGACCTCGATGACCTTCTGGTGCTTCTTGGCCTGCCGGGCGCGCTTCTGCTCGAGGTACTGGTATTTGCCGAAATCCATGATGCGGCAGACCGGCGGCGTCGCCGTGGCGGAGACTTCAACGAGGTCCAGCGCTTTCTGCCGTGCCATCGCCAGCGCCTGCTGCGGCGGCATGATCCCGAGCTGCTGACCGTTGTCGTCGATGACACGCACCTCGCGCACGCGGATGCGCTCGTTTATTCTCGTCCGTTCGTCGCGTCGTGGACCGCGGTGCTCGAAAGCGATAGAATCCTCCAGGAAGCTGGTGAGACAGTAAAACGTGGACAGTAGACAGTAGCGCAAATCATTTCTTTTGCGCCACCTCGTCGTTCGCCGCCGCGATGAACTCGCCCAGAGGCCGCGGGCCTCGATCGCCGTCGGCTCGACTCCGGACGGCAACGGTCCCCTCGGCCGCTTCGCGATCGCCGGTCACGAGCATGTACGGAATCTTCTGCAGCTGCGCCTCGCGAATCTTGTAGCCGACCTTCTCCTGCCGCTCGTCGACCTCGGCCCGGAGATGCGCTGCCCGCAGCCGCTCGACCACCGCCCGCGCGTATGGGATGTGCCGGTCGGCAATCGGCAGCACGGTCACCTGCACGGGCGAAATCCACAAGGGTAGCGCGCCGGCCGAGTTCTCCAGCAGCAGCGCAATGAATCGCTCGAAGCTGCCGAAGATCGCGCGATGGATCACCACGGGCCGGTGCTCCGTGTTATCTGCGCCGATGTATTTCAGCTCGAATTGCTGCGGCAACTGATAGTCGAGCTGAATCGTTGCGCACTGCCATTTGCGGCCGAGCGCGTCGGTGACGGCGAAGTCGATCTTCGGGCCGTAGAACGCCCCGTCTCCCTCAGCGATCGTGTAGGTCTGTCCGGCGGCCTTCAGCGCCATCTTGAGCTCGGCCTCCGCATGGTCCCACGTTGCCTTCTCGCCCAGGTACTCCTCGGGCCGCGTTGACAGCTTCATCTCCGGCGTGAGTCCGAAGTCGTCGTACACTCGACGCACGAGCCGCAGCAGCCGCTCGACCTCCTCGCCGATCTGGTCCTCCCGCAGGAAGATGTGCGCATCGTCCATGATGAACTCGCGCACACGGGTCAAGCCGCTGAGCACGCCGGAAGCCTCCATCCGATGCAGGACGCTCTGTTCATGGATTCGCAGTGGCAGGTCGCGATAACTGCGCACCTCGCTGCCGAACAGCAGCATGTGCCCAGGGCAGTTCATCGGCTTCAGGCCCGATGGCTCCTCGTCGCCCGGCGATTCGATCAGGAACATGTTCTGCCGGTAATGAGCCCAGTGGCCTGACCTTTCCCACAACGCCTTGTGGAACACGAGCGGCGCACGCACCTCGACGTAGCCCGCGGGAAAGAGCACCTCGCGCATGTAGTTGCCGAGGAGGTGAACCAGCGTCGTCCCTTTGGGCAGCCAGAACGGCTCCCCCGGCGCCCATGGGTGGAACCAGAACAGCCCAAGTTCCTTGCCGAGCTTGCGATGGTCACGCCGTTTCGCCTCGGCCTGGCGCGTGAGATAGGCCTGCAACTCCGCCTCGCCGAAAAACGCCGTGCCGTAGATCCGCTGCATCGACTGATTGCGCGCGTCCCCCTTCCAGTACGCGTTCGACGTCGAGAGCAGCTTGAACGCCTTCAGCTTCCCGGTCGACGGCACGTGTGGTCCCGTGCAGAAATCGATGAACACGTCGTCGATCGTGTAGCAGGAGACGAGAGGGCCGCCCTTCTCCTCGATGAGCTGCACCTTGAGCGGCTCGCCCCGTGCCTGGAAGTAGGCTTTCGCCTCCTCCTTCGGCATCATCCGGCGCTCGTAGCCGAGGTCGCGCGACGCGAGCTCCCTCATCTTTGCCTCAATCGCCTCCAGATCTTCGGGAACAAAGGGGCGATCGACGACGAAGTCATAGAAGAAGCCGTCTTCGGTGGCGGGACCGATGCCGCACTGTGCGCCGGAAAAGAGGGTCGTCACCGCGGCCGCCATCAGGTGCGCGGTGCTGTGCCGGTACAGCGCGAGCGCCTCGTTTCCCTCGGGCGTCACGATTCGCACCCCTGCGTCATGCTCCAGTCGATGCGATAGATCGACCATGCGGTCGTCAACCGTCCCCGCCAGCGCGGCACGGGCGAGCCGCGGCGAAATCGCGGTCGCAAGCTCCGCGATCGTCGTGCCAGCAGGCACGCTGCGGCTGGAGCCATCCGGTAGGGTGACGGTGACCTCGTCCATTCCGGCTGTCAGAAGGGAAGCATTAAGGGCAGGTCGTGTAGCGCTGGGCGCCCGGCATTTCCGGTGAAGCGGGGAAGGAGATGTTTGCCTCCCAGAGAAACTTGCGTGTTTCGTGGTAACGCCGCGTGTGTGGTAGGCACGGGCGGACTCGAACCGCCGACCTCCTGCGTGTCAAGCAGGCGCTCTAACCACTGAGCTACGCGCCTACAGCGGGGAACGACCGGCGTTACAGGAACAGGCAGTATAGCAATCAGTTACGAGGAGCGTCAATTGAACCGATGCGCTCGAAAGCGACGAAGCTGCGCCTCGAACCGCCAAGTGACGCGCCCGCGAGTTCAGAACAGTGAAGCCTCGTGACCAGGTTCCATCGTGCGGTGCGGAGACCGGAACCCGGAATCCGGGGCTCGGGACAGCTCACGCGGCTTTCTTTACGCTGAGAACCGCGAGCGCCTTGTCGAGAACCGGATCCGCGGTCGGTGGCTTGATCCCGAACTCGAGCTCCGGCTCCTCGACCTCCACGTCGGGCACCAGCCCCCTGCCGTGGAGCGCGGCACCTGACGGTGTGAGGTAGCGGGCGACCGAAAGCCAGAGGCCGCTGCCGTCGGGCAGCTTGACAAGTCTCTGCACCGCGGACCGACCGAGCGTGCGCTCCCCGATGAGCTGCGCGCGCTTGTTGCCGGCCAGCGCCGCCGCGAAGACTTCGGCCGCACCAGAGGTCCCTGAATTGATCAGGATGACGAGGGGTGAGGTGACGCTCCCGTCACCGCTCCCGGCGCTGAACGTTTCCTTGGCCTGACCGCGCCCTTCACGCACCGCGAGCGTCCCTGAGGCGACGAAGAGTCGCGCGGCGCTCAGGCCACGGTCGATTGGCCCCTCCGCGGTGCTTCGCAGGTCGAGCACGATCGATGCTGCACCCTGTCGCGAGAGTGCCGCCAGTTCGCTCTGCAAGCGAGTGGGAAGGTCCGGGCCAAACGCGGCGATTCGGACGTACCCAACGCCCGGCGCGGCGGAACGGACCCGCAGGTCTGGAGCGGCGTCCTTGTCGAGCGTCAGGTCGATCACGTGCGGTTCGGCCGCATTGCCGCGGATCACCGTCAGCGACACCTTGGTGCCGGGCACGCCGTGCAACGCGCGCGCGCCGCTGAAGACGGACATGTCCCTGGTGGATCGGCCGTCGATCGCGCGGATGTAGTCGCCCGTCGTGAGGCCCGCACGCCCGGCCGGGGAACCGTCGCGGACCGCGATGATGCGCAGATAGTACTGCCGCGTCAGCTCGATGCCCGCGGTTCCGTCCGGCAGGGGCGCGTTCTGCTCGACGAGCCGGACTTCCTGCGGTTGCAGGTAGGAGCTGTCGGGATCGAGGCCGTCCGCGAGGCCGCGCAGCGCCCCGACCATCACCTTGTCGATGTCGACGCCTTCGACGTAGTTGTTCGTCACGAGCGACACGACGTCTTCGAAGACGCGCAGATGCTGGTAGGAATCTTCCTTCGCGACGGCCTTGCTGATGAACCCGCCAACGACGGAAAAGATCAGGATCGGAATCGAGACGACGAGAACGATGAGACGGCTTCGAAGAGACATCTAGCTTTGCCCGGCCGGAAAGTTCTGCCCACTGGTAACGCGAGCTTCAACGACATCGTGGCTCCACGGCCACCCGCCGATTCGACGCGAAGCCTCGCGACGCCGACTATCGCTTGAGCCATTTTAGCGGATCAACCGGCTGGCCGTCGATGCGCAGCTCGAAGTACAGTGCGGCGGCGCCGGCCGGTGCGCGGCCGACCGCACCGACGAGCTCGCCGCCGGCAATGTCGCGGCCGCGCTGGGCCGCGATGCTCGAGAGGTATCCGTAGAGCGAGTACGCCTGCTCGCCGTGGTCGACAATCACGAGATTGCCGAAGCCGGTAAACGCGTCGGCGTATGCAACGCGTCCATCGTGCACGGCGCGGACCAGCTCTCCCTCCGGCGCGGAAATCTCGATGCCGTTGTGCACGATGCGTGCGCCGCTCGGCGTCGTCTTGTGCCGGCCGAAGGGGAGGGTGACCGCGCCATGGGCGGGCCATTCGAGCGTCGCGCGAAAGGCCCGAAGGGGCAGGGCGACGGGGATCACCGCCTGCGGGTCGCTGGCCATGGAGCCCATCGCCGCCTGGAGACGCTGCTGCGCCTGCTGCAACTCTCCGGTCAATTGGGCGTTCAGATCACGACGGTCGTCGATCGATCGAACGAGGGCGGTATTGGCGCGGACAGCCCGGTCCAGCGCTTCACGCGCGGTCCGCACCTCGGCGCGAAGCCTTTCGTCCATCCGCTGGCGTTGCTCCAGCTTCTCGCGTTCCGTCCTGAGCGCCTGGAGTGTCTGCTTGTGCTCCTCGATTCGCTGCCGGTCGAGCTCCACCAGCGTGGCGACCATGCGGTAGGCCTGCGCCAGGCCCCGCAAGTTCGCGACGTGGAGCAGCATTCGCACGTACCCGCCGCGCCCCATCTTGTAGAGGTCGACCATGCGAGCCTCGATCTCGGGACGCTCGGCGGCCGCGGTCTTTTCCAGCGCTTCGATTTGCACGGTCGTGCCGGTGAGCTGACGTGTGGTGATATCGAGCTCGGTTTCGAGTCGCGTGAGCTCCTCCGCTTTGATCTGTCGCTCGAGCTCGAAACGGCGCAGCTCGGTCAGCAGCGGGCCCTCCTCGTGGGCGAGCGCCTCGGCCTCCCGCTGGAGCTCCCGAATGCGATCGGTGGCGCGCCGCGCGAGCGCCTCGGCGCGCGCGCGGTCGGACGACTGCGCCGATAGGAGGGTGACGAGGCCCGTCGCGCCAATCAGGACCAGCACGAGCACGCGAGCGATGGTGTTCGGGCGCATGGTCCTCAGTAGACGGGGCTCCCGTCGAGGTCCTTCGGAATGGGGACGCCGAAATAGCTCAGGACCGTCGGGGCGATGTCGATGATTCTGGGCGCGCCCGACGCGACCTTCCGGTTCGTGATGAAGACGCCCGCCGTGGTCGCGAAGTCGAAGCTGCCATGATCGGCGCTCCACCGTTTCTCGTTGGCGTGCACGATCCCCTGCGGCGAGCCGCCGAGCATCGTCTGCCAGGAGACGCGGTATCCGTCTTCGAATCCCACCTGCAGATCCGCGGCGTCCTTCAGGTAGGGCCCCTTGTAGATGTCGCCCCGCTTGTAGACGGACCGCACGATCCGCGCACCGTTCTCGGGATCGGTCATGTTGAGAAGCCTTGCGGACAGCTCGGTCGCCAGCGCGATGTACTCGCCGCCGCTCGCCACGGTGCCCATCGCCTCGCGGCCCCGCACGTTGAAGTAGATCTGCCCCAGCCCCATCGCGTACGCGCGCGAGCGAGACCAGTCGACGTTCTCCCAGAACTGACCGCCGCCGAAGAGGTCGACCAGCTTCTTCCCGCCCGGCGTCCGGCCCCGCAGCATCATGAAGCCCTGCTGGGCGAGCCACGTGTTCAGATTCACCGCGCGTCGCCACGAATGGAACCCGTGGTCCGACACGATCATGATGGGCACGTCGGGAGGAAGGCGCTCGAGGACCTCGGCGATGAATTGGTCCGAGCGCCGGTACACGCGCTCGATGGAGTCGCCGAAGCGCCGAGCGAGCGCCTTGTCGTACATCGGGTGCTCGGGATCGATCAACCGCCACATCATGTGCTGGACCCGGTCGGTCGACTCGATGACGCCGACCAGCAGATCCCAGTTGCCCGCGTCCATCCTGTTCAGGATCACCTGCGCACGGTCGTCGAACGCGCGGAACAGGTCGTCCATGAAGGTCTTCTCGTCGATGCGCCCTTCCTCGAGCGGCCACGTCGCTTCGGCCCATCCCAGGGTCCGGTAGGGACCGAGCCGCTCGTACAGATCGCCTGACAGGCTTTCCGGAGACGATATCGGCAGCGGCGGATTGTCCGGTTTCCAGTTGACCGGTGAAACGTACAGCTGCAGTTCGCCCGCCGCTTTCATCAGATACAGTTGCACCATGCCCTGCAGGCGGAACAGGAAGTTCACCCGGAAATCCAGGTCGATCCACTTGCTCCACTGTCCTTCGCGCAGGTGGAGGCTCTCGCCGCTGATCTCGATCGTCGCGGTCTTCGGATCGGGGCTGTCGCGGTTCCACCGGATGGTCATCGGCAGGCGCACGTCCTCGATCGCCTCGAGCTCGGCGAGCCGTGCCTTGTCCGACCCGGTCATGTCCCGGCCCTTCCGGTGGATTTCCTGCATCTGACCGCGCACGATGAGATTGGGCGGCCCGACGAGCTCGGTGCGTGCGACGTTGCCGTCGAAGACGAGCCGCTTCAGAATGCCGCCGAATTCCGTGTTGCCTTCCTCGTACCGGCTCAGATCCGTCGCGAAGTAGGAGAACGTCCCCATTCTGTCCCGGATGTCCGGCAGCGGCAGGCCGGCGAGAAGCTCGCCGTTTGGAACGTCTTCCGGCGGGTACGTCACGGGAACGGTCAGAATGCTGGCCCGCACGCCTTCACGTCCTGCCGTGACCCAGAAGGAGGTGCCGCCGCGTCTGCTGAAGACTTTCGGTTTCGAGACGATGATCGAGTTGAGCAGGATCGTCGGCGGCTCGCGCCGGACCATGCCGAGATCGGGGAGATAGGTTTTCGTGTCGCGAACCAGGAAATCGTAGATGTTGTGCTTGCCCGCGTTGACGCCCGTTGCGAAGGACGCCCATGCCGTCGGCGACTCGGGCGAAGGCGTCGTCTCGAGCGTGTACAGCCCGCCGCGGTCGACGATGCTTTTCATGTTTGGCAGCTGGCCTTCGTCCATCCAGCGCTGGACGAGATCCGGATCCATGCCGTCGAACCCGATGACGACGAGCTTCTTGTTGACTTTGCTGATGCCGCCCTTGGGCGCGCCGCACGCAAGTGTGAGCGACAGCGCGCCCGCGACAGCGATCGCCGGATACCCGCACAGGGCCTGTTTTGACATTCGAGTCTATTTGACTGGCCCGATGGCGATCCGGTCCGAACGACCGCGAGGAGCGGCAACGCCGGTCACATGCGCCGAAAGGGCGTTGGCAAGCCGTCCGAGCGCATCACCAGGCGGAGCGATCCGATGCGGGTCGGTAGAAGGCAGGAGCGTTCGATTGTGCACCGATGCGCCCGGAAGATGAAAACGCGCGGATTATAACACGCGACATCCGCGCGCCTGAGCGGCAGGCCGGCCGTTTGCGCCCCGCTTGCCGGCCAGCTACGCTATGAGTGTCGTGCGTGTGCTCGGCATTGATGTAGGTGCACGGCGCGTCGGCCTCGCCCTGAGCGATGTGTCGGCCACGCTCGCGCGGCCCTGGCGCGTCCTCACGCGCGCGGGCCCGCGCGCGGGCCTCGTCCGCGAGCTCAGTCGCATCATCGACGCGCTCTCGAGAGACGAAGACGGACTCCAGCGAATCGTCGTCGGACTCCCGCTCCGGCTGGACGGCAGCCCGAACGAACAGACGGCGAACGTCCTTGCCTTCGTCGAGCAGCTCCGCACCGCCACGGCTGTGCCGATCGCCATGGAGGACGAACGCCTGACGAGCCGCGAAGCCGAGAGCCGTCTTGCCGTCCTGGAGCGCGACTGGCGCAAGCGCAAGAAGATGCTCGACGCGGCTGCCGCTGCTGTGATGCTTCAGGATTACCTCGATGCCCACCGTTCCTTCCTGTCGCGCCATCCGGAGGACGATGGAAGGACGAGTTGACGCGACGGAGGCGAGGCTCGCCTGACGATCCATGCGCCGCGTCATTCTGATCGTCGTCACGCTCATGGCTCTCCTGGTACTCGGCGTTGCGGGCAGCGCCGCAGTCCTCTACTTCCGCGCCCTCGAGCCCTACAGGAGCTATTCGGCGAACGAGCAGTTTGTCGAAATCGCCCCGGGCACGTCGATCGCGCGGATCGGGGATCAGCTCGTTCGGGCGGGCGTCGTGCGGGACACGATGGTATTTCGCGTCGCGTTCTGGGTGGCCGGCGAGAACCGGCCGATGAAAGCCGGCGAGTATCGCTTCGACCGGCCGATCGCTCCCCTCGACGTGGTCCGCATGCTCGTTCGTGGTGACGTCTACCTGCGCGTCATCACGTTTCCCGAAGGGCTGCGGATCGACGAGATGGCGCGTCTCTTCGAGCAGCACGGGTTTGGTCCGGCGGACTCATTCCTGCAGGCCGCGCGGAACACGGACCCGATCGTCGCCATCGATGTCGAGGCAACCGATCTCGAAGGCTACCTGTTTCCCGACACCTACAAGCTACCGCGCAGCACGAACGCGGGCGATCTCGTGCGCATGATGGTGCAGCGGTTCGAACAGACGTTCGGTCCCGACCTGCGCAAGGAAGCGGAGGCGCGGAAGCTGGACGTGCGGCAGGTGGTCACGCTGGCGTCGATCGTCGAGAAGGAGACCGGACGCGCCGCCGAACGGCCGCTCGTCGCGGCGGTGTACACGAACCGTCTCAAGCTGCGGATGGGACTGCAATCCGATCCGACGGTGATTTACGCGCTCTTGCGTGCGGGACGCTACACGGGCGATCTCACCCGGGAAGACCTGGCCTTCGATTCGCCGTACAACACGTATCGGTTCGCAGGTCTGCCGCCTGGGCCGATCGCATCGCCGGGCGCTCGGTCGCTGACCGCAGCCGTGCGGCCCGCCGACGTTCCCTACCTGTATTTCGTGAGCCGCAATGACGGCTCGCACCAATTCGCGACATCCCTCCCGGAGCACAACCGCAACGTGCTCCAGTTCCAGGTGCTTCCCGCACGCGAGCGCCGCCTGCAGGCCGCAGCGCTTCGGTCGAAGACTCTTGCCGTGGACAGTCGCGAGGCGCCGCCGGCGAAGGTCACCAGAGCGCCGGCCGATCCCGGCAAGACTCCGCAGGCGAAACCCAAGCCGCGCCGGCGGCGACGATAGCTCGTGGACTGTCCCGCCGCCGCACCTTGACCCCGGACATTGCCTGAGTTGCCCATATTGCGGTGGGTGGCGCCGAGTGGAGACCCCGCGGGTCGGGCTCCCGGCGACAGGACCCGCCGCGACATTGGCAAGGCGCCCGAGCTTAGGGATTGGGGCTATCGCTCCGCCCACTTCAGCTTTTGACGGAGCACCTCGAAGTACGTCCGCGTGGACGCCCGTATCAGCTTCAGCGGTCGCGCGGCACGATTGACCGTCACGATATCGTCTCGCGTCAGCTCGAAGCCGAACTGGCCGTCGAAGGTGATGTAGATCTCTTCGTTGCTCTCGTCGATGAGCGGCTGGACGGAAACTTCTGCGCTGGCAGGAATGACGATGGGTCGGTTCGTGAGGGTGTGGGGGGCGATGGGAGTGATGACGAGCGCGTCGACGACCGGGTGGACGATGGGCCCCCCGGCGGCCATGTTGTACGCCGTGGAGCCGGTCGCGCTCGCGACGATCAAACCGTCCGCCTTGAAGCGCGCCACGAACTGCGTGCCGACCGAGACCGACAGATCGATGATGCGCGACAGCGCGCCCTTCGTGATGACCACGTCGTTGAGGGCGACGCGGTCCACATAGGGCTCGCCCCGCCGCGTGGTGTGCGCCTCCAACATGAGCCGCTCATCGATCTGCGCGCTCCCGCTCAGGGCCGATTCCAGCGACGGGTACAGCTCGGGCAACGTGATCTCGGTCAGGAATCCGAGACTCCCGAAGTTCACGCCGAGAATCGGAATCTCGGTTTTCGTCTGCGCGATGCGGTCGGCCATGCCCAGCAGCGTGCCGTCCCCGCCGAGCACGAGGACCATGTCGACGTGACGCGGGAGGTCGTCCTTGCCATGAACTTCTCCGTGCTGTTCGGCCCGGGCGAGTCGAGCGGTGTCGGTGTCGAACACCGGCTGCACGCCGCGTTCGACGAGCCAGCTCGCGATCTCTGCCAGAAGGTTCGCGGCAGCCTGCAGGTGCGATTTCGCCACCAGGCCCACGCGTCGAATCGATGGTCCAGCCGTCGTCGTCGTGTCGTCAGGCATTGGAAGGTGTGGCTCTCAGATGCATGAGGAACTCGCGGTTGCCTTCCTGGCCGGTGATCGGCGATTCCACGCCGCCGACTCGGGCCAATCCTATCTGATTCGCCGCCGTCTCGATTTCGCCGAGGACACGGTCGTGGACGGCGGGATCGGTCACGAGGCCCTTCCTGCCCACCTCGGCGCGCCCGGCCTCGAACTGTGGCTTGACGAGCGCCACGACGTCGGCATCGGATCGGAGGAGCGGCGGCACGACGGGCAGGATCAGCTTCAGCGAGATGAACGACACGTCGATCGTGACGATGTCGAAGCGGCGGTGC
>JACPPN010000203.1 GCA_016190995.1 Acidobacteriota bacterium | reverse complement strand
TGCGTGAACTGCCACGCGGAGAAGCGCGGCCCCTTCCTGTGGGAGCACGCGCCGGTTCGCGAGAACTGCACGACGTGCCACGACCCGCACGGCGCGTCGAACGACCGCATGCTCGTCTCCAAGGCGCCGATGCTGTGCCAGCGGTGCCACGTCTCGAGCCGGCATCCCGCGACGATCTACGACGCGGTGGCCGTGACGAGTCGGAACAGCCGGATCATCGGGCGGGCGTGTCTGAACTGCCACCCGAACATCCACGGGTCGAATCATCCGTCGGGCAACACGTTCCAGCGGTAGCGACAGAGGAGGCATGCCGTGCGTACGAGCATTACAGTTCTCATCGCCGTCACGCTCATCGGCGCTGGCGCGGCCGCGGAGGCGCAACCGAAGATGCTGCCGAGCCGGCCGGTCACCCCGATGGTCGGGGCAATCGATCTGGGTCTGAGGACGACCGACATCTCGGGAGACGCGGCGCGGTTCCAGCGCTTTCGGGATCTTGGCAACGGCGCGCTCGTGAATCGCTTCACGTACGGGCAGGAGCGCGACGGCTGGGTGTTCGAGGTGACGGCGGATCACGTCGGCCGTCTCGACCAGCACTATTTCGGGGAGTATCGGAGCCTCGGGAAGGTGAGGGCGTCCTTCGAGTGGGATCAGACCCCGCTCTTCTACAGCACTGATACCCGGACCCTCTACAGCACACCGTCACCCGGGCAGTTCCGCCTCGACGACAACACTCAGCGCGCCATCGAGCTCAAGCAGCTGAAGGTTTCGGACATCGCGCCCGGCGCCGCGCTGGTCGAGACCCGCTCCCGTCGTGACACCGCGCGGTTCAATCTCGTGTACACGCCGACGCGCGATCTCGATGTCAAGCTCAATGTGACAAGCACGAAACGGAACGGCACCATGCCGTGGACGGCGTCGCTGGGCTTCAGCAACGTGATCGAGCTCGCGGCGCCGGTCGACACGCGAACGACCGACATCGAGGCGGGTGCCGAGTGGGCCACGCCGGACGCGCGTCTGAGCGTCGGGTACACGGGCTCATGGTTCAACAATCAGGTGCCGACGCTCGTCTGGGACAACCCCATCAAGATCACCGACTCCACGTATGCCAGCGCGTACTCCCCCGGTGATGGCACCTCGCAAGGGCGGATGTCCGTGTGGCCCAGCAGCACGCTCCACAGCGTGGCGACGTCCGGATCGTTCAAGCTGCCGGCCAACAGTCGTGTGACCGGCAACATCTCAATCGGCTCGTGGCGGCAGGATGAGCCGCTGCTGCCCGCCACAATCAACACTGCCATCGCGCCCATCCCGCTGACGCGCCAAACGGCTGACGCGAAGGCGCGGACCCTCGCCATGAACTACTCCTTCACGTCGCGGCCCAACCCCTTCGTCTGGCTGAGCGCGAAGTACCGGTACTACGACCTCGACAACCAGACGCCTGACTTCGGCCACTCGCCATACGAATACGTCAGGCTCGATCAGGTTTGGGAAGAGAAGCACGGGGGACCCGAATACTACAGCTATACGCGCCAGAACTTCGACGCCGACGTCTCGTTGACGCCCCTGAAGTACACCGCGCTGAAGTTCGGATACGGCCGCGGCATTGCGGATCGCACGCACCGGATCTTCGATCGCACGACGGAAAACGTCGTTCGCGCCGCGGTCGATACCACCGGTAATCGGTTCGTCCTGCTGCGCGCCATCTTCGAGCGGTCGACGAGAACGGGATCCGGCTTCAAAGAGGAAGCGCTCGTGGAGGTCGCCGAGCAGCCGGCCATTCGCCACTTCGATGTCGCCGATCGCGACCGCAATCGCATGACGGCCCTGATACAAGTCACGCCGACGCCAGCCGTCGGTCTGACGGCGTCGGTGGCCACCGGAAAGGACGACTACAAGAACAGCGGCTTCGGCCTGCGGGACAACGAGAACCGGGTGTACTCCCTGGGCGTCGACCTGCTGCCCGGCGACACCGTGACGTTCGGGCTCTCCTACGGGCTCGAGACGTATTCGGCGCTGCAGCGCTCGCGCACCGCAAGCCCCCTGCCGAGCCCGCAGTTCACCGATCCCACCCGGGACTGGTCCATTGATTCAGACGACCGGACCCATACGGTGATGGCGAATCTCGATCTGCTCAAGCTCTTCCCGAAGACCGAGCTCCGGTTCGCGTACGACTTCAACAGGTCCAAGGCCACTTACGTCTACGGCGTGCCCTCCAACAGCTCGATCGCACCGCCGCAGCAGCTTCCACCGGTGCGCAACGAGCTACAATCCGGCACCGCCGATCTGCGCTATTTCCTCACGGAGAAGCTCGCGGTCGGCTTCACGTATTGGTACGACGCGTACCGCGTCGACGATTTTGCCCTGGGCCCCGGCACCATCAATCGGATCGATCTGCCGGGCAGCTTGTTCCTCGGCTACGTGTACCGGCCCTACACCGCGAATTCGGGATGGGTCCGGCTCATCTACTTCTGGTAAGGCCAGCAAAGGAAAGGGGCAACTCTCCTGAAGCCGCGGCCGGGTGTACCTGGCGGGCGCCCGCCGCGGCGGCTGGCTGAGGAGGTCAATCATGAAAGCGGTACTGCTGGCGGTGCTCATCGGCATCATCCTGATCTCGGTTAGCGCGCTCGCGCGAGGGGGGCAGGCCCCCGCGCTCGACCCCCGCGTCGCCGCGTACGACAAAGGGCCGGCGACGATTGATGTGTCGAAATATCCGGCGGACATGCAGGCGCGCTACAAGGTCTACGCTGCCAAATGCGGCAAGTGCCACACCCTGGCGCGCGCGGTGAACTGCGACTTCGTCCTCGACGATGAATGGGAGCGCTACGTCAAGCGCATGATGCGCAAGGCCGGCACCTTCATCTCGCCGGAGGACGGCAAGCAGATCTTCGAGTTCGTCAGCTACGACTCGAAGACCCGGAAGAAGGATCTGTACGAGCGCCGGTTGAAGGACGCCGGCAAGTAGCGAACGATTGATCCCGATCATGTCACGTGTCCTCCGCCTTCTCATCGTCGTGCTGATCGTCGCCGCGGCCTGGATCCTCGTACTGCCCGCGCGTGGCGTCGATCAACCCATCGCGTTCAACCACGCGAAGCACGGGCAACTGGGCTGCGTGGCGTGTCACGACGGCGCACGGGCCGGCACCAGGGCGGGTATCCCGCAGGGCGGCACCTGCCTGAAGTGTCATGCCACGGCGCCGGCATCGGTGAAGGCGGCGGTGTGGGACGGCGTTGCCTCCGGACGTCGCATTGGCTGGGCGCGGATCACGCGCACGGCCGATCACGTGCTGTTCTCCCACCGGCGGCACGTCACGGTCGGGCGCCTGCAGTGCGTGTCCTGTCACGGCGAGATCGCGACGAGTCAGCGGCCTCCAGTACGCGCGTCCATCCGGCTCGACATGGACGGGTGCATGTCGTGTCACAAGCGGGAGGGCGGCAGCGAGGACTGCATCGCCTGCCATCGTTGAATCGCCATGAGCGACATCATCAGCCGGCGCGATTTCCTCTTCTACGGCGGCGCCACGATCGCCGGCGTCACGCTGGGGGAGCTTGGCCGACGACAGCTTGCGCGCGCCGATGAGCGCGCGGCGGCGTGGCGTCCGCGCGGGGTTGAAACCTGGGCCACGAGCGTCTGCCGCGAATGTGCCGCAGGCTGCGGCGTCCGGGCGCGACTGGCGGACGATGTCCCCGTGAAGCTGGAAGGGAATCCCCTTTGTCCGATCGGCCGCGGCCGCTTGTGCGCCAAGGGCCAGGCCGCGCTCGAGTCGTACTTCGATCCGGATCGACTCGTCGGTCCCGCGCGCCAGGCCGGATCGCGGAGCGCACCCCGGTGGGAGCGCGTCTCGTGGGACGCGGGATGCAGGCTCCTTGCGTCACAGCTCGGCGGTCATGGCGCCGACGTCATCGCCTTCGCGTTCGATGAACATGGCCCGCTCGCCGATGCGTGGAGCCATTTCTGGTCCAGCCTCGGAGCGCGCCTGGTCTGGACCCATGGCGCGACCGCGGAGCGGCTCACGCCGGCGGTTGCGGCGCTCACAGGGGCCAAGGCGTGTCCGCTCTTCGATCTCGAGCGTGCCACCCATGTCCTCTCGTTTGGCGCACCGTTGGTCGAGGACTGGCTCTCTCCCGTCTGGACGCAGCGAAGCTTCGGCCGGTTCCGCCGCACCGCCGGTCGCCCGCGCGGGCGCCTCGTCCAGGTCGACGCGCGACAGTCCCTCACGGCGCGTAAGGCCGACGAATCGCTGATTCTGTCGGCTGAGCAGCAGATTGTGCTCGCCTATGCGATCGCGTCGGTTCTGCTCCGCGAGAACCGCGTCAACCGAACCGCCATCGACGCGATCGGCGGGGATCTGGCGGCATTCGAGAACGCTATTGTCGCCCGATATTCACCGGACGATTCGGCCGCCGCGACCGGCGTGCCGGTGGTCACGATCCTGCGGATGGCGCGCGAGCTGACCGCGACGCCTCAGCCGCTCGTCACGGTCGCGACCGATGCACCGCGGCCACTCGTGGACGCCACGCTCGCGCTCAATGCGCTCATCGGCGCCATCGATCATCCTGGCGGCCTGTTCGGCAAGATCGTCAACGGCGCGGAGCGATCGGCTGACGCGGCAACCGTGCTCGGGGACATTGCGGCCGGGCGTATCCGTCCGCGGGTTGTCGCCTTTCATGACGCAGCCGCTCTGCGATCCGTTCATGCCCCGCCGGATCCGTCGACCTATCTCGCGTCGGTTCCCTTCATCGTCAGCTTTTCGCCTTATCTCGACGAGAGCTGCGCCGTCGCAGACCTCGTGTTGCCCCTCGATACGCCTCTCGAGAGCTGGCATGCGGTCGTGCCCGCCCCGGCGATCGGCGGGGAGACCATTGCGCTCGCGCGACCGGCCGTTGCGCGTCGACTCGAATCGCGCGATCTGGGCTCGATTCTCCGAGCGGTCGCCCGCGCGGTCGGGGGCGACGCCCTGACGGCGTTTCCGTGGAGCTCGTCCGAGGGAATCGTCCGCGAAGAGGTCGCGCGGTTGCAGCGGCTCCGTCGCGGGGGGCTGTACAGCGAGGCCTACGAGATGGACTGGCTGGAACAGCTCGAACGTGGCGGCTGGTGGGTGGGCGACGCCACATCGGACCGCGATTTCATCACGTCGGCTCTCGAGAAAGGCGGCTGGATCGATCCGTACTTCGAGCCGGGACTGTTATCACAATCCGCGAGAGAACAGGGCGGCTTGAACTTCCCGGTGCCGCCGGCCATTCACGGCATCCCACTGGCGGCAGCGCGGGATGAAGAGCGAGCGGTCGGAACCACCGGCCAGGCGGACGCGCCGCCGGCGAACGAAGGGTTTCCCCTCCGCCTCACCGTCTTCACGCCCGCGGTCGTGTCGCTCGCCGGCAATCAGAATGTCCCGGGCCTCTTCGAGTTGTTGGGGCAGCCGGAGGGACTGCCGTGGCGTCCCTGGGTCGAGGTCGGTCACGAAACGGCCGCGCGGTTTCGGATTGCCAATGGTGAGACGGTTCAGATCGAATCGCCGTCCGGGCGGATACACGCGGTAGCGGTCCTGGTGGAAGGGTTGCCGGAAGGAACCGTCTCGATGGCGTTCGTGCCCGCCTCGTCCGCGGAGGCGCGCTGGACGCGGACGATTGATGCGGACGTCAGGCGCCTGTGCGGCGCGGACGGATTCTCCACGCCCTGTCACGTCCGGATTGCCCGGCTCTGAGGAAACATGCACATGGCACGCTGGGGACTCGTCGTCGATCTCGATCGGTGCACCGGATGTCAGGCCTGCGTCATCGCCTGCAAGCACGAGAACAACGTGCCGTTCTCGACGCCGGCGTCGTCCGCCGCCGGCCGGCTCATGACGTGGATTCAGCTCGTGGCGGTCGAGATGCCCGGTCGCGACCATCGGGTCCCGCTGCCTCTGATGTGCCAGCAATGCGACCGGCCGCCATGCACGGACGTCTGCCCGACGAGCGCGACCTACCTGAGCACGGACGGCATCGTCGCTCAGGTGTACGCGCGCTGCATCGGATGCCGCTATTGCACCAACGCCTGTCCGTACGTCGTCAAGGTCTTCAACTGGACTCCGCCCGAGTGGCCGGCGTCGATGCAGGGGATGATGAACCCGGACGTGTCGGTGAGGCCCAAGGGTGTCGTGGAGAAGTGCACGTTCTGTCATCACCGCCTCATGATCGCGCGCGAGCGGGCCAAGGCGGAGGGGCGCGAGCTGGCGTCGGAAGACTACGTGCCCGCGTGTGTGCAAACGTGCCCGGCGGAAGCCCTGACGTTCGGCGACCTCGACGACCAGCACAGCGCCGTGGCGGCTGCGGCCGCGAGCCCCCGAGCCTTCCAGTGGATGGAGGAGCTCGGCACCAAGCCGAAGGTCATTTACCTGCGCGAGGGAGAGTAGCGATGGCGGTCCGAGCTCTGGAGGCCGATCTCGAGCCGGCGCATCCGGGCGTCCTGGTCGATCCCGATGCGATCGTGCGGCCCGTGCTCTCGGTGGGGCCGAGTTTCAAGCGCTGGGCCATTGCGATGGCTGCAGTCGTGGCGTGGGCCCTGTTCGCCTGGATCTGGCAGCTCTGGCGCGGCCTGGGCGTGACGGGCCTGGGGCGCCCGGTGTACTGGGGTCTCTATATCACGAACTTCGTGTTCTTCATCGGCGTGTCGCACGCCGGGACCCTCATCTCCGCCATCCTGCGCATCGTGCACGCCGAGTGGCGCCGATCGATCACCCGGATGGCCGAAGTCATCACGGTGCTCGTGCTCTTCTTCGGCGTCGGCAACATCCTGCTCGATCTCGGCCGACCCGACCGGGCCTTGAACGTCATCACGCATCCGCACTTCCGATCGCCGCTCCTCTGGGACGTGATGAGCATCAGCGTCTACCTGATGGCGAGCAGCATCTACCTGTATCTGCCACTCATACCCGACATTGCGCTCCTGCGCGATCGGGTCAGCGGATGGCGTCACGGTTTCTACCGCCGGCTCGCGCTCGGCTGGGCCGGTACGCCACGGCAGATCCATCTGCTCGAACGGGCGATCGGCGCGATGGCGATCATCGTGATCCCCATCGCGGTGTCGGTCCACACCGTCGTGTCGTGGGTGTTCGCGATGACGATTCAGCCGATGTGGCACTCGACGATCTTCGGCCCGTACTTCGTGGTGGGGGCCATCTTCTCCGGCATCGCGGCCATCATCACCGCAATGGTCATCGTTCGAAAGGTGTACGGCCTGGAGCGGTACCTCCAGCCGGTGCACTTCAACAATCTCGGCATCCTGCTGCTCGTCATGAGCTGTCTCTGGTTGTACTTCACGTTCGCGGAGCACATCACGGTGTGGTACGGGCAGGAGCCGACCGAGCTGTCGGTCTTCGACGCGCGCCTGTTCGGGCGGTTCGCGCCGTTTTTCTGGGCGATGTTCCTCTTCTGCTTCGTCGTCCCGTTCGCGATTCTCGCGAATCCGCGGACCCGGACGATCAAAGGCACGCTCATCGCGTCGATTTCGGTGAATCTCGGGATGTGGCTCGAGCGGTTCACCATTGTGGTGCCCTCGTTGTCGAACCCGCGCGTCCCCATTCACACGTTCCTGTATGCGCCGAGCTGGGTCGAATGGTCCCTCATGGCCGGCTGCTTTGCGGCGTTCACGCTGCTCTACATGGGATTCACGAAGCTGTTCCCGATCATCTCGATCTGGGAGCTCCAGGCGGCCGAAGCAGAAGCGGCCGGCTGGATGGCCCTCGTGGCGGGCGAGGGGGATGAACCTGCAGGCCCCGGCGCGAACGGCGAGGCGTCTGCCGCAACGGAACCTGCGCTCGCGGGAGGCTGGCGATGAAAGCACAAGCCGTCGGTATCAAACGCTCGGTGCGTTCGGCCATCGCGGTGTTCGCGCTCGCCATTCCGGCGCTCGTTCTCGTGGGGTTGGCCGAGACCTCGGCTCCCGAGCAGGAGTCCATCCTCTTGTCGGTCGAGCTGCCCGACACGCCGACCGCGGGCGCGCGCCTCTTTGCCCAGAAGGCCTGCATCCGATGTCATTCGCTCGGCGGACACGAGACGCGCGTCGGGCCGGATCTCGGCCGCATCGTGTTTTCGGGAACCGTCCTCGATCTTGCGGGGGCGTTCTGGAATCACTCTCCCGTGATGCGGGAGAAAATGCGCGATCTCAAGGTCCAGGCGCCCACGATGACGAGCCGCGAGATGGCGGATCTGATCGCGTTCCTCGGCGCCTATCGTTACTACCTCTCGGAAGTCGGGCAGCCGGGCAGTCCGGAGGCGGGCCGCACGGT
>JACPPN010000208.1 GCA_016190995.1 Acidobacteriota bacterium | reverse complement strand
GCTCCTAGACATCTCCTAAGGCCGGAACGGTGACAGATGAAGCCAGGTTTTCTGTCATGAGCCTGAGGAGCTGTCTTAGGCGCGGCCGCCGTGGCGGCCGCGCAGCTAGTAGCGAAGGTTCGCCTGTCCCGGCAGTGTCTAGTCACTCGGCGGTTTGAGGCGAAGCTTCGCTACGAGTACTCGCGCCGGATCGCAAAGACGCCGGCACGTCGGGCCAGGCGCGCCCGCCATGCTTGGTTTACTCTACACGACGTCGCACAATGCGCCGGATCCTCGGCCGGATGTTTGACGAAGACAGAATCGGTGACTAAAATTAAAGTTTCGTGTCGGCAAGTGGCGGTATCGTCTAGGGGTCAGGACACGTGGTTCTCAGCCACGGGACCGGGGTTCGAATCCCCGTACCGCTACCAGATCCCCAACGTCCAATCCTTCAATCACTTGATCGAGAAAGCAGGGTTTGCGGCAGTGACTGCGGTGAGCCTCTTTCCGGATCGATCTTGAAAAATTCTTGTTCGAGACCGCTCCACGCGGAGGATTCGGAGCCCGCGGACGGGACCGCCATCTGGCCGGGTCCGGCAGCCGTAGGTAAAGGATAAGAACTGGTGATGTGGTGGGCCGCCATCGATGCGCCGGGGGTGCCCGGGGGACGACCGGGCCGTCGCTCCGAGGCCGAGAATCCGGCGGCCGATGAACAGGCTATTCGGCGCGTCGCGGACGGCGACCCGGATGCCCTCGCCGTGCTCTACGACCGGCACTCGGGCGGCGTGTTCTCCCTCGTCCTGCGCATTCTCGAAGACCAGGCCGACTCGGAGGATGTGGTGCAGGACGTGTTCGCGCAAGCCTGGCGGCAGGCCCCGCGGTACGACTCGTCGCGCGGGACGGTTGCCGCGTGGCTCCTCACGATTGCCAGGAGTCGCGCGATCGATCGCCTTCGCGCCCGCCGCGCAAAGCCCGACTCGGCCCGGTTCGGTGACCAGCGCCTGTTCGACCTCCCGGATCTGTCAGCGGGACAGGAGAAACTGGTCATGACCAGCCAGCAGATTGCGGCGGTCCGGGCCGCGCTCAACCGCCTCCCGCTGCTGCAACGGATCGCGATCGAGCTGGCCTACTACGAGGGGCTCACGCAGAACGAAATCGCCGAACGGCTGGAGCAGCCGCTCGGAACCGTCAAGACCCGCATCCGCCTCGGGCTGCTCAAGCTCCGTGATGCCCTCGCGGAGAAGAGTCGATGACCTCGACCGCGCACGACGAGCTTCGCGACCTCTCCGGGCTGTACGTGCTCGGCGCCCTGACGGCCGACGAGCGCGCGACGTTCGAAGAGCATCTGCGGAGCTGCGCCGAGTGCAAGGCCGAGATCGTCTCGCTCGGTCCGGTGGTCGGCGCGCTCGCCCTTGCCGTGCCGCGCCTCGAGGCTCCGGCGGACCTCCGCCCGCGCCTCCTGAGCCAGGTCTCCGGACGCGCGCCATCCGCGACGATTCCAGTCGAGCGTCCGGACCCGGCCGTGAGATGGGCAGACGTTGCCGGATGGCTCGCCGCCGCGGCGGCGATATTCGTCGCGGTCGTGCTGGCCGGATACTCGGTACGCCTGCGCGATCGGGTGACGCGGCTCGAAGGGCAGCTCACGGAGATGACGCTTCAGGCCGTCATGGCCGATCGGCAGGTCACCGAGATCCGGCGGACAGCGGCGGAAGCGCGCTCCACCCTCGGGATTCTCGCCGCGCCTGACCTCGCGCGGGTCGAGCTCGCCGGACAGAAGGTTGCCCCACGGGCGCGAGCGCGCGCGTTTTGGAGCCGCGCACGCGGGTTGGTCTTCACCGCGACAGATCTGCCGCCCCTCCCGGCAGGCAAGGTCTACCAACTCTGGGTCGTGACGAGGCAGGCGCCGATCAGCGCCGGACTCCTGACGCCGGACACGGCAGGCCAGATCACGGCGGTGATCGAGACGCCCCCCGATCTGCCGAGCCCGATCGCCATGGCGGTCACGCTGGAGCCCGCCGGCGGCGTCCCCGCCCCAACCGGCGACAAGTACCTTGTGGGCGTCCCGGCGGCTGGCCTGTGAGAGGCGTGCGAAGAATCGCCGTGAGACTTCGACGCACCCTGGCCGCCTTCACGCTCGCCCTGCTTCTCGCACTGGTGTTCGTGACATGCCGCGGCACGGAGAACAAGCCTGGCCCATCGGTCGCCGCGGAGCACGCGACCGGCAGCGAAGCCGCCGCGCCGGATACGGGGATCAAGGCTGTCTATCCGAGCGACGCCGGGACCCCCGACCCGCTGGCCCAGCGTCTCTGCGACGCGCTCCACACGCTCCCTCAAACGCGCAAGGCCGAATGCTGCGGAACGGCAGGGGCGAGCACTCTGGCCGGCGAGTGCGTTCGGGTCCTAACCGTTGCGTTGCGCGCCAAGACCGTCACGATTGAGCCGCGCCATGTCGATCGGTGCGTGGAAGAGACGCGGCGCGCGCTCGCCGGCTGCGACTGGGTGACGCCGCTGATGCCACGGCTCCCGGAGGCCTGCCGCGCCCTCGCCGGCGGCCAGCTCCAGGCGGGAGCGACCTGCCGTTCGTCGCTCGATTGCCGCGACGGTCTCTTCTGTCGCGGCTCGAGTCCCACCACCTTTGGCGTCTGCGCCGAACCGGGGGGCGCGAACGCCACCTGTGGAGGTCCGGCCGATACGCTCGCCACGTACGTGCGGGAGGTGGACGCAGAAACCCGCCATCCGGAGTGCAGGGGATTCTGCCGCGGCGCCCAGTGCGCAGATTACATCGCGGCCGGAGGGAGCTGCAGCTCGGACCGGCAGTGCGCGCCGGGGACGCACTGCGCGTCCGGCCGGTGCGTCGCCGGCCCGCTTCCGAAGATCGGAGAGCCCTGCAGCGGCAGCGCCTGCGCGGGTGATGCGGTCTGCTCCGGCGGGAAGTGCGTCGCGCTCAAGACCGCCGGTGAATCGTGCACATCGCCCTTCGAATGCGAGGCCGCCTGCACCATTCCACCGGGCGCGAAGGTGGGGACCTGTGGACCGGAATGCACCAACTGGCCGGCTGCCGGATACCCCGGCGGGGTTCCGGCGGCCGGTCGCAAGGTCCCGCCTAGGAAACGCGGATAACGAACCACCACATGCCCGCCGCCGCAATCGCGGTGCTCACGACCCTGAGTCCGCGATCCGCGAACCACTGCTGGCGCCGCAGCCACAGCACGGCCGGCAGGACCACGACGAGCACTGCCATCTGCCCCACTTCCACGCCCACGTTGAACGCCGCGAGCGCGACAGGAATCTGCACGTGGGGCAGCGAAATCTGCTGAAGCGCGCCGGCGAACCCGAAGCCGTGAATGAGTCCGAAGGGGAACGTGATCAGCCATCTCCGGCTCGCATCCTGGATAAACCAGTTCTCGACGCCGACGTACGCGATCGAGAGCGCGATCGCCGGCTCCACGAACCTGAGGCCTGGAGACCAGACGTTGAGCACCGCGAGTCCCAGCGTGATCGAATGCGCGACCGTGAACGCGGTGACGACAACGAGGAGTGAACGGAGGCGTCCGCCGACCAGAATCAGGCCGAACAGGAAGAGCAGGTGATCGTACCCGCTCAGGATGTGCTGAATGCCAAGGCGCAGGAGCGGCCACGCCACCTCGCCTATGCCAGCGGGTGCGGCCGTGGCGCCACGCGGCACCGCGAGCTCGAATTCCGGGTTGCCCGCATAGCCGACGAAGCGCACGACCGCCGGACCCTCGCTCGCTGTCGCAAGATGACGATGCCCGTGCGAGAGGACGCCGAGGAACTTCAGCGTGAAGGTCAAGGTCGCCGGCTCGAGGCGACAGCGGTACATGGCCCTGATCGACAGCCCGTCCTGTTCCGTCAGAGCGGTCTCCTCCAGTACGCCGGGGCAGGAGTCGGACGAGGCACCGACTTCGAGGCCCCGGACAATCGCCGTCTCGATGGCGGCACGCGCGCGCGACAGCTCACCTTCGGAGACCGAACCGTCGCCATTCGCATCGAGGATCCGCACGGCCGCCGCCAGTTCGGCCCGGGCGAACACGAGTTGCACCGTCACGGCGGCGCCGGCGACCTGGTACTCGCCCCGCGACACCCCGACACTGTGAGCGAGGGCAGTCGCAGGGAGCGCGAGCGTCAGGGCCAACGGCAACCAGAATCCGCGAGTCCGGGTCATGTCAGTCCGAAGTCCAAAGTCGTCGGCAGTCAAGGGTCGACAGTCAACCGGGCAATGAGAGCTGTCCGTTGCTCGTCAGCCCGCCGCTCGAAGCAAAGACTCCGAGCCGCGCGTATCCGCGTTCATGCGCGGCTAGGAGCCCGTCCGAGTAAGCCTGAACGGGCTCCTAGCAGGCGGTAGTTCGTTCACATAGGTGAGATC
>JACPPN010000202.1 GCA_016190995.1 Acidobacteriota bacterium | reverse complement strand
GGCCGTCGTGATGCTGCAGCAGGAGGTGACGAAACGGGCCGATCCCGAGGCGCACCTCGCGCTAGCGGCGCTGTTCGTCGAAGCCAAGCAATTGGGCGAGGCCGAGAAGATTCTCGATACCGCGCGCGCGAAGTTCCCTGAGGATGTGCCGCTCGCGTTTCAGCACGGCGCCGTGCTCGACCAGGAGAAGCGGCATGCCGACGCGGAGCGCGTGTTCCGGCACATCCTCGACCGTGATCCGCGGCACGCCCCGACGCTGAATTACCTCGGCTACATGCTGGCGGAACGCGGCGAGCGGCTGCAGGAATCCGTCGGCTTCGTCCAGCGTGCGCTCGAGATCGATCCGCACAATGGCGCGTATCTCGACAGCCTCGGCTGGGCGTACTTCAAGCTGCGGCAGTGGGATCTCGCCGAGCCCAGCCTGCGGGAAGCCAGCGAACAGCTCACGATGAATTCCGTCGTCCAGGATCATTTCGGCGATCTGATGTTCGAGCTCGGCCGCTATGGGGAAGCGGTCGCCGCGTGGCGGCGTTCGCTGGCAGGGGACGGCGAGTCGATCGTTCGGGACCAAATCAAGCGGAAGATCGAGCTCGCGCAGGAAAAAACGCAGAGGAAATAATTCGCCCGCCGTTTCGCGCCGTCGTCTTGATCTTGTTCCCGCTCGCTGCGGCGTGCGCGCCACGACCATTGCGCCTCCCCGCCGGAAAGGGGACGCCCGTTCCGGACGCCGTTCGCATCTTCACGCAAGCCACACACGCCTGCCGCGACGTTCGGACCCTAACCGCTGAGCTCTCGATTGCCGGTCGGGCCGGCCGGGCCAAGCTCCGTGGCCGGGTGCTTGCCGGCTTCGCGCGTCCTGGTTCGATGCGGCTTGAAGGTACGGCGCCATTCGGTCCTCCGGCTTTCATCCTTGTCGCCCAAGCGGACGAGGCGACGCTGCTCTTGCCGCGCGACGAGCGCGTGCTGACCGGCGCCGCCGCGCCGGCGATTCTTGACGCGCTCACCGGCATCGCGCTCGGACCGGACGACCTGCAGGCGGTGCTTACGGGATGCATCACGCCCGGTGCGCAACCGTCCGGCGGACGCTCATACGCCGGCGACTGGCTCGTTGTCGACCTGGACGACGGTTCGGTTGCGTATCTCAAGGGGCCGACCGCAAGTCCGTTCGTCGTGGCCGCCACCACCGGCCGGTGGACGATCGAGTATGGCGACTCCTCGTCCGGATTCCCGCGTCGCGTTCGGCTCATGTCACGCCCTGGATCCGTTCGGCGCACGGACATCCAGGTCTCGATCGCCCAGTTCGAAACGAACATGAACCTGGACGCGGCAACTTTCACGGTGAAGATTCCTCCCGACGCGCTACCGCTGACGCTCGAGGATCTCCGGGCCGCGGGTCCTCTCGGCCAGAAAGCGCGATAAGTGACGGCACGCTCCCGCTCGGCGCGCGCGGTACGTGTGAGGGCGCACGCGAAAATCAACCTCGACTTGCGGGTCATTGAGACCCGGTCCGATGGGTACCACGAGCTGCGCACGGTCTTTCAGGCGATCGAGCTGCACGACGTCCTGACGTTCACCGAGCGTCGGGGCCCCTTCACCCTTCGCTGTCAGGCGCCCGGCATTCCCCTCGATGACTCGAACCTGATCTGGCGCGCCGCGTCGGCGCTCTGGCAGGCGCTCGGGCGAGGCGGGGCGCTTCGCAACGTCTCTGGGACGATCGAGAAGCGCATCCCGGCTGCGGGCGGGCTGGGTGGCGGCAGCTCCAATGCCGCCGCCGCGCTCGCCGGGCTCGCGCAACTGTGGCGTGCGCGTGTCTCAAGGTCCGAGCTCGGCGACATCGCCGCGGATCTCGGCGCCGACGTGCCGTTCTTTCTCTACGGCGGCACCGCGCTCGGCCTCGGTCGCGGCGACGAGATCTATCCGCTTCAGGACGTCCGGCCTTCAGGGGTGCTGCTGGTGTTTCCGTCGTTCGGCGTCTCGACGCCCGAGGCATTTGCCTGGTACGACGAGGATCGTCAGGCCACGCCGCGTGTGCCGCGGCGCGCGCCGTCGCTGTGGCCCATCGACGCCACGCAGCTCGTGAACGACCTTGACGATGCCGTCGGCCGGCGCCATCCGGAGATTGCGGTGATCGAATCGTGGTTGCGGTCGGCTGGAGCGATCTCGACAGCGATGTCGGGCAGCGGCTCGGCGGTGTTCGGGCTGTTCGACAGCCCAGCCGCGGCCAGAGCCGCGGCGCCGGTCCTGGCCCGGTCCGGCTGGCGCGCGGTCGTAACCCGAACGATGAGCCGCGACCGGTATGCTCGCCGTGCGCGGCCGGTCCTCCTGCGCGCCCGCTAAGCCTGTCGAAAGGGAAAGGGCGCGTCCTCGACCGGCCGTGGTGCCTCTCGCGTCGTTCGAATCGTCGTGTGCTTGCCGGGCTGCGAGGTCATCGTGTACACTTTAGGTTTGCGCCGGCTATTCGAGGCCGCGCCGTGAGCACGGTGGTGGTTGGGGCGTGGCCAAGCGGTAAGGCGCGGGACTTTGGATCCCGTATTCGAAGGTTCGAATCCTTCCGCCCCAGCCAACATCGTTCCTGACGCTCCGGCACAAAGTCTGGAATCGGACGCGATCGGCTGACAAGAGACCGTCGACCGTATGAGTCGAGGCCAGCTCAAGCTGTTTACCGGCAGCGCCCATCCCGGTCTTGCGCAGGAAATCGCGGACCACCTCGGCGTGCGGCTGGGCCAGGCGCGGCTGCGGCGGTTTCCGGATACCGAGGTCTCGTTCCAGATCGACGAGAACATTCGGGGGACCGACGTGTTCGTGGTGCAGCCGACGAGTGCGCCGGTCGACGCGCACCTGATCGAGCTGTGCGTGATGATCGATGCGTTCCGCCGGTCGTCGGCGTCACGGATCACGGCGGTGATTCCCTACTACGGCTACGCGCGCCAGGATCGCAAAGACAAGCCGCGCGTGCCGATATCGGCCAAGCTCGTGGCGAACCTGCTGGGCGCGGCCGGAACGAATCGCGTCCTGACGATGGATCTGCACAAGGCGCAGATTCAGGGGTTCTTCGACATTCCGGTGGACCACCTGTTTGCCGCGCCGGTCATCATCGATTACCTGGCGAGGCTCGGGTACGACGAGCTGACGATCGTTTCGCCAGACGCAGGGGGCGCGGAGCGCGCGCGCGCGTACGCCAAACGTCTGGGGGCCGAGCTCGCGATTATCGACAAGCGCCGCTCGGAGGACGGCACGGCGGAAGTGATGAACGTCATCGGCGATGTCGGGGGTCGCGTCTGCATCATCCAGGACGACATCATCGATACCGCCGGGACGATCGTCAAGGCGGCCACCGCCTTGTGCGAGAACGGCGCGAGTCGGGTCCTGGCCGGCGCCGTCCACGGCGTGCTCTCCGGTCCGGCCATCGAGCGTATCGAGGCGGCGGCGGTCGAACGCCTGATCGTGACGAACACCATCGCGCTCAACGGCGAGGGGGCGCGCTGCGGAAAAATCGTCGTGCTCTCGGTGGCATCGCTCCTCGCGCGGGCCATACAGAGCATTCATGAGGAAACGTCAGTCTCATCGTTGTTCGTGTGAAAGCCATGGAAGCCACACTGAAGGCCATCGTTCGTGACGAACGGGGTAAGAACGAAGCACGCCGCCTGCGGCAGGCGGGCCGCGTACCGGCAGTCGTCTATGGCGGCGGCGCCCAGAGCGCCACGCCGGTCTCGGTCGATCCCAAAGCGGTTCTCCGAATCCTGCATTCGGACGCGGGCGTGAACACGCTCATCGGACTCTCGCTGGACGGCAGCAGCGACGCACGCGTGCTGATCAAGGAGTACCAGCTCGACCCGATCACGCATCAGCTCCTGCACCTCGATTTCTATCGTGTGGCAATGGACAGGACGATTACCGTCACGGTCCCGGTCCTGCTGAAGGGCGACGCGCGCGGCGTGAAGCAGCAGGGGGGCATCCTTGACTTCGTCCACCGCGACATCCAGATCGAGTGCCTCCCGGCCGACATTCCCGAGCACCTCGAAGTGGACGTCAGCGAGCTGATGCTCGGCCAGAGCATTCGCGTGCGCGACCTGCCGTTATCCGCGAAGTGGAAGCCGGTGACCGAGCCCGAGACGATGCTCGTGCACGTCATCGCGTTGCGCGTCGAGGAGCCTGCTCCTGCGGCGGCCGAGGTCGTGGTCGCGGCGCCGGTCGAGCCCGAAGTCATCAAGAAGGGCAAGGTCGAGAAGGAGAAGACAGAAGAGTAGTCGCGCCCACGGGCTGCCGCTGCCGCCTGCTGAAGTCTTGAAGCTCGTTGTTGGCCTCGGTAATCCCGGCCCGGAGTACCGCGACACGCGGCACAGCGTCGGTTTCAAGGTCGTCGATGTGCTGGCGGATCGCCATCGGTCGACGTTCGGCTCGGCGCTCGTCGAGGCGCTGGTCGCGAAGATTCGCGTCGCAGCCGAGACGGTCATCCTGGCCAAGCCGCTGACGTTCATGAATCGCAGCGGCCAGGCGGTAGCGGCGTTGCGCCGCTACTACCGGCTCGAGCTTGCCGAGCTCCTCATCGTCGCCGACGATGTGAACTTGCCGTTTGGACGGTTGCGAGCGCGACCGGACGGATCGGCAGGGGGGCACAACGGGCTCAAGTCGGTCATCGAGGCGCTCGGGAGCGAAGAATTTCCGCGAGTGCGGATTGGCATCGGACGCGGCGACGACCAGCGCGAGCTGGTGGATCACGTCCTCTCACGCTTCGAGCCGGATGAGCGGCCGCTCGTGCCGGGTCTCGTCGCGTCGGCGGCCGATGCCGTCGAGATGTTCGTGACCGATGGCATCGAACAGATGATGAACCGGTTCAACCGCAAGGTGCCGGAAAGCGACTGAGGAACTCCTCAAGACTCAACACTCGCGACTCGAGGACCTCCTTGCCACGCTGGTGGCCGTCAGTCCAGAAGGAGAATACATGGCATCCCGACAGTACGAACTCGTCTACATCGTGTCACCGGACGCGACCGAGCAGCAGCTCGCTGATCTGCAAGCCCTGATCGAAGCGACCGTGTCCCGGTTTGGTGGAAGCCTCGACAATACGGAGAACTGGGGCCGGCGCAAGATGGCGTACGAGATTGGGCCCCACAAGGAAGGCGTGTACGTCCTGCATCAGATCACCGGCGCCGGCGACTTGGTGAAGGAGCTCGATCGGCGGTTGCGCGTTGCCGATCAAGTCATCCGGCATCTCCTCGTCCGCACCGACGAGGAGCTGCGGGTGGCTGAGCGTGACAGGCTCCGGCGCCGGGAAGCAGCGGCGCGTCGGCGGGCCGCGCGCGGCCTGCCGCCCGAACCTGAGGTCGCCGAGCCCCGGGTCGAGGGCGAGGCGCAAGATCAGGATCAAGCGGGAAGGGAGGCATAGGTCATGGCGAACGACATGGAACGAGGTGGGGGCCGCGGACGCGGCCAGAAGGGCGGCGACAAGGGCCAGGGGCAGCGCCGGACGATGTTCCGGCGGCGCCGGGTGTGCAAGTTCTGCGCCGAGAAGATAGACAGCATCAATTACAAGGACGTCAAGATGCTGGCCTCCTTCATTCCCGAGCGCGGCAAGATTCAGCCGCGCCGGCTGTCGGGCACGTGCGCGACGCATCAGCGGAAGGTGCAGGTCGCGATCAAGCGGGCCCGGCAGCTTGCGTTGATTCCATACGTGACGGATTGAAGACACCATGGAAATCATCCTCCGAGAACATGTGGAGAAGCTCGGGCGTCCCGGCGACGTCGTGAAGGTCGCCGACGGGTACGCGCGAAACTATCTGCTGCCGCGGAAGCTTGCGCTCGTGGCCACGGCGCAGAACAGGCGGCAGGTGGAACGCGAGCGCAAGGTCGTGGACGCGCGTGAGCTGGAAGAGCGTCAGGTTGCCGAGGCTGTGGCCGGCCGGCTTGCAGGGGTCGAGATCGCGATCGCGCGCCGTGTGGGTGAAACCGAGACGCTGTACGGATCCGTCACGTCGGCGGACGTCGCGGAGGCGCTTCAGGCGCAGGGCATCGAGATCGACAAGCGCAAGATCCAACTGGCCGAGCCAATCAAGCAGCTCGGCCAATTCGAGGTACCGGTCAAGCTGCATCGCGACGTCGTCTCGCCGGTCAAGGTGCGAGTCGTCAAGGAAGAAGCCTGAGCGCTGCGGCGCTCGCGCCGCGAGGTCTCAGGGGGCACGCGTCGGCAGGTACTTGTCCGGGCAGGTGACCTACCGCTCGCACTCAATCGCGTCGAGCGAACTTCTGCTAAACTCCGGTCTCCACAGCCACCCCTCCCCGTCGACGCGCATGGCCGATCTCGTCACGACCGATCGTCCGCTTCCCCACAATCTGGAAGCGGAGCGCTCCGTCCTGGGCGCGATTCTGCTACACAACGAAGCCTTCAACCACGCGGCGGTGCTGATCGACTCGCACGATTTCTTCCGTGACGCGCACCGGCGCATCTTCGACAAGATGGTCGCGCTCAGCGAGCGCGCCGAGCCGATCGATTTGGTGACGCTCAAAGAGGAGCTCGCGCGGTCCGGCGACCTGGACGAGGTCGGAGGGCCGGCCTACATCGCGGCGCTGGTGGACGGCGTTCCTCGATCGATGAACATCGAGCACTACGCGCGCATCGTCAAGGAGAAATCGACGCTGAGAAGCCTCATCTATTCGGCGACGAAGATTGCGTCGACCGCGTACGAGGCCGATCAGGACGCGGATCTGGTGCTCGACGAAGCAGAGAAAGCGATTTTCGAGATCGCCGAGGATCGGATTCGGCCCGGCTTCATCCCCTTGTCGACGCTGGTGCACAGCAGCTTCGCGACGATCGAGAGGCTGCAGGAGCAGAAGGGGCTCGTGACCGGCATGCCGAGCGGGTTCAAGGATCTCGACGAGCTGACGTCAGGGTTTCAGCCGTCCGACCTGATCATCGTTGCCGCCCGGCCGTCGATGGGGAAGACGAGCTTCGTTCTGAACGTCGCACAGCACGTCGGACTGGTGCCCCGTGTCGTCGGGTTCTTCAGCCTGGAGATGGCGAAGGAGCAGCTCTTCCTGCGGTTGCTGACCGCGGAAGCGCGGATCGACTCGCACAAGTTTCGGGGCGGCTACCTGACGGAGAAGGACTACGGCCGGCTGTCCCACGCGCTCGGCACCCTGGCGGAAGCGACGGTGTTCATCGACGACAGTCCCGGGGTCGGGGTGCTGGAAATGCGCGCGAAGGCGCGGCGCCTGATGCGGGAGCACGGGCTCGATCTGCTCGTCGTTGACTACATTCAGCTGATGCAGGCGCGCGGCCGCTTCGACAACCGCACGCAGGAGCTTGCGTCGATCTCCCGGTCGCTCAAAGGGCTCGCGAAGGAGCTCAATGTCCCGATCATCGCGCTTTCACAGTTGAGCCGCGCACCGGAATCACGATCGGATCATCGCCCTCAGCTCGCGGACCTGCGCGAGTCGGGCGCCCTCGAGCAGGACGCCGACGTCGTGCTCTTCATCTATCGCGAGGAACAGTACGATCCCAAACCGGAAAACGACGGCATGGCCGAGATCATCATCGGCAAACAGCGCAACGGTCCGACCGGCACGGTGCGGCTGTCGTTCATCAAACAATTCACGCGATTCGAGAACTACGCCTGGCAGGCGTAGGCCGGGCCGGCGCGTTTCGACGAGCGCGTTGGCACTTCAGCATGCACGGCGGCCGATCCGAACACGTTCTGGCCAGGCACGCCCGGCCAGCCGGATGACGAAGCGTTGATCCGTCCCACGTTCGCGCACGTCGACCTCGAGGCGCTCAAATCGAACTTCCGCGCCATGACTGAATACCTCGCGACCGGCGCGCGGCCCGAGCCGCCGGCTATTATCGCGGTCGTGAAGGCGAACGCGTACGGTCACGGCGCGCCGCGCGTCGCGCTGGCACTCGAAGCGGCGGGTGCCCGCATGGTCGCGTGCGCCGACATCGAAGAAGGCGTGCTGCTGCGCGAGGCCGGCGTGCGCGTGCCCATCCTGATCTTTGGTGCCTTGAGCGTCAGTGATCTGGACGGTCTCTTCACGCACGACTTGACGCCGACGATTTCCACGCCCTCGGCCGGCAGAGCGTTGCAGGCCACCGCCGCGGCGCGCGATCGACGCCTCGGGTGCCACCTGAAGATCGACACGGGCATGAATCGGCTCGGCTTTCGCTGGGACAATCTCGGGCGCACGCTGCCCGAGCTGCTGGCCAGCCCGAACCTCCGCATTGCGGCGGTGTACACGCACTTTGCCACCGCGGACGATCCCGACAGCCCGCTCTTCGCCGAGCAGCGCCTGCGCTTCGAGCGCGTTCACGACGAGCTGGCGGGGCTCCGCATCGCGGGCCGCCTGCGCCACGCCGCGAACAGCGCCGCGCTGCTGCGTGACGAGCGCGTCTGGTACGACTTCGTACGGCCCGGGCTGCTGCTGTACGGCGTCGTCCCTCCGCCGCTGGCCACGACAATGCCGTTGCGGCCGGTGATGACGATCCGGAGCCGCGTAACCGCGGTCAAAGGCCTGCGAATCGGCGAGGGGCTGGGCTACGGTGTGCGCTTCACCGCGGACAGGCCGACCACAATGGCGATCGTGCCGGCCGGATATGCGGACGGTCTGGACACGCGCCTCGCCAATCGCGGCTGTGTCCTGCTGCGGGGGCGCCGAGCCCCCATCGTCGGTTCCGTCTGCATGGACATGATCGCGATCGACGTCACCGATACCGACGCGGAACCCGGCGACGAGGTCGTGATCCTCGGTGACCAGGGGAACGACCGAATCGACGTCCGCGAGATGGCCGCCATCATCGGCACCATTCCCTACGAAGTCCTCTGCCGCGTCGGGGCGCGGATTGAGCGGCTCTATAATTGAAGGACATTTCCATGAGACCCAAGACAGTCTTCGCCTGTCAGGAGTGCGGCGCGCAGGCGCAGAAGTGGATGGGACGCTGTCCGGAGTGCGGCGCGTGGAACTCGCTCGTCGAGGAACGGGCCGTGCCAGCCGGCTCCGAGGAGCGCCGGTACAGCTTCGTGCCCGCAGGCGCAGGTGCACGGCTGTACGCGGAGGTCGATAGCGTCGCGGCCGAGCGGCTCTCGAGCGGCATCGACGAATTCGATCGCGTGTTGGGCGGTGGAATCGTGCCGGGGTCGCTCGTCTTGATCGGCGGAGAGCCTGGAATCGGGAAATCGACCCTGCTGCTCCAGGCAGCCGCCGAATTCGCCCGTACGATCGGACCGGTCCTCTACAGCTCCGGCGAGGAGTCGGAGCATCAAATCAAGTCGCGTGGCGATCGACTCGGCGTCGATGGCGCGCCGCTCTATCTGCTCGCGGAAACCTGCCTCGAGCGCATTCTCGAGGAGATCGTACGGCTGCAGCCCGCGCTCGTGATCGTCGATTCGGTTCAGACGGTGTTCTCGGTGAAACTCCAATCGGCACCGGGCAGTATCGGGCAGGTGCGCGAGGCGGCGACCCAACTGTTGTTCGCGGCGAAAAGCCACAACATTCCGACGTTTCTCGTCGGCCACGTCACGAAGGACGGAAGCCTGGCCGGGCCCAAGGCGCTCGAGCACGTCGTCGACACCGTGTTGTATTTCGAAGGCGAGCGGCATCACGCGCACCGCGTCGTGCGCGCCGTGAAGAACCGCTTTGGCGCGGTGAGCGAGCTGGGCATCTTCGAGATGACGGAACGGGGTTTGCGGCCGGTTCCCAACCCGTCCCAGATGTTCCTCGCCGAGCGGCCCGCCGACGCCCCGGGGTCCGCGGTCCTGTGCTCGATTGAAGGTTCACGCCCGATCCTGGTCGAAGTGCAGGCGCTCGTCAGCACGAGCAGCTACGGCAACGCACGGCGGATGGCGATTGGGATCGATCCGAACCGGCTGTCCCTCTTGCTGGCCGTGCTCGAGAAGCGCGCGGGCTTCAACCTCATGGCGGACGACGTGTTCGTGAACGTTGCGGGCGGAATCGAGGTGAACGAACCTGCGGCAGACCTCGGTGTCGCGGCGGCGGTCGCTTCCAGCGTCAGGAATCGTCCGATACGGCCGGGCACGGCAGTGTTCGGCGAAGTCGGCCTCGCGGGCGAGGTGCGCGGCATCAGCCAGGCCCCGCTTCGCGTCAGGGAAGCGGTTCAGATGGGCTTCTTTCGCTGCGTCCTGCCGTCGGGTAACTGTGCGCCGTCGGATGTTCCGGACACGTGCGAGCTCGTCGGCGTCAGGCGCCTCGGCGAGGCGCTCGATCAGCTCTTTGACTGATGGGCCGAAGCTCGGCAATCGCCCAACGCAGAATTCCCGCACCCATCGGCGCGGGAAAGGAGTAGAGTGACGGCAGACAGAAGGCAGGACGGTCAGCCCGGAGTCCGCGCGTCGGGTATTGCTCTTATAATTCTTACCGCTCCCGCTGCGCCTTGGGTTTCGTTGCCCGCCCCAACTCCTGACCGCCACAGCTGTCGCCACATCGCCGCCGGGGGATCGTCGGGGAGTACATATGGCCTGGTTTATCGTTGCCCGCATCCTGTTTGTCGCAGGTGTCACCTACGCGGCCGTCTTGCTGCAGCCGATCAGAATCGGTCCGCCGGTCGTCTCGAATCTGGCGTTCGCGCTCGTGCTGAGCGGCCTGATCGTCGGCTTCGAGGTCCGGCTCCGCGAAGCGGCCGTGACGCAGTTGCTCGGCGCCCTGATTGGCGCGGGCATCGGGCTCGTCATCGCCCGCACGATCGGTGCTGCGCTGTTCTGGGCCGACGCAGGCGACCGTCGCGTCGTCTTTCTGCACAGCTTCATCCTCCTGATGCTGCCGTATCTGGGGCTGGTGATCGGCGCTCGAAAGGGCGAGTGGCTCGAGCCCTCGCGGCTCATCGGTCTGTTCCGCACGTCGGGGCCGGGGCGGCGCTACAAGATCCTGGACACCAGCGTCATCATTGACGGCCGAATTGCCGACGTGTGCGAGACCGGATTCCTCGACGGCACGCTGGTCATCCCGCAGTTCGTTCTCAAGGAGCTGCAGTTCGTGGCCGACTCGCCCGATTCGCTGAAGCGGAATCGCGGGCGGCGCGGCCTCGACATCCTGCAGAAGATCCAGAAGATGGCCGGGGTCGAGGTGACGATTTCCGACGTCGATTTCCCCGACGTGCGTGAAGTCGACCTCAAGCTGATCGAGCTGGCGCGATCGGTCCAGGGCAAGATCGTCACCAACGACTTCAATCTCAACAAGGTCGCCCAACTGCGCGGCGTCGAGGTGTTGAACATCAACGAGCTCGCCAACGCGCTCAAGCCGGTCGTGCTGCCGGGCGAGTTCATGAAGGTCTTCATCCTGAAGGAAGGCAAGGAGTACAACCAGGGCGTCGCGTATCTGGACGATGGGACGATGGTGGTGGTGGACAATGCGCGGAAGATGATCAGCCGGACCATCGACATCGTGGTCACGAGCGTCCTGCAGACCACGGCCGGCAAGATGAGCTTCGGCCGCTACATCGATCCGGGCGCGCTCGCGCAGGCGCAGGCCGCGCAGGCCCAGGGCCCCCAGCCGCAGCCCGCCCCGGACCGCGAGGACTCGGGCGTGCGGAAAGCGAGGCCCGCGCAAACGGTGTGAGGAAGCGGTTGCTGCCCCCGTTTCACTGGTGGCGGACGGTCTTCTTCCTGATTCCGCTCATTGCGGTCTACTCGATCATCCTGGGCGCGCTCTCCATCGGGTCGAGCCTCCTCGACCGGAGCGGATATTTCGCTCACTCCTGCGCGAGGGCGTGGGCGTGGCTGATTCTCGCGACGACCGGCGTCTCAGTCCGTCTCACCGGCCTCGAACGGGTCGAACGCGGCCAGCCGTACGTGTTCGCGGCCAATCATCAGAGCATCTACGACATTCCCGTCATCTTCGCCTCTCTTCCTTTTCAGCTTCGCATCATCGCCAAAGCGTCGCTCGGTAACTTTCCAATCTGGGGATGGCACCTGCGGTGGACGGGACACGTGCTCGTCAATCGGCGTCAGCCCGGCGCGGAGACGCTGAGGCGGGTTGCCGACCTGATGCGCCGTGGCATCTCTCTCATCGTGTTTCCGGAAGGGACGCGCAGCGCGGACGGCCGCGTGGGACGCTTCAAGGGCGGCATCTTTCTGCTGGCGATCGACACGAAGGTGCCAGTCGTGCCGGTATCGGTCTCAGGCTCGTGTCACGTGATGCGAAAGGGCCGCCTGATGACGCGTCCCGGCGAGGTCGATGTCGTCGTGCACGATCCCATACCCACCGCGTCGCTGTCGCGCGAGGACGCCCGTGCCCTGGCGGCGCGCGTGGAAACCCTCGTTCGAGCGTCGGCTGAACTCGGCCGCGAGCCCAAGACACCGCTGGAGTGAGCCCCATCCCGGTGGGTTCAGGTGAACGGCTATAATCGTGGTTTGCCCCGCTCGATTGGGCCGCTCCTGAGCGCGCCGCCGTTGCCTCGGGGCGCTGACGTCTCACGAGTCATGCATGTTGCTGCCATCATCGCCGCCGGTGGACGAGGAGAGCGGCTCGGTGCGAGCGTGCCGAAGCCGCTCGTCGAGATCGGCGGTCGTGCCATGCTCGAGTGGAGCGTCGAGCGGTTTCTCGCAAGCGATCGGGTGCGATCGATCGTCGTTGTGCTCCCGGCCGATCTGGCGGCCAATTCGCCACGGTATCTCGTCGATCGCTCGAAGCCGATCGTGGTTGTCGCCGGCGGCGAGCGCCGTCAGGACTCGGTGACGAAGGGATTCGCCGCGCTGGCCTCCGACGTCGAGCTGGCAGTCATCCACGATGCCGCGCGACCGTTCGTGTCGGCGAGTCTCATCGCGCGTACGGTTGACGCAGCCGCTGAACATGGCGCCGCGATCGCGGCGGTCCGGGCGAGCGACACCGTCAAGCGTGCCTTGCCGGACGAGCCGCCCAGGATTGCCGAGACGTTGCCGCGGCGCGAGGTGTATCTTGCCCAGACGCCGCAGGCGTTCAGGCGCGAGATCCTCGCGCATGCGCTCGGGATGGCACGCGAGCAGGAAGAGGCGACCGACGAGGCGATGCTCGTCGAGCGAGCGGGGTATCGCGTTCATCTCGTCGAAGGCGAGCGCCGCAACATCAAGATCACGACGGAAGAGGACCTCGTCATCTCGCGCGCGCTTGTGACGGACGCCTCTTCCGTACGCGCCGGTATCGGCTACGACCTCCATCGACTGGTGGAGCACCGGCCGCTCGTGCTCGGGGGCGTGACGCTTCCCTTCGATCGCGGCCTGGCGGGGCACTCGGACGCCGACGCCCTGTGCCACGCGATTACCGACGCGATTCTCGGCGCGGCCGGGGCGGGCGACATCGGCGGCCATTTCCCGGACAGCGATCGGCGCTGGAAGGATGCGTCGAGCCTCGAGCTGCTTCGACTCGCAGCCACGCGCGTCACCGAAGCGGGCTTCGAGGTCGCGAACATCGACGCCGTCGTCATCGCAGAGCGTCCGCGACTCGGACCGTACGTTCGCGAGATGGCCGAAAAGATCGCGCATGCGTGCGGCATCGACGCGTCCCAGGTGAGCATCAAGGGCAAGACGCACGAGGGCGTCGGCGAGCTCGGGCGTGGTGAGGCGATCGCGGTGCACGCCGTGGCGACCGTGCGGCGGCACGATTTCAGATGACCATGCGGCTTCGCTTTGCTCCAAGCCCGACCGGCCAGCTCCACGTGGGCAATGCCCGCACGGCGCTGTTCAACTGGCTGCTGGCGCGCGGGTCGGCCGGCCGCCTCATCCTGCGCATCGAGGACACCGACGCCGAGCGATCGACGCGCGAGTCCGAGCTCGCCATCATCGAGGACCTGCAGTGGCTGGGACTCGAATGGGATGAAGGACCGGACGTCGGGGGAGCGCATGGTCCCTACCGGCAATCCGAGCGTTTGCGGCTGTACGAGTCGTATGCGAACGAGCTGATGACCGCGGGTCACGGGTACTATTGCTTCTGTCCCGCGGAGCAGCTCACGCGGCAGCGTGAGGCCGCGCTCGCGGAGGGCAAGCCGCCGCGGTACGACGGCACGTGCCGGACGGTCGCGGCGGTCGAAGCACGCCGGCGCGTCGAGGCGGGCGAGCCCGCGGTCGTCAGATTCCGCGTTCCCGACCGGGCCGAGGTGCAGTTCGATGACCTGGTTCGCGGTCCGGTGTCCTTCAGCACGGAGGTCATCGGGGATCCCGTGCTGCTCCGATCGGACGGTCGGCCCGCGTACAACTTCGCGGTGGTCATCGACGATGCGTCGATGGAGGTGACGCATGTGGTTAGAGGCGAGGACCACATCTCGAACACGCCGCGTCAACTTCTGCTGTACGAGGCGCTCGGGTTCACGCCGCCGAAGTTCGCGCACGTGTCGCTCGTCCTCGGCCCCGATCACACGCCGCTGTCGAAGCGCCACGGTGCGACGTCGGTCGCCGAGTTCCGCGCGCGCGGGTACCTGCCCGAAGCGCTCGTCAACTACCTCGCGCTGATCGGCTGGTCGCCCGGCGAAGGCGAAGAGCTGTTGCCGATCGCGGAGCTCGCACGACGTTTTCGACTCGAGAACGTCGGCCACAGCGCGGGTGTCTTCGACGAAGAGAAGCTCGCGTGGATGAATCGCCACTACTTGAAGCACGTGGACGTGGGCCGTCTCTCGGTGCTGGCGCTCCCGTGGTTCCGCGAGCTCGGATTCGTCGCGTCACCGAGCGACGCCGGTCTGCGCTATCTGGCGGACGTCATTCCCATGGCGAGCGGATCGGTCGATCGGCTGCGCGACATTCCCGTGCGTCTCCGGTTCCTCTTCGAGTACGACGCGGCCCGCGCGCTCGCGCGTCCGGAGGTCCTCAAGGTCTTGAGCGAGAACGGCGCACGCGCGGTGATTGCCGCGCTCGCCGACGAGCTGGCGCGGAGCGCCCGGCTCGATCGCGAGCGGTTCCGGGCGGTCGCCGCGCGCGTCCGCCAGCGAACCGGCCAGCGAGCGCGGGGCCTGTTCCACCCCATTCGCGTCGCGCTCACCGGGGAAGCCGGCGGCCCCGAACTGGATCTCGCGGTGCCCGCCATCGATCGCGGAGCCGAACTTCCGCCCGATAGCGGCATCGCGCCCGTCCGCGGCTGCCGCGAGCGTGCCGCCGCCTTTGCCGCTACGCTCGAGAAGGTGAATCGGTAGGTGGCCCAATCGGGACTCGGGACTCGGGACTCGGGACGGATGATCATCTATGGCTTCAACCCTGTCCTCGAAGCGCTGCGCGCTGGGCAGGCCACAAAAGTTCGTGCCCTCCGCCGCGTGAAGGGTCGCATCCAAGAAGTGGCGCGCGCCGCTGCCGATGGAGGGGTACCGCTGGAATGGGTCGACCAGGCGGCGCTGGATCGCCTCGCCCGTGGGGGCGTGCACCAAGGGGTCGCCGCCGACCTTCGGGCGATGCGGGAGTACTCGATCGAGGAGATCGTCCGCGAGACCGCCGGCGTGCCGCTGATTCTCGTGCTCGACGGCGTCGAGGATCCTCAAAACGTCGGGTCGCTCCTGCGGACGGCAGACGCCGCGGGCGTCGATGGTGTCGTGCGACAGACGCGGCACGCAGCCCCTCTGGGGGGCGCAGCCGCGAAGGCGTCGGCCGGCGCCATCGCGCACGTCAAGGTGGCGCCGGTCGTGAACGTCGCCCGTGCGCTCGAGGAGTTGAAAGCCGCCGGGGTGTGGACGGTGGGGCTCGCGGTCGAAGCGGGCCGGCCGTACTACGAGGTCGATTTCACGGTACCGACGGCGCTCGTTCTGGGCGCGGAAGGTCCCGGACTGCGGCGATTGGTGCAAGACCGGTGCGACTGGCTGGTCTCGATTCCCTTGGGCGGTCGCGTCCAGAGCCTCAACGTCGCGGTGGCAGGCGCCATTGCGCTCTTCGAAGCGGTCCGACAACGGCGGCTGGCAGACGGCTGAATGGTGGGTGGCGAGAGGGCCTTGCGATGTGGCACAAGACGTGCTAGACTTTGGGTTTTGTCCGGCTGGCGTAGCTCAGTCCGGTAGAGCAGCTGATTTGTAATCAGCGGGTCGGGGGTTCAAATCCCTTCGCCAGCTCCAGGGGCTTAACAGCACGAAGCTTCCAAAGTTCCGAGAGCCGGCCGAGACGCTGGCAGAGTGGTCCGCAGGTTATCACGAGCACGGCATCTCCACGTATCAGTCCAGCGGACGCGTTTCAAGGCCCAGGCTCGGCAGCTTCGGCGGGCCGCCTGCAAGGGCCGTCTGCTGGGCGGGAGCAGATGCGGCGAGGTTGCGGAGCGGTCAAACGCAGCAGACTGTAAATCTGTCGCCCTAGCGGCTTCGGAGGTTCGAATCCTCCCCTCGCCACCAGCCTTCGCTCGCCTCGTGCTGCGAGCTGCGGCTGGGCAAGCCGGATGGTGCCAACGGGAGAAAGACGGCGAAATGAGATGTGGCGCGGGCTTACCGCGCCGAAGCGCCGAGCGTGGCAGAGGGCGTGAGGCGCGAAGGCGGGAGTAACTCAGTGGTAGAGTCACAGCCTTCCAAGCTGTTGGTCGCGGGTTCGATCCCCGTCTCCCGCTCCAGCCTTCGCTCGCTGCGCGCGCTTTGGCTGGGCCTGCCAGGTTCTTGCGAAGGCTCTCCGAAGCCGCGTCGGCAGCGGCGGAGGCGGACTCGCACTGAGCTGTGTTTCGAGATGCCGATGTAGCTCAGTTGGCAGAGCGCGTCCTTGGTAAGGACGAGGTCACCGGTTCAATCCCGGTCATCGGCTCCACCAGAGGCGGTCGATGGGGTGCAGTCACCCGTTGACCGGTGTTTTCGAGACGACCGTGCTGCGCGAGACGCGAACACGCTGCTGAGGGCTGTCGGACGCGAGCAGCCGGGGAGAGGAATCAACCGAGATGGCCAAAGAGAAATTCGATCGTTCGAAACCGCACGTGAACGTCGGCACCATCGGGCACATCGATCACGGCAAGACGACCCTCACGGCCGCCCTCACGAAGGTGGCTGCACAGAAGGGCTGGGCGAAGTACGTGTCGTACGACGAGGTCGCGAAGGCCTCCGAGTCGCAGGGTCGCCGCGACGAATCGAAAATCCTGACGATCGCGACGAGCCACGTCGAGTACAGCACGGCGAAGCGTCACTACGCGCACGTCGACTGCCCGGGGCACGCCGACTACATCAAGAACATGATCACGGGCGCGGCCCAGATG
>JACPPN010000206.1 GCA_016190995.1 Acidobacteriota bacterium | reverse complement strand
TGGATGAGACTGTGTCCTGGATCGAGAGCAGAGTGGAGAGGAACGTGTCCTCTCAGGGCACTGTCCGGCAGCCGTTCCGCGGACCTGCAGCGTCGCTCACCGTCCCCCGGTGGCTCTTGACGGCGGGCCGTCCAGCTGGTCAATGGTCTTGACCGACGGGCCACGCTCCTTCTGTAGCCGCGCGGCGACCTTCTCCGCGTTCCGCATCACGCGGAGCACGTTGAGACCCAGGATCTTCTTGACGTCGCCATCGGCGTAGCCGCGCGCGATCAGTTCCGCGGTCAGGGCCGGGTACTTCGACACGTCCTCCAGCCCGATTGGCGTGCTGGTGATGCCGTCGAAATCGCTGCCGATGCCGATGTGATCGATGCCAGCCGTCTTTCGGATGTGATCGATGTGATCGGCCACCTGCGAGAGCGTGGCTCTCGGTTCCGGATGCTCCTGGCGCCACGTCTCCATGGCGGTCTTCACCGCTGCCTCGTCGTTCGGAAACTGCGCGCGCAGGCGCTTTTGCTCGTCGCCCGCCGCCCTCGAATGGTTCGCGACCTCCTCGGAGATGAAGCCTGGCACGAACGTGACCATCACGACGCCGCCGTTGCTCGGCAGCATTCTGAGAATGTCGTCCGGAACGTTCCTCCCCACGTCGCACAGGGCACGCGCCGAGGAATGCGAAAAGATGACGGGTGCCGCGGTAGTCTTGAGGGCATCTTCCATGGTTTCCGGCGACGTGTGGCTCAAGTCCACGAGCATGCCGAGCCAGTTCATCTCACGGACCACTTCTTCGCCAAACTTCGTCAGACCGTGCGCCTTCCCTTCATCGGTGCCCGCATCCGCCCATGGCACGCTGCGGCTGTGCGTGAGGGTCATGTAGCGCGCGCCGAGCTTGTAGAACATCCGCAAGGCGCCAAGGGACGAGTCGATGGAGTGGCCGCCTTCCATTCCGATCATCGACCCGACCTTGCCCGCCTTGAAGATCCGCTCGACGTCATCGGCGGTCAGGGCCAGCTCGAACGCAGCGGGATACCGCTTGACCAGTTGATACACGATGTCGATTTGTTCGAGTGTGGCCGACACAGCGGTCTTGCCAGCGAGGTCAGCGGGCACGTAGACGGACCAGAACTGCCCGCCGACCCCGCCTTCACGCAGCCGCGGGATGTCGGTCATGAGCAGCGGCTGGGCCACCGTGAGATCCATTTTCGAGAGATCACGCTGGGCCCTTTCGCGAAACGCCCACGGGATGTCGTTATGACCGTCGATGAGCGGCACTTGCCGGTGCAGCATCTTGGCGCGGGCGATCGGCGGACTGTTCGTGTTGAGCAATTGACCGCCGAGCAACGTGATCGAGGATATGGCGCCGACGAGGAAGACGACCGCCGCCCGCGGCGGTCGTCCCGTCAAAGGGCGTCGCCCAGCTTCGCTCATATCACCCCCTCGGCGCCGATCCTCCATAGCGGCCCGGCCGCATCAAGAGAGCCGGGCCTGGAAGCGACGTGCTTCTCCGCGGGCTCCGCGTCCTCGGCGGTGGAGCCTTGATCGATGACGAGTTGTGGTCTGTCCTCATTTCCCCCCCCGAGCTCGGCGCCGCCGTCACCTTGTCGACGCGCGGTTTGAGGTCCCTCGCCACGTTTGCAAAGTACTCCAACTGCGCGCGCTGATCGGCGGTCGGACGTCCGGTCCATTCGCCGATGGCGCCGTACAGGATGGCAACACGCCGCTGAAGCTCGGCCAGCACGCGGGCGAGCTCTTTGACTTCCGCCGACCCCCCTCCAGCCTGCTTCTCGATCGTCGCAACGGCATCAGCCATCGAGAATGCCGACCGGTACTGGTCGGCCACCTGGAGGAGCGTTTCGGTCCAGAGGCGCCGGTCGGCGGGCGTCGCGTTCAGGCGCGGATCCTCCTTGACGTTCACCTTCTGGTCGTAGGTCTTGCCCGCAACCGCGAGCCGCGCGGTGTAGGTGCCGGGTAGGACGAACGGGCCGTCGAGCGGGCGGCGCCGGAACTCCGGGACCGCCGCGTCCCGCATCGGCAGCGACGGGTAGCGCAGGTTCCAGACGGCGCGGTTGATTCCCCGCGTTTTCGTCATTTGAACGCGCGTGATCTCGTTTCCGCTGGCGTCGTGCACCGTGAGGGCGATGTCGGTCGCGGGGACCTCACGCAGGTAGTAGTCGATGACCGCACCGGCCGGCGGGTTCTCGCCGCGGAAGATCATGTCCCCGGTGTGCGCCTTCAGGTCCGCGTAGCGGATCATCTCCGCATCCTCGATCGTGAAGAGGTGCGCGTCGCTCGTCAGGACCGCCGGCGCGAGCTGCTGGATCGCGTCGAGGTTGTCGAGAATCCAGATCCCGCGGCCGTGCGTGGCGAGCACCAGATCGTTGTCGCGCGGATGGATCACGAAGTCATTGACCGCGACCGTCGGCAGGTTGCTCCTGAGCTGGACCCAGTGACGCCCGCCGTCGATCGAGAAGAAGAAGCCGAACTCGGTGCCGATGTAGATGAGGTTCGCGTTCTTGGGATCCTCGTGCACGGCACGAATCACGCGGTTCGCAGGCAGGTCGCCGACAATGGACGTGAACGTCCGGCCTCGATCGGTCGACTTGAACAGGTAGTTCGCGTAATCGTCGCTGCGATGGCCCTCCATCGCAACGTACACCGTGGTCTCGTTGTAACGGGACGCCTCCACGCCGGATACCCACGTCGTCTTGGGCACGCCCGCGAACCGCGTTGCGAGATTCGTCCAGGTCTTGCCATCGTCCTCGGTCATCTGAACGTTGCCGTCATCGGTGCCGGCGAAGAGCAGCCCGCGCTTGAGCGGCGACTCCGACAGCGCCGTGATGCCCGGATAGTACGGAATGCCATCGTCGAGCGACAGCGTCGCTTCATTCGGTCTCTGATCCATGATCCCCAGCGTGGTGCGATCGACCTGGGTGGTCAGATCTCCGAGTGACACCCAGGACTCGCCCTGATCGGTGCTCTTCCAGAGGTGTCGCATCCCCGCGTACAAAGTCTTTGGATCGTGCGCCGAGATGATGAACGGTGAGTCCCAGTTGGCGGGCGACATCGCGTTCCCGAGCTGCGGCTCCTGCGCGCCGGGCTTGCCCCAGGTCTCCCAGTTGCGCCGCTCCGCGATCGCTCCCCTCTTGTTGTCGGGCCGGATCGAGCGCCGCTCGTGCGACTGCATGTCCACGCGGACCAGTCCGAGGTACTGCGACGCGGTGTAGACAGTCCGATAGTCGGTTGGATCGACCCGGTTCTGGAATCCGTCCCCACCGCCCACGGGGACCCAATCTTCGTTGAGGATGCCCTCCGTGATATAGGTTGCGCTCGGGCCGCCCCAGCTGTTGTTGTCCTGGAGCCCGCCATACACCCAGAAAGGCTTCCGCATGTCGACGCCGACCCGGTAGTACTGGCTCACGGGCAGCGACGTCACATACAGCCACTTGATGCCGCGGTCGTACGAGATCCCCACGCCCCCGTCATCGCCTTTGATCACGTGACGCGAATCACGCGGATTGACCCAAACGACCCGGTCGTCGCCGTGCAGGGACTGGCGCGGCCGTGTGAACGTCTTGCCGCCGTCGTCCGAATAGCTGTAGCTGACCATGTAGATCCGCTTGTCGTCGCTCGGATCGACGCGAATCTGGCTCGAGTACGCGGGCCGCGGGTTCCAGTTGCTCATGAGCTGCCACGTCTCCCCCTTGTCCTCCGAGCGATAGACCCCGCCTTTGGGCATCAGATATTCGGTCGCAGCGGTGTACCGAAGGCCCTGTTCCAGCGAGATGTAGACGATGCGCGGATCCTTCCGGTAGATCGAGATGCCAATGCGTCCCCACTCGCCCTCGGGCAGGCCCTTGGTCAGCTTCCGCCAGGTCTCGCCGCCGTCGGTCGACTTGTAGAGCGCGCTGCCGGGGCCGCCGCCGTGAAAACCGTACGCCTTGCGCTGGCGTTGATAGGACGCGGCGTACAGGATGGTCGGATCATTCGGATCCATCGCGACGTCCGTCACACCGGTGAAGTCGTTGACGAAGAGGATGTTCTTCCACGTGGTTCCGCCATCGGTCGACTTGTACAGGCCGCGCTCCTTGTTCGGTCCCCACAGATGCCCGACTGAGGCGACGTACACGATGTCCGGATTGGTCGGATGGAGCACGACACGCGCGACGTGGTGGCTATCGCGAAGCCCCATGTTCCGCCAGGTCTTGCCCGCGTCGGTCGACTTGTACACGCCGTCGCCCCACCCCGAGCTCTGACGGCTCGTCGCCTCGCCCGTGCCCACCCACACGATGTTTGGGTTGGCCTGGTGCAGGGTCACGCAGCCGAGCGAGTGCACGCTCTCTTTCTCGAAGACCGGCGTAAAGGTGACGCCGTTGTCAGTCGTCTTCCAGAGGCCGCCGGTGGCGCTTGCGACGTAGAACGTGTAGGTGTCGGCTTCCACGACGGCGATGTCGACGATGCGGCCGCTCATGTTCGCGGGGCCGATGTTCCTGAACTTGAGGCCGGACAGCAGCGAACCGTCGACTGTGGCGGCCGGTGGTGCCTGCGCGCGCAGACCCGGGTGGAGACCCGGGACGACTTGCGCGAGGGGCGCCGAAACGACCACGGCACCGATGAGGGCGAACAGGACGAAGAAGCGACGTCGTGGCATGAAAAGGGCTCCTTCCTGGATGTGAGGTGCGGGCAGCGGAAGAATGCCTATTCTACTCTCTCGTCGTCGCCAGATCCTGAGACAACCGGCGAGCGCGCGATGCCTCCGGCCGCGGAGAGACGGGGTTGGCGAGACGGGTCCGGACAAGGAGGGCATGTAGATCCGACTTGACCGGTCGGAGATTGCACGATACACTCACACTGAAAACGAGACTCAATCTCATTTCTGCCGGTTGGCCCCCCGGCTCACTTAACTTCCTATGATTCAGGCATTTGTCATCACGTTGCGCGAGGGTCTGGAGGCGTTTCTCATTGTCGCGATCAGCCTGGCGTACTTGCGAAAGGCGGGGCGGCGAGAGCTGGTCCCCGCCGTCCATTGGGGCATCGCGCTGTCGCTGGCGCTCAGCGTCGCGGCGGCCATGCTGTTCCAGCGGGCCGCGAATCAGGCGTTATGGGAGGGTGTGCTGGGCGTCGTCGCGGCCGTGCTGGTCGCGTCCCTGACGGCGCACATGTGGCGTGCCGCTCGACGGATGAAGCGGCAGATCGAAGGACGCCTCGAGGCATCCGCCGTGAGAGCCGGAATGGCGGCATTCGCCGGTGTGTTCTTCTTCACCGTCTTGATGATCACGCGCGAAGGCATGGAGACGGCATTGCTCATGAGCGCGCTGTTATTTCAGGTGAAGTCGATGCAGGTGATCGCAGGCGCATGTGCTGGAACCCTGTCAGCCGCGCTGATCGCATGGTTGTGGTCACGCTACGGGCATCGGGTCAATCTGTCGCGGTTCTTCCAGGTGACCGCGATCTTCCTGCTCGTGTTTGTCGTTCAGCTCCTGATTTACGGTTTTCACGAGTTGGCCGAAGCCGGCGTGGTTCCGTACAGCGAGCTGCTGCACGTGGCCACGGAGCCCTACGGCCCTGACGGCCGATATGGTCAATACCTGTCATACTTGCTGGTCGCGCTGCCGATGGCATGGCTATTGGTGTCGACGCTGGTCAGGACGCGGCCCAGGGCGGTCCGCGGCGCTGGCGCGCGACAGCCGGCGTAACGAGACTGCCGCGGGCGAGGGTGGGTCCGAGACGAGGCGGGGTGAGCTATGGCTCCTCCGCTTCTTGTTTGTACGCGTACACCCTGGCGCGCTTGGTGCGGCGGGCTCCAGCAGGGTGATGAAACAGGCTCACCACAGAGTGCACAGAGCGCACAGAGTCCAAGATCGTATTAGAAAGCGTTTGTTCTACTGGATCGGCGGGCCCGACGCTAGGAGCCCGTCCGAGTAATGCCTGAACGGGCTCCTAGTAGGCGCGCTGCGCGCGCGAGATATTTGAAATCATTGGCGTTCCTGCCGGCGAAGCCGGCCTACTAGGAGCGTGTTCGGGTTACTCAGACACGCTCCTAGCGCGGATGCCCACTGGTTGGGTTGCGGGGCAGCCGCGCTGTGTGCTCTGCGGTGAAACAGGGCTCAGATGTCCGGTGCTGGATGTCCCACGCCAGCGGCGGCACGTTTCCAGAGTGGAGCGTGTGATGCCCGAGACCAAGCCACCAGTCGAATTGCAGCTCACCTGGGAAGGAGAACTTCGCTTCTCGGTCCGGTCGGCGGGTCAGGTCATCCATCTTGACAGCGAGTCCAAGACCGGTCCATCCCCGATGGAGGCCATGGGCGTCGCGCTGGCGGGATGCATGAGCGTCGACGTGGTGCACATCTTGTCGCGCGGTCGGCAGCCGCTGGAGGCGCTGAGCGCGTCTCTCGTCGGCCGGCGTGCGACCGGCGAGCCACGCCGCTTCGTGGCGATCGATTTGCACTTTCTGGTCAGAGGCAAGGTTGATCGCGCCCAGCTCGAGCGAGCACTGGCGCTGTCGCGCCAGAAGTACTGCTCGGTCTGGGCTTCGATGCGAGAGGACATCAACCTCGAAGTCACATACGAGCTGCTGGAGTGAATCCTTTTCATCTACGTAACTCGCGAAAATCCCTGCGCGCGACTACAATCCTCCGGCAATGCGCCTCGAGTTAGCGGGGGCCCCTCGCCGCCAGGCGGCCCGGCGCGGCTACATAGACTGGCTGCGTGGGCTCGCGGTCCTCATCATGATCGAGGCGCACACCGTCGACGCCTGGACGCTTCTGTTGGATCGCACGACGCCGATCTTCAGGTGGGCGATGGTCGTCGGCGGTTTCGGGGCTCCGTTGTTCCTGTTTCTCGCGGGTGTCGCGGTTGCATTGTCCGCCGCCGCCAAGGAACGGAAGACGGCGGACGCTTCAAGAGCGGCGGCCGCAGTCCGGCGCCGCGGATGGGAGATTTTCGGGCTTGCCTTTCTGTTCCGCCTCCAAGCTTTGATCATCAATCAGGGATCGCCGGGGGGGCTGCTCAAGGTCGACATCCTGAACGTCATGGGACCGTCGATCGTGATCGCCGCCTGGCTCTGGCAGGTAGGCCGGACCACCCGCGGTCGCGTGATCGCCGGCCTGCTGGCCACGATCGCGTTCGCGATGATGACGCCGATCGTCCGCGCCACTCCGCTCCTGACCCCGCTGCCCGATCCCATCGAGTGGTACCTGCGGCCGTACCCGGGTCGCACGAACTTCACGATGTTTCCGTGGGCGGCGTTCGTCTTCTCGGGCCTCATCGCCGGATCGCTGCTGGAGGGAACCTCCGAAGCGCGCGAGCGACGCGTCCATGTGTGGCTCGCGGCGGTAGCGGCGCTCACAACTGCCGCCAGCTACGGATCATCGTTTCTCCCCAGCATCTACACCGCCTCGAGCTTCTGGACGAGCTCGCCGACCTTCCTGTTCATGCGCGTCGGTCTCCTGACGCTGGTGCTGCCGCTCGCCTATCTGTGGGAGCGGCGGCCGACCGGACGTCGCTGGAGTCCGATGCAGCAGTTCGGGAGGACCTCCCTTTTCATCTACTGGATTCACGTGGAAATGGTGTACGGGTGGTTGAGCCAGCCGCTCCACCGAGCCCTGCCCATCGGCTGGGTGTTCGGCGCATTTGCCGTGTTCACCGGATTCCTATTCGGAGTGTCTCTGCTCAAGACGTGGATCGTCCGTCGCTGGAACGAACGGCGATCCGCGGCACCGATGGGCGCCCGCGCGGAGACCGATTCGCCACAGAGGACATAGAGGGCACAGAGAAACTTCACTTTCCCAGAGATCGCTTGGGTTGACGATGTCGCAGTCAGCGGGTCCTGTCGCCGCGCAGTCCCACCCCTGGGGGCACCCGTGCCACCCGCCGCGACATCGTCAAGGCAACTGAACTGTAGCGAAGCTTTGCCTCAAACCGCCGAGTGACAAGACACTGCCGGGACAGGGCGAACCTTCGCTACTAGCTAGGAGCGTGTCTGAGTAACCCGAACACGCTCCTAGTAGGCCGGCGTCGCCGGCAGAAACGCCAATGATTTCGATCATCTCGCGCGCGCAGCGCGCCTAAGACAGCTCCTAAGGCTCATGACAGAAAACTTGCTTCATCTGTCACCGTTCCGGCCTTAGGAGATGTCTAGGGATGAGCCTCCCTGGCTCCACGTGCTTTGTGCACTCTGTGCC
>JACPPN010000201.1 GCA_016190995.1 Acidobacteriota bacterium | reverse complement strand
GCGGGCGGACTGCTCTTTTTCGCGCTCGCAGTCATCCTCGCGCGCGCGGCGCGGAAAAAGCTGGAATAAACTGAAGTTGTGCCCTACCCCGTGTGCGCGCGCAGCGTTCGGCTGGCGTTCCTCGCATCGATCTTTGTCACGACGCTCTGTCTCGAACCGACGAGTGCTAGTAACGAAGCTTCGTCGCTCCGCCTCCGGGGCCCCTCGCTCGGCGGTTTGAGGCGAAGCTTCGTGACCAGTCCGGGTGGCGGCGAAGCTCCGCTACGAGTCCGCGCGGCCGCCTTGGCGGCCGCGCCCAAGCCGGGCGCCGCGCTCCAAAGCTCCAGCAAAGCACCCGCCGGGGCCACAACGGTCGCCGCCCTGCGGACGTACCCCCTGTTTTTCGACGGGCAGCGCGTCCGAGTGCGGGGCGCGCTCGACATCAGGCCCGACGCCGCGTGGCTGACGAGCGGCGATCGCGAAATCCTGATCGTTGGCAAGATCACCGACGAGAAATCTGCCCGCGTCGAGGTGAGCGGCACCTGCTGGGACGTCGGTCGTCACGAACCGACCGATCCGCGTCTCGCCTCCTTCGACCTGCAGCGAATCAGCCGGACACACGTGGACAAGGACTGGCCGGGGATTGGCGAGCTGCTCGTCATCGCGGCGGACGGGCTCCAGCCGGCGGACTCGTCGGCGCAGCCCACGATCCGATCGGTCGCGCTCGAGCCGGAACGATTCGACGGCGAAGCAGTCGTTCTCCTCGGGCGGTTCCGCGGGCGCAATCTGTACGGCGATCTTCCGAATGCGCCGGGGAAGTCGCGCTGGGATTTCGTCCTGCAGTCGGGCGACGCCGCCGTCTGGGTGACGGGACTTCAGCCCCGCGGCAAACGCTTCAACCTCAATGTGGATGCGCGCGTCGACACATCGCGCTGGCTGGAGGTGCGCGGCGTGGTGCGCCGGGGAAATGGCCTCGTGTGGATCGAGGCGACGCAAGTCGCCCTCGCCGAGGCACCCGGCGCGCAACCGGAGCCGGAACCGCCGCCCCCGCCACCGAAAGGACCGTCGCCGGAGGTGATATTCAGCGCGCCGGTGCAGGACGAGGCTGACGTATCGCCGACCACAACGGTCCGGATTCAGTTTTCGCGCGACATCAAACCGGAGACGCTCGAGGGGCGCGTGCGGGTCAGCTACATCGTCGCGCAATCAATCGAGCGCGGCGAGCCGCAGCCGCCGCCCATTGAAATGAGCTTCACCTACGACGACCGCATTCTGCAGATTCGGTTCGCGCAGCCGCTCGATCGCTTCCGCACGCTGAAGGTCGAGCTACTCGAAGGGATCGAAGCGACGGACGGCGCGCCGCTCAAGCCCTGGACCCTGACCTTCGCGCTCGGGGGATAGGCCGGCCCAATCCCGATCCGCCGCAAGAACAACGCGCTCAGCACCCACTCAGAAGTGATTGGTCAGCTCGTCGAACCGCTCCAGCACCAGGAGGCGGCCATCGTGGGAACCGGGGACTTCATCGTGCTCGAGTTCCCACGTGGCGTGATGGGGGATGAAGACGACCCCCAGGCCCGACTCGAGCGCGGGAACGACGTCTGATCGCGGGCTGTTGCCGATCATCCAACCCGCAGCGTGGCGGATGCCATGGCGCGCGATCGCGTCCTGATACGCACGCACGTCCTTTTCGCGGACGACATCGACCTGGTGGAAGAGGCTTCGCAGGCCGGAGCGCTGCAGCTTGAGCTGCTGGTCGTCCAAATCACCTTTGGTGAAGAGAATCAGCCGGTGCCGGCCGGACAGCTCGGCCAGGGTTTCCGGGACGCCGGGCAACAGCGTCACTGGCCGTCGCCACAACGCGGCGCACAGCTCCCGAAGCAGGTCCAGTTCGGCCAGGTGATCTGCCGGACCCAGCAGCTCGGCGCAGGCGTGGGTCAAAGAGGTCTGAAAGTTGCGGATCCCGTAGCCTGACGATTTCGTGCGCTCGCGCTCGATTGCGGTCAAGGTTCTGCGGGCGGCTTCGCGCGTGCGACCGCGCGCTTCGATCAGCTCGCAGAACGACTGGATGACCTCCTCGAAATAGATGTTGTTCTCCCAGAGCGTGTCATCTGCATCAATAAGCAGAGTCTGGCCCCGTCGCATGTCGTAGCCCCCGGCTGAAGGTATTCGTGAAGCCGAGCTGGTCGGCCACCGATTGTGACCGGCCTTCTATTCTATCGGCTCCGCGCGCGCGCTGTTCGAGGGCGGCTCATCCTCGTATAATGTTGAACGGCTTCTGACGGTAAACGATCCGGGCTTCTCCAGCGTATTCATGCGACAGACAGTGCGGGACGCGGTGCCAGGCGCTGCATCCCATTCCGATGAGTTCCTCGCCGGCGCCCTGAAGCGGCTGCTGGCTCGCGGGCACGCCGCTGAAGCGCGGGAGCGATACGGCGAGCTCGTACGCCGCCATCAGGGTCGCGCGTCGCGCATCGCGTACGGCCTGTTGCGGGACGCGGCGGAAGCCGACGAAGCGGTGCAGGATGCGTTCGTCAAGGCATACTCGCACATCGCGACGTTCCGCGAGGATCTCTCCTTCGAAGCCTGGCTGACGCGGATCCTCGTCAACGGCTGCCGCGATCGCTTGAAGTCGCGCACGCGGCGGCAGCGCTGGCTCGTGACGATGACCCACCCGTTGGAGGAACAGTCGGCGCGGGTCCTGCGGGCGACGTCCAAGTCTCCTGAGGAGTTGCTTCTTCAGCAGGAGCGGCACGCGCGGCTCGCCAGGGCTCTGACCGAGCTGCCGGAACGCCAGCGAACGGTGTTCGTCCTGACGCATCAGGACGGCCGGACAGCCCGCGAGGTCAGCGAGCTCACCGGCCTGAACGAATCCACTGTGCGGGGTCACCTGTTTCGCGCCGTCCGACAGCTTCGGGCGATGCTGGGTCACGAAGCACAACCGTCCGGGCGGAGCACCCGCGCGCCGATGACTGCCGCACGAGGGTTTCTGCCGGAGCCAGCGGACTAGCCGATGCGCTGCGTACATCCGAACGACGAAGGGCTGATCGCATCGTGCCTGGAGGCCGACCGCGACGTGGTGTCGCGGGCCGCGCTGTGCCCGTCCTGTCGCGACCGGCTCCGGGAGATCGAGCTGTGGCTCGAGCAAGTCCGCGACGATCTGAATGCGGAGGCGGACGCGCAGTTCGGACCCGAGCGCCTCGCCAGACAGCATGCGGCGATTCTCGGTCGGCTCGCAGCCTCCGAGGTGTCCGCCCGGCTGCTGCGGTTCCCCGCGCGCGCGATTCCGACGGCCGTGTGGACGGCCGGCCGGCGGTGGATTGCCGCTGCGGCGGCGGCGGGCCTGCTGATTGGGGTGGTTGCGGAACGCGTGATCGACATCGGCCAACCCGCCTCACGCGGCGCCCCGCGAGTCGCCCCGGTGCTCCGGGCCGCGCGGACGGCGCCGGTGCGCGACCTACGTAATCGCTCTGAGGAAGCCTTCCTTATCGAAATCGAATCCGCGCTCGATGCGCCGCGGATCGCGGAACTGCGCGCGATCGACGCCTTCACGCCGCGCGTGCGTGAGGCGAATACCCGCCGCTAGACAGCTTCCAAAGCCGACGTCCTCGCCAATGAAACTAGGAGCGTGTCTGAGTAATCCGAACACGCTCCTAGTAGGCCGGCTTCGCCGGCAGAAAAACGCCAACAATTTCGAACATCTCGCGCGCGGAGCGCGCCTACTAGACATCTCCTAAGGCCGGAACCGTGACAG
>JACPPN010000195.1 GCA_016190995.1 Acidobacteriota bacterium | reverse complement strand
CGTAGCCAGACGCTCTATCCAGCTGAGCTAAGGGCGCGAAGGGGCAAGCGCGTCGGAAGCCTCACTCGAGGGCGCCCGCCGCGCCGGTGCAAACCACAAATATAACACGCAAGAGTCTGTCCTCTGTGGTGACTTCCTGTCGGTGAACTTGCGTGCTTCTCGTCAGCGCGAGGTCGACGGCAACACCGCCGCGCGCTCGAGGCCGTGCCCCACAGGGAAGAGACCCGGCAGCATGATCGGCAGGCGCCCGCTGATTGGCCTCTCCCCGGCGATCGCGCGCACGGCGGCAGCCTCCGGCAGATCGTAGAAGTCGTAGGTCAGCAGCATCGCCGGCAGCTCGGGCAGAAACGTCGACACGTACGGATTCCCGAAGAAGCACACCACGTAGGCAGTCGGCGTGCCGTCCGTCATCTTCGTCAGGTCACCCAACAAACGCGCGAGCTCGGGCGCGAGGTCCATTCGACCGCTGTAGGAGCTCGTTCGAACGAAGACGGACACGACAATCGCATCATACCGGAGCGCGACGGCGCGGACCATGTCGATGTCCGACACCGGCGTGTGATCGGACAGCTCGACGGCCGTGACCTTCGGCCATCGTTTCTGCAGCTCGGGAATGAAGGTGCGACTGGGCGCCGCAATCCGCCACCCTGACGGGTAGTCGAGGATCGAGAGATACAGCACCGCCGCTTCCCGCGGAAGCGTCAGGGGAATCTGCTGGCGATTGTCTTTCAGCAGGGTGATTGATCGTTCGGCCACTTCGGTCGCAAGGGCCTTGTGCGCACGGCCGCCGACCTTCGCCGGCACGGCATCGAGATCGATCGTGCGCGATTGATGCAGCCCCATCTCGGCCTTCATCTTGAGGATGCGTCGGATCGATTCATCGAGTCGCGCCTGAGAAATCCTTCCGCCCGAGACGGCAGATTTCAGGCCGTCGAAGGCCGCAATCGGATCCGGCGAATGCAGGATCTGATCGGCCCCGGCGAGGAACGCGCGAACGGCAGCTTCGGCAGGCGGCATCATCTTCGCCACCGCCAGCATCGACATGGAGTCGGTGTACACCAGGCCGCGAAAGCCGAGCTCGTTCCGAAGAAGGCCGCTCACGATCTTCTGGCTGAAGGTCGTCGGTTGCCCCGGATCCGGATCGAGCGCCGGCAGCTCGATGTGCGACGTCATGACGGCTCGCGCGCCGGCAGCGATCCCCTGTCGGAACGGCTGCAACTCCACGGCGTCAAGGCGCTCGCGCGCGTGCCGGATGGTGGCGAGGCCGAGATGTGTGTCGACGTCGGTGTCTCCATGCCCGGGAAAGTGCTTGATCGTGGCAATGACTCCGCCAGCCGCCGCGCCGCGGACGTACGCCGAGACGAGGCGGCCGACCTCGGCGGGATCTTCGCCGTACGAACGCGTATTGATGACCGGATTGCGCGGATTGTTGTTGACGTCCGCAACCGGCGCGAAGTTCACCTGCACGCCAATCGCGCGGGCTTCTTCGCCGGTGATGCGCGCAGCATCGTAGACGTATTTCGAGTCACCCGCCGCCCCGAACGCCATCTGGCGCGGAAACGCGGTCGCGCCATGGATCCTGAACCCGACCCCGGCCTCGAAGTCCGCGCTGTTCATGAGCGGAACCTTGGCCATCTGCTGCAGCCGGTTCAACAGGAACGCGGCGCCGAAGGGCTGGCCGAGAATCACCGTGCCGTACGTAGGGTTGAGGAGGACGGAGGGCGCAGGCTCGCTCGCGCCGAATACGTGGAAACCGCCGACATGATAGTCGCCGACCAGTCGCGCGAGCGCATCGAACGTGTCGCTGTCGGTGCTGATGAAGTTCGATTCGAACGAGGGGACGATGAGCTGGCCGATTTTTTCATCCAGGGTGAGGCTGGCGAAGGTGCGGTTCACCCATTTTTCGGCCGCCTTCTCCGCCTTGGTCGCGGCATCGAGCCGCGCAAGCGCGAGCCCGACCATTGCGAGGCCCACGCTGGCGACCGCGAGCAAGACCGCCGGCGGCCATAGTCTCATGGCCCGATGGTAATCGAATCTCGCTCTGATTTTCACGCGGGCCTTGGGCAGTCGGCCCGGCCCGAGGTCGGCGCCAACTATAATCCTGCCATGGGTCATCTCGAGCACCGGGCGACGGCGCCGGCGAGCACGCGGTGTTTCGTCCTGACGATCAGCGATACGCGCACCCCCGAAACCGACACCGGCGGGCAGGCCATCTTCGATCTGCTCGAGGCGGCCGGCCACGCGGTCATCGGCCGCGCGATCGTCAAAGACGAACCGGAGGCTGTGCGATCGCGCCTGGTCGAAGAGCTCGCACGCGGCGGCGCGCAGGTGATCATCACGACCGGCGGAACAGGGATCAGCTCGCGCGACCGAGCGTACGAAGCGATGTCCGATCTGCTGGAAAAGCGCATCGATGGATTCGGGGAGCTGTTTCGCATGCTCAGCTATCAGGCCATCGGCGCGGCCGCGATGCTCGGCCGCGCCTCGGCCGGAACCGCTCGAGGCAGGATCCTCATATCGCTTCCCGGGTCGGAGGCGGCGGTGCGGCTCGCGATGACGAAGCTCATCATCCCCGAGCTGGGGCATCTAGTACGCGAGGTATCGCGGTGAAGATGCGTCCTATCCGTGAAACGATTCCACTGGATGAGGCGTTTGCCCTGATGGCAGAAACCGCCGCGCCTGTCGACCGGGTGGAGCGCCTCCCGCTCGACGACGCGAACGGCCGCGTGCTCGCGCGCGACGTCGTGGCAGAGGCTGACGTCCCGCCGTTCGACCGCGCTGCGATGGACGGTTACGCGGTGATCGCAGAGGACACATTCGGCGCCGGACGATACGATCCTCGTGTGCTGTGCTGCGTCGAGAAAGTCCATACGGGGCAGCTGCCATCGAAGCCGATCCAACGTGGCCAGTGTACGGAAATCGCAACCGGCGCGCCGATGCCGCCGGGTGCGGACGCGGTTGTCATGGTCGAGGAGACCGAGCGCGGCGATCCAGCCGACGTTCGGGTCTTCACTCCCGTGTACCCGAAGCAGAACGTCGGACGTCGCGGGGCGGACATTGCCGCGGGTCAGACGGTGCTGCAGCGCGGCGATGTGCTGAGCCCAAGCCGAATCGGCGCGCTGGCCGCGTGCGGCGTCGCAAGCATCGAGGTGTTCGAGCGGCCGCGGGTCGCGATTCTCTCGACCGGGAACGAGATCGTCGCACCCGGCCAGCCGCTCGCGCCCGGCCAGATCTACGACATCAATCAGTTCACGCTCTCCGCAATCGTGCGCGCGCATGGCGGAGTCCCCGTTCCCTATCCAAGCGCAGCCGACACGATGGACGAGCTCGGGCGCGCCGTTGACCGCTGCGCGAGCGAGGACCTGCTCGTGTTTTCGGGTGGAAGCTCGGTCGGCGAACGCGACCTGATCCTCGACGTGATACAGAAGAAAGGCGACGTGATTTTCCACGGTATCGCCGTCAAGCCGGGGAAACCGACGGCCTTCGGTCGCATCGCGGGCAAGCCGGTGCTCGGGATGCCGGGCTATCCCACCTCGTGCCTGTCGAACGGCTACATGCTGCTCGTCCCGATCCTCCGTCGTCTCGCGCATCTGCCGCCCTATCGGCCCCAATCGATCAACGTCCCGCTCAGCCAGCGAATCGTCTCGACGACCGGCCGGCATCAGTTCTACACGGTGAGGATCGTCGACGGGATGGCCGTCCCCGCCTTCAAGGCTTCCGGTGACATCACGAGCATGTCGCGCGCGGACGGGTACATCGAGATTCCGGCGCAGACCGACATCGTCGAGAAAGGCGAGATCGTGGAGGTGAAAGTGTTTTGAGAGCCGGTGCCTCGAGGTCCGGCTCAAGCCGGACGCCACGTGCGACACCTCGGGTCCGGCTCAAGCCGGACACTACGTACTCCTGAAGCCGGACACTACGTGCGATCACGTGCGACACCTTGGGTCCGGCCAAAGAGCGTGTGAAAAAAGCTCTCACCGCAGAGAACGCAGAGCGCGCGGAGGAACGATTCTCAGGGAAACCCTGGCTCCGCGTCCTTCGCGTCCGCGGTGACGGCTTTTGTTCACAGTGGTCATGACCTCCGGTCACCCCAAAGCATGAAAATGCGCCTTGTGGTATCGCGGGTTCATCGACACAAACATGTTGCGCAAACGGCGCTATTTTCTGAGCAGCTCTAAAGCCGGACGCTACGATGAACTCGGGAGGAGCCAGATGGACGGTGAGGTGATGACGACCCCGGCGGGCGTGAGCGAGCGCGTGACCGAGGTCCAGGCGCGCACAATTTCAATCCCCCTCCGCAAACCGCTCGCATTCGCGACCAGGTACGTGGAGCGGCGCGAATACACCATCGTGCGCCTGCGCACGAGTGGCGGTCTCGAGGGTGTCGGCTACTCGTATGTCGGCAATCGCGCCGGCCACCTCGTCACACAGTTCGTCGACTTCTTCCGGGACCACGTGCTCGGCGCGGACCCTTATGCACTGGAGACGACCTGGGCCCGGATGTACCGCGACGCGGTGCTGCTCGGCCGACGTGGCGCGGCGGTCCGGGCCATGAGCGCCATCGACGTCGCGCTGTGGGACATCATTGGCAAGGCCGGCGGCCTGCCACTGCACCGCCTGCTCGGTGGGCCGAAGGGCGATCGCGTTCCCTGCTACGCGAGCGGCGGGTATTACTGGGAAGACACCGATCCCGACCGCTTCGTGTTCGACGAGATGCGGAGCTACGTCGAAGACGGGTTCACGGCGGTCAAGATGAAGGTGGGACGGTTGCCGCTCAACGACGAAATGCGCCGCGCGCGTGCCGCACGCGAGGCCATCGGGCCGAACACGATCCTGATGATGGACGCGAACAACGCGTGGCCGGATGCCGCCAGTGCCGCGGAGGCCATGCGCGCGCTCACCGAGGTCAATCCGTTCTGGATCGAAGAACCGTTGATGCCGGACGATATGGCCGGTCACGTCGCCCTCCAGCGGAAGGTCACCGTGCCGATTGCAACGGGCGAGATCGAACAGACGCGGTGGGGGTTCGGCGCGCTCATCGAACATCGAGCGGTCGACATCCTGCAGCCGGACGCGACCGTCCTGGGCGGTCTCACTGAGTTTCGTAAGGTCGCCGCGATGGCCGCTGCCGCGAGCCTACCCCTCTATCCGCACTGGATGCACCACTTGCACACGTCGATCGTCGCGGCGATTCCCAACGCCATGATGGTCGAATACTTCCCGACGCTCGACGTCCTGAACCTGGGTGACGTGCTTCAGGATCCGATCCGCGCCTCGGGTGGAACGCTTCCCTTGCCTCAGACGCCGGGTATCAGCGTCACGTTCGACGAAAAGGCACTCGATCGCTTTGCCGTCGACGCCTGGCATTGACGCGCGGTTCCTGTCAGCCCGGCGGCTTGACCGGTCGATGCTTCGGCCCGTAGACTCCAAAACTCTGATCGTGGTGAGGGCGGATCTGAAGGCCCGCCGTATGTCGTGCGATCGGGCTCAACGAACTCTCGGGACCGGGACAGGACGAACTTATGGTCGTGATGAAATTCGGCGGGACGTCGGTCGCTGACGCCGAGGCGATCCGCCGCCTCGTCAGCCTCGTCGGGCGTCAGGACAGGGGCTGCATCGTTGTTGTGTCAGCACTCGCAAGGGTCACCGATGGGCTGCTGCAGATTGCCGGGCTCGCCGGGTCGGGCGCAGCCGACGAAGCCTCGGGCGCCGTCGATTCGATGAAAGCGCGCCACCTGGAAGTGGCGGCGGTCGTCAGCGACGCCCGGCGACGATCGGCCCTCGCGCACGAGCTGACCGACGAGTTCAGCACGCTTCAGAGCGTGGTGTCGGCGCTGGGGGTGTTGCGCGACGTGACACCACGCGTGCTCGATGCCGTCGCGGCGGTAGGTGAGCTGCTCAGCAGCCGCCTCGTCTGCGCGGCGCTTCAGGACGCCGGCCTTTCCGCCGTCTGGATCGACGCGCGCCGCGCCATCGTCACCAACGGCGACCACACCAGAGCCCTGCCCCTGATGGCCGAGACGAAGGAGCGGCTGCGCCTGGAGCTGGCCGGGCACCTGGCGGGCGGACACATCCCTGTTCTGGGCGGGTTCGTCGGCGCCACCCGCGACGGCGCGACGACCACGCTTGGACGGGGCGGATCGGACTATTCGGCGGGGATCATCGGCGCGGCCCTCGAGGCGGACGAAATCCAGATTTGGACCGATGTGGATGGCATCCTGACGGCCGATCCGCGCGTCATCCCGTCCGCGCGCCCCGTTCCCCGGCTCTCGTTCGATGAAGCATCGGAGCTCGCGTACTTCGGCGCGAAGGTGCTGCACCCGAGCACGGTCCAGCCGGCCATCGAACGCAACATCCCGGTGCGCATTCTCAACTCCCGGCGCCCCGAGGCGCCCGGCACGTTGATCACCGTCTCCTCGGCACCGAGCGACCGGCAGCTCATGGCCATCGCCTGCAAGCGCGACGTCACCGCCATCGACATCACATCGACCCGGATGCTGATGGCCTATGGATTTCTGGCGCGCGTCTTCGAGGTGTTCGCCCGCTTCCAGACAGCGGTCGACGTGGTCACCACCTCGGAGGTCAGCGTGTCGGTGACGATTGACAACCGTAGCGAGATCGACGGAATTCTCGCCGCCCTGGGAGAGTTTGCCGATGTCAGCTGCCAGCCCGACATGGCGCTGCTCTGCGCGGTCGGCCAGCATCTGCGCACGGATCCAACGCTCGTGGCGCGACTGGTCGGGACGCTCGAAGGCATCGGGCTCTCGATGGTCTCCCAGGCGGCCTCGCGCCGGAACATCACGTTCGTCCTGCGACAGGCGGATCTTCCGGCCGCGATGCAGCGGCTGCACGATCGGTTCTTCGGCGACGAGGCGCGCGAACCCTCAGCAGCCTGTGAATAAAAGCCATCACCGCGGACGCGGAGCCAGGATTTCCTGGAAAATCGTTCCTCCGCGCGCTCTGCGTTCTCTGTGGTGAACGTTCTTGAGGCCGGATGTAGGACAACGGATCAATGTCCATCCTTTATTGCCTTCGTTCCCGCTCCCAATAGAACGGCAGCCGCTTGCGTGGATGATTGCCGATCTCGTCCGCGTTCGCATCGAAGAGCCGGCCGTTGACCATCGCGTACCTGACCGAGTCGCTGTTGCGGATGTTGTCGAGCGGGTTGCGATCCAGGACGACGAGATCCGCGAGCTTGCCCTGCTCGAGCGACCCGATGTCGGTGTCGAGCCCCAGATAGCGCGCCCCGTTGAGGGTGGCCGAGCGTAGCGCCTCGAGGGGCGTCATGCCACCCTGCTGCAGCATCCACAGCTCCCAGTGCGCCCCCAGGCCCTGAAGTTGACCGTGCGCCCCGAGCTGGACGGACCCGCCGGCGTCGAGAATCTTCTTCGCGCCGCGCGAGATCCGGATGTGATTGAAGTCATCTTCCGGCACCATCCGGCGCCGCCTCGATCGCGGATCGACGATCTGGCGCGGGACGAACGTGAGGAGCCGCTCGTTCTCCCAGACGTTGGTGTGCTGATACCAGTAGTTCTCCCCCTCGACCCCGCCGTAGCCGACGATCAAGGTCGGCGTGTACCCGGTCCCGCTCCGCGCGAACAGCGTCACCACGTCCCTATAGAGGTTCGGGACCGGCAGGGAGTGCTCGAGCCCCGTGTGGCCGTCGAGCACGAAGCTGGCATCCATGTAGAAGAGCGAGCCGCCCTCGGGCACGACCATCATCCGGGTCTCGCGCGCCGCCTTGATGATCATCTGGCG
>JACPPN010000194.1 GCA_016190995.1 Acidobacteriota bacterium | reverse complement strand
GCCGTGCTTGCACGGCTGAAATGTGTACGAATGTGTCACATTTCCGTGCAAGCCCGGCTTAGGCGCGGCCGCCCAGCGGCCGCGCAAACTAGTAACGAAGCGGAGCCGGCCCTTCATGCTCCCGTTCTTACTCGACGGTTTGAGGCGGAGCTTCGTTACTACTCTAGAGCTTTCTCTGTGCCCTCTGCGTCCTCTGTGGTGAATCAGGGGTTTTTCAATCCTGCTAGCTGACGTGGCCACGACGGCTCCTGACGCCCTCGCTGCCAGAAAGAGGAACGAATGCGAAGAGCTCGCGCCGTATGGGTCGGTGGTTGCGTTGCCCTGGCCCTCTTCAGTCCAGACATCGCCGCTCGACGGCCTGTGCAACAGCAGGGCGCGCCCGAGTCGGGCACCACGGTGCGGACGGATGTGAATGTCATGGTGCCCATGCGTGATGGTGTGCGCCTGTCAACCGACATTTACCGTCCCGACACTCCCGGGCGCTTCCCCGTCGTTCTCACTCGCACCCCTTACAACAACAACGACAAGCAACAGATCGAGTTCGGGCATTTCTTCGCCCGGCACGGCTTCGTCTACGTGACCCAGGACTGCCGCGGACGCTACGACTCCGACGGCGACTGGGGTCGTCCCCTCATCCACGACCCCAAGGACGGACACGACACCATCGATTGGGTCGCGAAGCAGCCGTGGTCGTCGGGCAGGGTTGGCACCTTTGGCATTTCGTATCATGCCTGGAACCAGTGGATGGCCGCTCCAGGAGCCCCCTCATCCCTCCGCACCATGATCTCCATCGTCGCGCCCGCCGATCCGTTCCTCGACGCCCCGTATCATGGCGGCGCCTTCGAGCTCCTGATGGCCCGGTGGATGCTGATGATGTCGACGCGTACGAATCAGGACTATTCCTTCTATGACTTGCCCAAGCTCTACTGGCATCTTCCTCTGCGAACGCTCGACGAGGCGGCGGGAAGGCGCGTGGACTGGTGGCGGGACTGGACGGAGCACGACACGTTCGACGACTACTGGAAGCAGACAAGCTACATGGATCGGTACGCCCAGATCACGGTCCCCGTGCTGCACATCGATGGCTGGTTCGACGATGATCTCGTGGCGTCCTTGAGAAACTACGTGGGAATGACGGCGCAGGGTGGCTCGCCCGAAGCCAGGCGCGGCCAGCGCCTGCTCGTCGGCCCCTGGCCGCACGGTGTGAACAGCAGTCGAACACTTGGCGACATCGACTTTGGCCCGGATGCCCTTATCGACCTCAAGGCTGTGTACCTCCGATGGTTCGAGTGCCACCTGAGAGAACAGGGCTGCGCAGCGCTCATGAGCGAGCCTCCCGTCAAGATCTTCGTGATGGGCGAGAACCGGTGGCGGGGCGAATCGGAGTGGCCGTTGCGGCGAGCGCAGCAGACCGTGTTCTACTTCCACAGTCAAGGGCGTGCCAACACCCTGTCTGGAGACGGCACCCTCACTACGGAGAAGCCGGCTGACGAGCCAGCCGACCGCTATAGCTATGACCCCGCCGATCCCGTGCCCACCGTGTACAGGCCAGGTGACCCGCCGAAAGGGACGACGGAAGATCAACGACCGGTCGAGAATCGTGAAGACGTGCTCGTCTTCAGCACTGGACCGCTCGACGACTCGATGGAGGTTACGGGGCCGATCGAGGTGAAGCTGTGGGCTGCATCGAGCGCACCTGACACCGATTGGACCGCGAAGCTCGTGGATGTTCACCCGAACGGGTACGCTCAGCGGGTGATGGACGGAATCATTCGGGCGCGTTTCCGGTCGTCCTACGAGCGTCCGTCATTGCTGGAGCCAGAGAAAGTCTACGAACACACGATCGATCTCTGGGCCGTCTCTCACGTCTTCCACGCAGGCCATCGCGTTCGCGTGGAGATCTCGTCCAGCAATTTCCCGAAATACTCACGCAACCTCAATACCGGCCAGAACAGCGCGACGACAACGGCGATGCAGGTTGCGCGGCAAACGGTTCACCATGATCGCGCTCGGCCTTCGCACATCGTGCTGCCGCGCGTGCCGACCAAGGGCGGGTCCTGAAGAGGCGACGTCCGGCCCGGGTGATGATCGTCGTTGGGGACGTCGCACCTTGAGGTGAGGCGCGCGGCGTCGAAGTTGCTCAGCGCCGGCGACGAGGGGGCAGCGCCGGCCTCAGTTTCAGCGTGGTCTCCGTGCGACCGCGGATGCCCTGCGTCCCGATCACGACGGCCGTGACGGCGTAGTCGCCCTGCGGCAGATCTCGCCATTGCACCTGATACGCAATCGGCGCCTCCTCGCCGTCGAGCTGAAAGTCGGTGGCCCGCAGGAACGTGTCACCGTTATCCACCTGCACTCTCAGCAGCCTGTTGTCGGTGTGACGAGGCACCCTGGCCGTCACGAAGACGTCCGAGTACGCCGGCGCGATGCGCTGCGGCAACAGAAGAGAGACCGGAGCGTCCGCTGTGGCCGTCTGTGCACCAATAAGTAGAATGATGGCCGAAACCAGGAACCGCATTCGTTGAGCCCCCCAGGTGCCGCATAGGATGTGCCGCGTAGATTAATCACCGCTTTCGCATTCGACTAGGACCAACGTCACCGGCAGAGTGTGACCGTCATCACCGTTGCGTGCCGCGCGCGTGTGGGGTGGCGACGAGGACGTGGCCGCGGTCGACCGTGGGGAGGCAAAGGCGCTAGAGACTACGTCGCGCGCCTGATGGGGCCGCGCAGCGATCCAGTGACCGACGTCACATCTTGACGTGACGACGGTCATCGCCGCCACGTGCTGTGCCCAGGTATTCTCAGCGGCTGACGGCCTTCCCCCTGACTCCGCGCTGCGGCCTTCGTCGAGGTCCCGCCGTAGCAGCTTCTCGCGAAGGTGGAAGCCGGGCACTACAGTTGTGAAGCCAGTTCTCTTCACCTTGCATCTCGTTTCTGAGAGAGTGGGTTAGCCCGTTATGCGGCCCCTTACGAGAACTTCGTACCCGTTGCATCGGCGGCCGCGGGCCGCATAAGGGGCTTAGGCGCGCACGGCGCGCCTGCGAGCCGGCGCCTTCGCCGAGGCTACGGCGCCCGCCGAAGCTTTAGCGGAGGCGGGGGTGTGGGGCGGAGCCCCACGTTAGTTAGATAAGGAGACCCCACATGAGCCGACGTATATCCCTGACGTTCGTCGTGATGCTGCTAGCCGGCTTCGTGATGACGGGCACCCAGCTGGCGGCCCAGGTGATCACTGCTGAGATCGGGGGCTCCGTCGTGGACGAATCGGGCGCGGTGCTTCCCGGAGCGACGGTTACCGCCCGCAATACAGAGACGGGGCTCGAGCGAAGCGCCGTCAGCGATGAGCGGGGAAGATACACGCTTCTCGCCCTGCCGCCTGGCGCCTACGCGATCCGCGCCGAATTGCCGGGCTTTGCCACCCAGGCGCGGGAGGGCTTGACGCTGAGCATCAACCAGTCCCTCGTCTTGAATTTCAGCCTCAAGGTGGCCTCGGTGGCCGAAACCGTCACGGTGACCGGGGAGGCGCCGCTCGTGCAGACGACCAGAGCCGAGTTGGGAAGGACGATCGATACGAAGGCGATTGATTCGCTGCCGCTCAACGGGCGCGACTTCGCGCAGCTCGCCACGCTCGTACCCGGCGTGAAGAGCACCGGCACGGCGGACCTCAACATCGGCGGCCAGAGTACTCGCAACAACGTCTGGAGCGTCGATGGCGTCGACAACAACGAAGAGGTGGTCGGCAATCGACAGTCAGAGTTCGCCCAGGACGCCATCCGCGAGTTCCAGGTGCTGACCAACCAGTTTTCCGCCGAGTTCGGCCGCGCGACGGGCGGCGTCGTGAACATCCTGACCCGCTCGGGCACGAACGACCTTCACGCCCGCGGGTTTTACTTCATCCGTGATGATTCACTCGACGCGAAGCCGGCCTTCGCGGCCAGTCAGGCCCCGTTCCGCCGCCAGCAGTTCGGCGCGACGGCCGGCGGACCCATCGTGCGGGATCGGGCGCACTACTTCGGATCGATAGAACGG
>JACPPN010000189.1 GCA_016190995.1 Acidobacteriota bacterium | reverse complement strand
CGCACTCGACCCTGTCCTCCGGATGCGCTGGGCCGTAGTCGGCGGCTACATCGCGGCGACCGGAGTACTCATCGCGGTCCTGTTCCCGATCGTCGGCACGGAAATCTTCCCAGGCGTCGAAACCCGTCAGATTCAGCTCCGACTCCGCGCCGAGATTGGCACGCGCCTCGAACGCACCGAAGTCATCGCATTAGAAGCCATGGACATCATCAGAGAGCTGGTGGGTCCGGACCATGTCGAGATCACGACGAGCTTCGTCGGTGTCCAGACGCCGAACTACCCAATCAACACCATTTACCTGTTCGCGAGTGGCCAGCACGAGGCCGTGCTTCGAGTGGCGCTGAAACCCACCGCCCCCACGATCACCGCCGAGCTGAAGGAGCAACTGCGACAGCACCTCAAGGAGGCGCTTCCGAAGATCGCCGTCTCGTTCGAGGCTGCAGACATCATCAGCCAGGTCATGAGCTTCGGGTCCCCGACGCCAATCGAGGTCGCGGTACAAGGGCCGGCTCTCGTGGCTGCGCGGGCGTTTGCGGAGAAGCTCCGGCCCGAGCTGGCGAAGGTGGAGTCACTCCGCGATCTGCAGTACACGCAGCCGCTCGACTACCCAACGCTCCAGATCCAGGTGGACCGCGATCGGGCGGGACAGTTCGGGGTGACGATGGCAGATGTCGGCAGGTCGCTCGTTGCGGCGACATCCTCGAGCCGGTACACCGACCTGAACTTCTGGCGCGATCCCGCCAGCGGCAACGGGTTTCAGATTCAGGTCGAAATTCCGCAGGCGAAGATGGCGTCGCTCGAAGACGTGGCGAACCTGCCCGTGATGGCGCGCAACGGGGACAACGGCGCGTCCAGGCCCCTCGTCGCCGACATCGCGAATGTCGATTACGGCACGACGCTGGGGCAGGTGGACCGTTACAACATGCAACGCGTGGTCAGCTTTACGGCGAACACGCATGAGCAGCCGCTCGGCCAGGTCCTCGGCGATGTTCGCGAGGCGATCGCGCGGGCCGGCGTCCCGCCGCGCGGCGTCAGCGTCTCGCTCCGCGGGCAGGTGCCGGCCTTCGAGGAGACACTGTCGGGCCTGCGACGCGGCCTTCTGCTCTCGATTGTGGTCATCTTCCTGTTGTTGGCGGCCAACTTCCAATCGTTCCGTCTGGCTATCGCGGTGACCTCCGCGGTGCCCGCCGTGCTGTGCGGCGTTGTACTGATGCTGCGTGTCACCGGAACGACGCTGAACGTGCAGTCGTTCATGGGCGCGATCATGGCTATCGGCATCTCGGTGGCGAACGCTATTCTTCTGGTCACGTTCGCAGAATATGCCCGACGCGACGGCGCGTCCGCCCACGACGCCGCCATCGAAGGAGGCTACGGTCGGATGCGGGCTATTCTGATGACGGCCACCGCCATGATTGCAGGCATGATCCCGCTGGCCCTCGGCGCCGGCGAAGGCGCTGAGGCGGCGCCGCTGGGTCGTGCCGTCATTGGCGGGCTGGTGCTTGCGACCTTGGCAACGCTCGTCGTCGTGCCGGCCGTGTACACAATTCTCCAGGCTCGAGTCCGGACTGTTTCTCCCACGTTGGACCCCGATGATCCGCTGAGTGCACACTATGAACCCCGCAGCTAACACCACACGAAGACCAGCTCTCATCATTTCTGCGCTGCTGGGTGCCGCGGTCGCGTCCGCTCAGACTCCGGTTCCCGTCGTGCGCGTCGTTTCGAAGGTCGTTGAGAGAGAAGTGATGCTACCGGGAGAATTTCGTCCGTATCTAGCGGTGCCGATCCATGCCCGGGTAACCGGATTCGTCCGCGAGATTCATGTCGACCGAGGCAGCAGCGTCAAACAAGGGCAGCTGTTGGCGACGCTCGCCGCGCCGGAGATGCAGGCACAGATTGCCGAAGCACAGGCCAAAGCTCAAGCGATCGAGCTCCAACGCGTGGAAGCGTCGGCCAAGCTCGCCGGCGCACAGGGCACGTACGACCGTTTGAAGGCCGCCGCTGCCACTCTGGGCGTGATTGCTGGCAACGACTTGGTCGTCGCAGAGAAGACCGTAGAGGCAGCACAAGCGCTGATGCGCTCTTACGAGGACTCGGCGAAGGCAGCGTTGGCGCAGGTGCGGGCGGTCAAGGAACTCGACGAATACCTGCGGATTACCGCGCCGTTCAGTGGGGTTATCACCGAGCGCAACGTACACCCCGGCGCACTGGTGGGTCCTGGGGCCGGGTCAACACCGCTCCTCCGACTCCATCAAGTCTCGCGCTTGCGCCTGGTCGTCGCCGTCCCCGAGGCCCTCGTAGGCGCGATCGTCAAAGGGGCCCGTGCGCCCTTCACGGTACCCGCTTACCCCGGAGAGACCTTCACAGGTGTGGTGAGCCTGATGGCCCATGACCTCGACGAGAAGACGCGCACGATGCCGGTGGAGATCGAGGTGAGAAACGCGGACCTGCGACTCGGGGCCGGGATGTATCCAGAAGTCCGTTGGCCCGTCAGGAGACCGGACCCATCGCTGCTGGTTCCGCCAACGAGCATTGTGACGACGACCGAGCGCACGTTCGTGATCCGAGTCAGGAGCGGTGTTGCGGAATGGGTCAACGTTAGTCGCGGCGCTCGCGTCGGCGATTTGATCGAGGTGTTTGGCCCACTCAAAGACGGCGACACCATCGTTCGGCGCGGGACCGATGAGCTGCGGGAAGGCACGAAGGTCACGGCTCAGACAGCAGGTGCGAACTAGCGGTGAAGCGGGACCCTCAATCGCATGCCACGCGAACTTCGTGGAGGCGGCGGGAGGGCATTCCTCGGAGGCGCGTAAGAGCAAGACTTGTTGGGAAGCCCGACGATCCCGATTCTGCTCGAACCCCAAAATCAGCCCCAGCAACGAGTCTGACGAACCGCAAGTTAAGCGCAAAGAAGAAGTTAGAGTGGTGGAGGCGGCGGGAGTCGAACTTGACAGGGGGTTGGCGATCCGGCCTAAATCGCGAAATTCCTAAGAAAAACGACACGCTCAAAACGCTCGATCCGCTCAAAAACCGCCCTGGACCAAAATTACCCCCAGCAGAACCCCCAATTTGTCGCGGTTCCGCACGAACCACCGTCACCAAACACTGAATGTTTCGACGCGTTCTGTGGAAATCTCACCACACGAAACCCCCAATGCCCAGGGTTTGCTCGGGATTTTCGCCGATACACCCGCCGACGTCACGAAGATGAGGGTCGCCAGCGCGTCGTCTTAAACGGAATCGAGGTCTTCATTTCTCCTTCCGTCCTCGCGGAATTCGTTTCGGAACCTGTCGGTTGCTGAGTGCTTCCTCAGGCGTCTGACAGGTCACGATAGCGGACCCGCGCGAACGCTGCTCCTGGTCCCGCGACACCACAGTCGTTCCGTACCTTCGAGCGACAGCCAGGTATACGGCGTCGGCGCCACGTAGCCGGTGCGTGGCGGCCAATTCGGCCGCCTGCCGGGCCATCGTAGAACTCAGCGAGACGAGCGTCAGGTGTGGGAGGGCGGCCGTCGCGTTCGCGTACTGGAGTGCGCCGGCGCTGTCGTCGCTGGCGCGAGCCACAGCCGATCCGATTTCCGGGAGAAGCAGCGTGGGCGCAATGACTGGGTCGCCGCCTTCCTGAATCGCGGCGAGGATCGCCAGGCTCTCGGCATGGCCCTCTTCATGCGGATTGAACGCGTTCACGAAGACGCTCGCGTCAATGGTGTACCGCAGATTCTTGGAAGCTCTCGTTCGTAACGGCCGGCGCGGGGCTCGTCGAGCGGCAGCCATCTATCGTCGCATAGCGGAGAGGAGACGTACGCCGCTCACGCCCGGACGGAACCGCCGTTCGAGACGTCGTCCGGCGCGCATGAACGCGTCCCACGCGGCGGGGGCGTCTGCGTCCTCGGTCGTCGGCGAAGTGTCTTCAGCCGGATCGAGGGGAAGAATCACGCCCACCGCCCGGCCGCGATGCGTCAGGATATACGACGCTCGCGCCTCCCGCACGTGACGCAAGATACGCGCGGCGTGTGTTTTGAGGTCCCTGACGCCGACGACCTTCTTCGCTGGTCTCGACCGAACGGGTGAACCGATGTGGTCCCTCATGTGACTACATTACGCCTGGGGCCCCGTGAACGTCAAGAATGACCCCTGACGCAGCATCAACGCTGCGTTCGCGCACAGCGTGCCCCCGTGTTGGGCGTCGCCCTATGCGTTCGCCTCTTCGAGCCGCTTCAGCGTCGGCAGCTTCTTGATTGCCTTTCCGCTCTTCTCTTCGGCCAACCGTAGCTCATAGAGGCCCTGAAGATTCAGCCAGAACTGCGGGCTCGTCCCGAAAAAGTGGGCCAACCGCAGCGCCGTATCCCCTGTAATCGCGCGCCGCCCGTTCAAAATCTCCGTCACTCGATTGGTCGGGACCTTCAGCTGACGCGCGAGCTCGGCCGCGCTCATATCGAGCGCCTCAAGTTCTTCGGCCAGGTGCTCTCCCGGATGGATGGCCCTGAGTGCCATGCTGTGCTCCTCAGTGATCATCGACAGTTTCGATGTTCGTTGGACCAGGCGGCTTATCCGGCCACTTAAAGCAGATTCGCCATCGGTCATTCATGCGGATGCTGTACTGGCCGTTTCGATCGCCCTTCAACGCTTCAAAACGGTTGTCCGGCAAGGCGGCCAGTTCCTGAAGGGCGTGGGCGGCCTCAAGGCGATCCAGCTTGAGCCGGACAAGTCGCTCCATGCCGGAGCAAGCTTTCACGCGGTTGCCGGCGGCGAAGTCAGCCGTTCGCTTGTCGCGGTTGCTGACGATCATCGCGGGATTATCTCACAGCGTTACGCGTTATGTCATGCGTAACGGCTGAACGGGACCAGCGGTGCGTCGTCGAAACGGCATCGCACAGATTCTTGACGGGCCTGGCCGATGACTTCCCAGATTCCGGAGCGTGGCATCTTGGCGCACCGGTCGCCGATGAATGCATCAGGGTCGCTACAGGAGAACTCGGCCACGTCGTCATGGCGTCCCGAATGTCCTGTAGAGGCGGACTTGGCCGTCTTTCACAGCGCCGCGGCTTCGGTGAGGATTCGCTGCTGCAAGTACGGACTTTAGTCGTCAGTGCCAGGTTTAATCCCACCGCCT
>JACPPN010000188.1 GCA_016190995.1 Acidobacteriota bacterium | reverse complement strand
GCGCCCTCCAAGGAGTTCAACCTGAAGCTGCGATTTCGCAAGGGCCACGTGTCGCGGCATGAAGTCATCGACGCCCTCGAGAAGATCCTGCAGGAGCTGCGGCGCTCCCCGTAAGACGCGCGGCGGCACCAAGGTGGTCGTAGGTGCCGCGCCAAGTCAGGTTCCGAGTCTCAGCGTGCTCGGTGCGCTCTGGCAAAGCTCGGATTCCGGAACGCCGACTGGCTCTTTCGCAGCAGGCCTTTTCCAGACATCTTCTAAAGCCGATGTCCTCACAAATGAAGCAAGTTTTCGTCGGTCTAGTAACGAAGCTTCGTCGCTCCGCCCCCGGGCCCTTCACTCGGCGGTTTGAGGCGAAGCTTCGTTACTTGGCCCGAAATGGGGGGTTCGGGAGAGGGGTGGAAGGGGTGGGTCATCAAGAGGCTGCGGGCGGGTGGCGTGGACCGCGTGGTGTCGTGTGCCGGGAGGTTCTCAGGCAGGTTAGTTAACATAAGATACATTATCAGAATCATGCACGATGGCCCCGAAAACTCCCCTGTGGAAATTCTGTGGACGGTTCTTGCGCGCAAATCCCCGTCCTCGACACCCGCTTCGGCGGGTCGCTTCCGAGGGCCCCGCCCCGGCGCCGCTCCGATCCCGTGTACTATCGTTCGAGCGCCGCACCGCGCGGCCGTGACATGCTGCGGATTGTCGACCGCTACCTGATTCGCGAAGCCCTCACGCCAACGCTGCTGGCGCTTCTCGTCCTGACCTTCATCCTCGAAATCCCGCCCGTCATGCAGGTTGCCGAAAGCCTGATTGCCAAGGGTGTGCCCGCCGGCACGATCGCCCAGATCATGGCCACGCTGCTGCCGCAGGCGCTCGGCCTGACGATCCCGATGTCGCTGCTCATCGGCCTGCTCATCGGGTTGGGCCGGCTCTCGGCCGATCGCGAAATGGTGGCCCTCCAGGCCTGCGGCGTGAGCCTGTACCGTCTCGTTCGCCCCGTTGGCGTTCTCGCGGTCCTCGCCTGGACCGCCACGACGTACGTGTTCATCTGGGCGCTGCCCGACGCCAACCAGCGCTTCCGCGAAATCACCTACCGGGTCGTCACCGAGCGCGCAGAGAAAGACGTCAAGCCACGGGTCTTCTTCGAAGACTTTCCAAGCATGGTGCTGTACGTACGCGACGTGCCGCCGTCCGGCGGCTGGGAGGATGTGTTTCTGGCCGACACGCGCCAGCCTGGTAGTCCTGACGTGTACCTCGCGGAGCACGGACGCGTCCTTCTCGATCGATCTCAGCGCCGGGTCGATCTGATCCTGGAAAACGGGATCCAGCATCGACTGTCGGCCAAGGGCCCGGCCGAGTATCGCGTCGTGCGGTTTCAGCGCACGACGATTCGACTGGACCCCGAAGCCATGTTCCCGCGGACGGGACCGCAGCGCGGCGACCCGGAGCTGACAATCGCCGAGCTGCGCGCGGAAGCCGATCGGTTGCGCGCCGAGGGGCGATCTCCGCACCGGCAGATCATGACGATCCACCAGAAGTTCTCGATTCCACTCGCCTGCCTGGTGTTCGCCGTCATCGGGCTGGGCCTCGGGGTGACGAGCCGGCGCGACGGCAAGCTGGCAAGCTTCGTTCTGGGGATCGGTGTCATTTTTGTTTACTACGTCATCATGTACATGGGCGAAGCGATGGCCAAGGGCGCCTTGCTCTCGCCGCACGTCGCGCGGTGGATCCCCGACGTCATCCTGGGCGCGGCGGGCGTGGGGTTGCTCATCCACCGGGCGCGCTCGACTGAAGGCGCCCTGTCTCTGACCGTGCGCGTCCCGCTGCCGTCCTGGCGGCAGGGGCCCGTGCCCGCCACGATGGCCAAGTCCCGTCCCGCACAAACGCGGCCAAGCGAACGTGTGCTGGTCATTCGGGTCCCGCGCGTCCGGTTTCCCACGCTCAGCATCCTGGATCGGTACATCGCGCGAACCTATCTCAAGGTGCTCGGTCTCGCGTTCGTCGGCATGCTCGGCATCTTCTATATTTCGACCTTCATCGATCTGTCCGACAAGCTGTTCAAGCGGCAAGCGACCGGCTGGATGCTCCTTCAATATTTCTGGTACCAGACGCCGCAGTTCGTCTATTACGTGCTGGCGATCTCGGCGCTGGTCGCGACGCTCGTTACGGTTGGGGTGTTCACCAAGACGAGCGAGCTCGTCGTGATGAAGGCATGCGGCATCTCGGTTTACCGGGTCGCGGCGCCCCTGCTACTGTTTGGCGCCCTCTGGAGCCTCACGCTTTTCGGGCTCGAAGAAACGATTCTCGCGCCGGCGAACCGCCGCGCCCTGGCGCTCAATCACCTCATTCGAACGGGCCGCGCCCAGGATCCCGGGCTCGTCACGCGGCGGTGGGTCGTTGGCCGGAGCGGCAGCGTCTATCACTATGTCGATTTCGATTCGGCGAAGAACCGCTTGTACGGCCTGTCGATCTACGACATCGACGCGGGGACCTGGCAGCTCCGGCGCCGCACGTTCGTGCCGGCGGCCACCTATACGGACACGTGGCGGGCGGAGAACGGCTGGATGCGCGAATTCGACGCGGCTGGCGGAAACACGTACGCCACGTTCACGGAGCGCGAGCTGCCAATCGAGCCCCCCGACTATCTCGTCGCCGAGCAGCCCGATGCGGAGCGAATGACGTACGCGCAACTCAAGCAGTACATCACGGAGCTGCAGGCCAGCGGCCTGAACGTGATTCGGTACTCCGTCCAGCTCCAGCGGAAGATCGCGTTTCCGTTCGTGACGATCATCATGACGCTCATGGCGGTGCCCTTCGCCGTGACAACGGGAAGCCGCGGGGCGCTGTACGGGATTGGCGCGGGTCTGGTCTTCGCGATGGCTTACTGGATTCTGAACAGCATCTTCGCGGCGATTGGGAGTGCGGGCTTGCTCTCCCCCGCGCTTGCCGCGTGGGCGCCGAACATCATGTTCGCGGCCGGCGCGACGTACCTCATGCTGTCGGTCCGCACCTGACGCGTTCGCGACGTTCAGCGTTTCTCCAACCGCACATTCCGCAGCCAGAAGGCTCCGGAGGTTCCCGGTCGCGTGTTGACCGTATCCACCACGAAAAGCAGGAAGTCGACGTTCTCGGGACTGGGAAGGGCCGGCGTGTCCCGGCCGATGGGGCGCATGTCGTCGAATCGCACCGTCGCGACCGCCGCCTCGGCGCCGACAAAGACCGACCGCTGCCAGCGCGCGTCCTCGGGCTCGAGCGGCGCGCGTAGCTGCACCGACAGGCGCATTGGGCGCAAGGCGCGCACCTCGAACGTCAGCTGATCGAATCCCTCGAGCTGGCCGCGGACGGTCCGGGTGAGCGCCGCCCAAGGCGATCCGGCGCGCGTCTTCGCCAACGCAAACGTCGTTGCCAGCTCGGCGCCGGTTCTCGCGGTTGTGGTCTGGACTGCGGCGCGCGACATTGCATCGTGTTCGGTGTTCCACGGTGACACGTCCGCAGGGTCGAGCAGCAACCGCAACGAGGCCGGCGCCTTCGCTGCGGCTGCCGTCATCGGCTCTGGCGCCCGCAAGCCGACGTAGATCGGGTTGCTGAGGATCCACGGAACGGGCGGCGCTCCGGGCGAGTCGGGAACCGTGACCTCGACCCGGTATGCGCCTGGCTCGCCGGCATCGAACTCAATCGTGGGACCTGACGAGACGGCCTTCCCGTCACGAAAGAGCGTCATGCGGGAGCCAGCCGGACCGTTGCTCGCCGCCAGCAATCTGACCGGCCCGGTCGCCGGCAGCAGGTCCCCCATGTCGGCCCATGCTTGTCCGTGTCGTGCCCGGAAACGCAGCTCTGCGGGGGCTGCCAGCGCGTCAACCGCGCTGTAGGCGCGGCCGCCGCGTATGCCGTCGAGCAGCAGCCGCGCGTCCCGCTCTGCGCGGCCCGCGAAAGGCGCCTCGAGGCCGACCCGGATCGAGAAGGTGCGGAAGGTCGTTTCGTACGACGGCCATTCGAGCGCGGCACCCTCCTCGTACGGATCGGATCGGCCGCGAAATCCAAGGCGCGCATGGGCATCTGTTCCCGCCAGCGCCACGACGCGACGCGTCCGCGTGAGTGCATCCCACTGTCGCAGCACCGCATGCGGTCGATCCAGCAGCCAGGCCAGGGTTTCGGCGTGGCGGAAGGGATACTGGAGCAGCGCGCGCAGCAGTCGCCGCCGCGTTTCGTCGCGCCATTCGCTGTCGGCGTTCAGCCATTCGACGCCATCGAACCTCAGGTCCCAGTCGCGCCAGCGCAAGGCGCGCTTGGTCGAACCCGGATGCGCCACGATCCCAAATCCCCCGAAACGCGCGACGTCGTCGGCGACATCGCGGGGTTCGCCGGCGAGCGGAAACGGCGTCTCCGGCATGCCGAGCGCAATGTAGTGACCGCCCGTCGTGCTGATCTCCACGGCATCGATGCACAGTACCCCGGCGCGGTACGTCGGCCGGTCGGGCACGCGGATTCCATCCCCATGATCCGCGAACACCACGAACTTCAGACCTGCCCGCGCCGCCGCCGCGGCGATCTCGTCCGGCGAGCCCGTGCCGTCAGAGTTGCGCGTGTGCACGTGGAAAGCGCCGGAGACGTATACGCGGCTGCCGGGATCAGGGGCACTCTCGCGCAGGACGACACGAGCGGGAGGAAGCGTGACGGCGGTCCAAACAAGAACGGCGGCCGCAAGGGCCGCCGTCAGGAGTCCGCTGACCTTCCAGCGCGTCATTTACTCGAAACGCAGCGATTTCCTAGGTGCCTTCCTGCCACGAGCTCTGATACTCGACCTGCTCGTCCGTCATGGCGTCGATCTGAATGCCCATCGAGGCGAGCTTCAGGCGAGCGATCTCCTGATCGACAGACGCCGGGACGCCGTGGACCCGCTTCTCGAGGCTCCTCGCGTTCCGCACGAGGAATTCACAGGCAAGCGCCTGGTTCGCGAAGCTCATGTCCATGACCGCGGCAGGATGCCCTTCGGCGGCCGCCAGGTTGATCAACCGGCCTTCGCCGAGGAGAAACAGCGCGCGGCCGTTGGCCAGACGATACTCCCGGACGAACGGACGAATCTGACGCTGCGCCACTGAAAGCGACTCGAGCCCCGGAATATCGAGCTCGACGTTGAAGTGTCCCGAATTGCAGATGATCGCGCCGTCCTTCATGGCGCGGTAGTGTTCCTTGCGAATCACGTTCTTGTTGCCGGTGAGCGTGACGAACACATCAGCGACTTTCGCCGCCTCGCCGATCGGCATGACGTCGTAGCCGTCCATGACGGCCTCGAGCGCCTTGATGTGATCGACTTCGACGACGATCACCCGCGCGCCCAGGCCGCGGGCGCGCAGCGCAACGCCCCGGCCGCACCAGCCGTAGCCGCAGACGACGATGCGGGCGCCCGACATCAGGATGTTCGTCGCGCGAATGATTCCGTCCACCGTGCTCTGTCCCGTCCCGTACCGGTTGTCGAACAGATGCTTGGTCTGCGCGTCGTTGACGGCGACAATCGGGTACTTGAGTACGCCGTTCGCCTCCATGCTCTTCAGGCGGATGACGCCGGTCGTCGTCTCCTCCGTGCCGCCGATGACGTCGGGAATGAGGTCCTGTCGTTTCGAGAACACCATCGTCACCAGGTCGGCGCCGTCGTCCATCGTGATCTGAGGGTGGCTTTCAAGCGCCGCGCTCAAGTGGCGGTAGTACGTCTCATGGTCCTCCCCCTTGATGGCAAAGGTCGGGACCCCGTACTCGGAGACGAGCGCGGCGGCCACGTCGTCCTGGGTGCTCAACGGGTTCGAGGCGCAGACGGTGGCCTCCGCGCCGCCGGCCACGAGCGTGCGCATCAGGTTTCCGGTCTCGGTGGTGACGTGAAGGCACGCGGCAATCCTGATTCCGCGCAGCGGTTTCTCCTGTGCAAAGCGGTCGCGAATCTGCCGGAGCACCGGCATGGCCCGATCGGCCCACTCGATGCGGAGCCGTCCCGCCGGGGCGAGGCTCAAGTCCTTGACGTCGTGCGCAATGTTCATCGTGTGTCCCTGGGGTGCTTCCTAAAGACCCGCGTCAGCCCGGAGCGCCGCCGCCTTGTCGGTTCGCTCCCAGGTGAAGTCAGGTTCGTTTCGACCGAAATGCCCGAATGCCGCCGTCTTGCGGTAAATGGGACGGCGCAGGTCGAGCTCCTCCATGATGCCCCGCGGCGTCAGCTTGAAGTGCGCCCGCACCAGGTCGCTGATCTTCTGGTCCCCCACCTGCCCGGTTCCGCACGTGTCAACAAGGACCGACACCGGCTCCGCCACCCCGATCGCATACGCGAGCTGCAGGAGCAATCGATCCGCCAGCCCCGCGGCGACGCAGTTCTTCGCGATGTAGCGCGCCATGTAGCAGGCGGAGCGATCGACCTTGGTCGGATCCTTTCCAGAGAACGCGCCGCCGCCATGCGGCGCGGCCCCGCCGTACGTGTCCACGATGATCTTGCGTCCGGTGACGCCGGCGTCGCCCTGCGGCCCGCCGATGACGAAGCGACCGGTCGGGTTGATGAGCAACCGCGTGTTCTTGTCGACCATGTGCTCGGGGATGACCCGGGTAATGATCTTGTCGATGACATCATCGCGCATCGTATCCGGGCTCACGGACGAGGAATGCTGCGCGGAGACGACGACGGTGTCGACGCGCACGGGCTTGCTGCCGTGGTATTCGACGGTCACCTGTGACTTGCCGTCGGGCCGCAGATAGTCCATCACGCCGTCACGCCGCGCGCACGACAACCCTCTGCAGAGCTTGTGCGCCAGCATGATCGGCAGTGGCATCAGCTCTTCGGTCTCCGTGCACGCGAAGCCGAACATCAGCCCCTGGTCGCCGGCGCCGCCGGGATCGACGCCCATCGCGATGTCGGGCGACTGCTCGTGGATGGACGACAGCACCGCGCAGGTCTCGTAATCGAAGCCGTACTTCGCGCGCGTGTAGCCAACATCCTTGATCGTCTCGCGGACGATCTTCGGAAAATCCACGTAGCAGCTCGTCGTGATCTCGCCGGCAATGATGGCCAGGCCGGTCGTCACCAGCGTCTCGCATGCCACGCGACCGACCGGATCCTGCGCCAGAATCGCGTCGAGAATCCCGTCGGAAATCTGATCGGCAATCTTGTCCGGGTGACCTTCGGTCACCGACTCGGACGTAAACAGATGGCGCCCGTTCCGGCCCATGAAGAACTCCTTGGCGACTGTCGGAATCTGGAGTGTTACAGCGTCGGCCGGACGACCGGCGGCTGGCACGGCCCGCGACGCTGCGGATTGCAGGGATCGCTCGACGAGGCCTCACGGCGCAGCCTCGAGCACCGCTTCGAAGCTTCTCACCTTAACAGACGTCCCGCCGCCCGGTCAACCGTGTCTCAGGGGCGTGGATGATAGCGGTCGTACACGCTCCGAAGCCTCGCCTCGAGCACGTGCGTGTAGATCTGCGTCGTCGAAAGATCGGCATGCCCGAGCATCATCTGGATGGCCCGCAGGTCGGCGCCACGCTCCAGCAGGTGCGTCGCAAACGAATGGCGCAGAACGTGCGGGCTGACGTCGCGTGGTAATCCGGCGCGTCGCCCGTATCCTTTCAGGAGCTTCCAAAACCCCACACGTGTCAGGGCGCCGCCCCGCTTGGCGTTGACGAAGAGACGACTCGAGCTGCGTCCCCGCAGGAGCACCGGACGCGCTTCGCCGAGGTACCGCTGCAGCCAGATCACAGCCTGGCTGCCCAGCGGGACGATACGCTGTTTTTGCCCCTTGCCGGCGCACGTCGCGTAACCCGCCGCGAGGTGAACGTCCTCGGGACGAAGCGAAACGAGCTCGGAAACACGCAGGCCGGTTGCGTACAGCACTTCGATCATCGCCCGATCGCGCACGCCCCGGGGCGTGTCCCTGTCCGGCTGTGTGATCAGGCCGTCGACCTGATCGAGCGACAGGCATTTGGGCAGCGACGGCCAGGATCGCGGCGCGTGCACGTCCTCGGCCGGGCTGGTCGAGAGACGCCGGTCCATGACGAGAAAACGATAAAAGCCGCGCACGCACGCGACCGCTCGTGCGGTGGAGCGCGGCGACAGACCGGAAGCCATCAGATCGCGCACGAACGCTTCGAGCTCCACCCGAGTCAGCGACTCCAATGGCCGATCGAGCGATGCAGCGAAGCGAGCGAGGGCAACCAGATCGCGTGCGTAGCTCTCGAGTGAGTGAGCGGCAAGCCGCCGGGCCATCCGGAGATGGTCGAGATACGTATCGATGAGCTCGTGCGCCCTCTGGCGTTGACGGGAGGTTCCTGGCCTGGGCGTAGACGATGATGATGAAGGCCGTTGAGCGGAAGGGCCGTCGGATGTGCGGGGACGCGTCGGCCGAGTCACGTGGATGGGATTCTAGCAGATTGACACTCGCCTACCCGAGGAGTAGTATCCGCCGCTACCTGCCTCGAGTGCCGTGCCGCCCGCGCGTCATGCGCTGAGTAACCTGCCGCAGCGGCTGCCGCGGCAGAGGTGCATTGATGCCCACCACATCGAAGTGGCAGTTCCTCCCGACCGAAGCCATCAATCCCAGCAGCCTCAACCTCGACAAGGCGTCCGTCGCGGAAATCATCGACATGATGGTGTCCGAAGACCGGAAAGTGATCACCGCCGTCCATCGCGAGAAAGAACGGATTGCTCACGGCGTGCAGATCATCATGCAGGCGCTGCACCGCGGCGGCCGGATCGTGTTCGTCGGCGCGGGCACGAGCGGGCGGCTGGGCATCGTGGAGGCCGCCGAAATGCCCCCGACCTTCGGCACCTCGCCGGCCGTCGTGCAGGCCATCATGGCCGGCGGGCAGCCCGCAGTCTTTCGCGCCAAGGAAGGTGTCGAGGACAACTACGAAGAAGGGACGCGCCAAATCGCGCGCCTGCGCGTGACGAAAAAAGACGTTGTCATCGGCGTCTCGGCCAGCGGCATGACGCCGTTCGTGCGGGGCGCCCTCACGCGCGCCCGGAAGGCGGCCGCGAAGATCATTTTCGTCACGTGCGTTGCCGGGACCGAGCTTTCCACCTTCGTCGACCTTGTCATCGCGCCCGCGGTCGGGCCCGAGATCATCGCCGGCTCGACGCGTCTCAAGGCCGGCACCGCGACCAAGATGGTCCTCAACATGCTCACCACCATCTCGATGGTTCGGGTGGGCAAGACCTACGGCAACCTCATGGTCGACGTGCAGACGGGATCGGAGAAGCTCAAGGATCGGGCGCGACGCATCCTCTCGATCGTCACCGACATTTCCTACGACGAAGCCGAGAAGATGCTGCGCAAGGCGCACTGGAACGTCAAGGCCGCCATCGTCATGCAGAAGACCGGTCTCACCTACGCACAGGCAGTCGGGCGCCTCCGCAAGGCCGACGATTCGATCCGTGACGCCATTGGAGAGGACGTGGAGCCGCGGTTGCGCGAGCTGTTGCGCGTCGGATAATCGGGCCATAGAGCGCGCCGAGCTCGCGGTACAACGGGAGCGGCGTGCGGCCGGTCGGCAACCCGAGCACCAGGCGCGGCATGTCGCGCAGCATCGCCCCAATCTGCCCGGCCAGTTCGGCGGCGGCGTCCCGCTCCGTCTTGAAGATCCGGATAGTCACGCGGAGCCGTTCAACGGGCGGTCACGTACGCCGGCAGTCGTGCGCCGCCACGTGCCTCGGCGAGCGCCAGCCGGATGGCGCCGGTCGCCGGTTCGCTCTCGAGCCGCTCGGCGCGGCTGCGAGCCGCGATCGCGTTCAGGCGCCGCGGCAGCTCCACAACCAGCCACGGGATCGCCTGAAACATGCCGCCCGCGAGGATGAACGGGAACTCGTCCTCGGTCATCCCGAGTTGTGAGGTGACTGACGCGGCCGACGTGACGAGCTCCGCGGCCGCGCGATCGAGAATGTGCGCCGCCACGCTGTCGCCATCGTCGAAGGCCTCCTGAACGTAGCGCGCCACCGCCGCAATGGCTGGCGGTCGGACGTCGCGGTAGTAGATGGCGTTGACGAGATCCTGCGGCTTCGCGACGTCGAAATGCTGCAGAACGAGCGGCGTCAGCAACGTCCTCCCGCCTCGTCCGTCCGCCTGGCGGACGACCGCGCGAAGCGCCAGGCGACCGATCCAGTAGCCGCTCCCCTCGTCGCCCAGCACGTACCCCCAGCCACCCGCGCGAGCGGCGACACCCGAGGCGTTTCGTCCATACGCGATCGATCCGGTGCCGGCGATGATGACCACCGCCGGCGCGTCGGGGGCGCCCGCCATGAGCGCGATGAGGGCGTCGTTGACGACGAGAATGCGAGCTTTGTAGCCGATGCGCCGCATGATGCCGTGAACCAGGCGGTTGTCTTCTTCACGATCGACGCCGGCAATGCCGAGGCAGATTGCCGTCGGCGCAACCGCGCGACTGCCGATTGCTTCCTCCATCAGCTCGTGAAGCACCTTCTCCACCTCGAGCTCGCCCGCAGCCTGGAGGTTGGCGCCGCCTCCGCGCGCAGCGGCGACGACGCGCCCGTCCTCGTCGGCGAGCAGGCAAACGGTCTTGGTGCCTCCCGCATCGATGCCCAGCACATGCACGTCAGGTCCTCCCCGGTCTAGGTCAAACAGCGGGAACGCCTGGAACATTGATCAGTATCGCCCTAGGGCCACGCCGGAGAATAGCGTCCGGGTTTTTCAGGTGTCAAACGAGGTAAGCTCAGGCTCAACGGAACAACGACGCGCGCGTTGACACCTTCCTTTCAACACTGCTAAATTCGCTCGTTTTCATGGGATCTTTCCGCCTTCCTCGGGACGCGCACCTGCGACCTCTGCTGCTCGGGCTGGCGATCACGCTCCTCGTCGGCCCGACGAGCCGGACCGAGATCGTCAGCGGTGGCGAGGTGCGCGCGCTCTGGGTGCTGCGCGGCTCGCTGACGTCGCCGCGTACCATCACCGACATGGTGCGGGCCGCGCGCGCCGCCGGCTTCAACACGTTGCTCGTGCAGGCGCGCGGTCGGGGCGATTCGTACTTCAACGACGGTGTCGACCCGCGCGCGGTCGAACTGGCGACGCAGCTGGAGACGTTCGATCCGCTTCAGGCGGTCATCGACGAGGCCCACTTGGCCGGGCTGCGCGTCCATGCGTGGATCAACGTCAATCTCGTTGCGAGCGCCGTCGAGCTTCCGAGCCCGCGGGCGCACGTCATCTATCGACACCCGGACTGGCTGATGGTGCCCCGGCCGCTCGGCGAGGAGCTGGCGCTGGTCGACCCAACCAGCCCTGCCTACGTCGGCAAGCTGGCACGCTGGACCCGGGCGAGGTCGCGGGACATTGAAGGCCTGTACCTTTCGCCCGCCCAGCCCGCGGCCGCGACCTATACGGTGTCGATCCTGGCGGATCTGGTGACACGATATCGCGTCGATGGCGTCCATCTCGACTACATTCGGTACCCGAGCGCCGAGTTCGATTACAGCCGCAACACGATCAGCGAGTTCGTCGCCGAGGTGGGCCGCGACCTGTCGCCCGCCACCCGCGACGAGCTGCGCGAGAGCGCGAAACTCGACCTCTTTGCCTTTCCTGACGCCCTGCCCGAACGCTGGAGCCAGTTCCGGCGGTCGCGCCTCACCTCTCTCGTGATGCGCCTGCGTACGACGATCAAGCACAAGCGACCCGACGTGATGTTGACGGCGGCGGTCGTCCCCAACGCCGACGAGGCCTATGACCTGCGCCTCCAGGACTGGCGCGTATGGCTGCAGACCGGCATTCTCGATGCCATCTGTCCCATGGCCTACACGCCGGATCCCGAGCAGTTCGCGGGGCAGATTGCCCTGGCGCGGGACGCTGCCGGCCCGCGTCCCGTCTGGGCGGGAATCGGGGCGTATCGTCTCTCCTTCACCCAGACGCTCGACTACATTCGAGCCGCTCGGCGCCTGGGCGCGGCGGGCGTTGTTCTCTACTCGTACGACAGCCTGACGAATCCGTCCGAACACCAGCCCGATTATCTTGCCCAGCTTGGCCGCGCCGCGTTCGCGCCAGACGTGAGGGCGATTTCGCAATCTCGATGACGTGGATGGAATTGCCGATTGCAGCTGCAGATTTCAGACCGCAATCGAAAAGCCTCGACCTGCCATCTGAAATCTGATTCCCTGAAATCTGCAGTCCGCCCCTGATGCACCCCCTCGACGTCGCCATACTGGTCGGCTATCTGACGGGCACCGTGCTGCTCGGCATCTACTTCTCGAGATCGCAGCACAGCGTGAACGATTATTTCGTCAGCGGCCACGCGATTCCCTGGTGGGCGATCACGGGATCGATTGTCGCGACCGAAACGAGCACGGTGACGTTCGTGAGCGTGCCGGGTTACGCGTTCGGGGCCGACCTGACGTTTCTCCAGCTCGTCATCGGGTACCTGATCGGCCGCCTCATCGTGACCGTGCTCTTCATCCCATCGTATTTTCGCGGCGAGCTCCTCACCGTGTACCAGCTGCTCGGGCAGCGGTTCGGCGACGAGGTGAAGCGCTTTGCCGCGGGTCTCTTTCTTCTCACACGCAGCCTCGCGGACGGGTTCCGGCTCTACCTGACCGGGCTTGTCCTCTCCGTCCTGCTGCTGACCTCGCCCGTCCTTCGACAATCGGTGACGGCGTGGGTACCGGGCGGCGACGCGACGCTCGCGATCTTGATCGGTTCGATATTGGTCATCGGGGGCGCGACGATCATCTATACGTATCTGGGCGGCATGAGCGCCGTCATCTGGACCGACGTCGTTCAGCTGGTCGTGTACCTCGGGGGCGCCGGTCTGGCCGCCCTCATCCTTCTGGACCGTATTCCTGGCGGATGGACCGAGGTGGTGCAAGCGGGCGGTGCGGCGGGAAAGTTCAGGCTTATCGATCCCGCCTGGGGCTGGACCCGGAGCTATACGCTATGGTCGGGGGTGATCGGCGGAGCTTTCCTCACGACCGCCACGCACGGTACCGACCAGCTGATCGTGCAGCGATATCTTTGTAGTGCGTCGCGCCGGGACGCCAGCGTCGCGCTCCTGGCGAGCGGCGTCGTGGTCTTCGTACAGTTCGTTCTGTTCCTGCTGATCGGCATCATGCTGTGGGTGTACTACACGATGCACGCGCCGGCGGAGCTCTCGGCCGTCACGATCGCCGGACGCGTGACCACGGATCGCGTCTTCCCGCAGTTCATCGTGACGCATCTGCCACGCGGCGTCATCGGTCTGGTGACCGCGGCGGTGTTCGCCGCCGCAATGTCGACGCTCTCCTCGTCGCTCAATTCCTCGTCGGCAACCGCGATGGCAGACTTCTACATCCCGATGACGGGCGGGCGGCGTTCCGAGCGCCACTATCTGACGACATCGCGGCTCTGGACGCTGGCTTGGGGCGTCGTCCAGATTGCGGTCGCGATGGTCGCCATCCAGCTGTCTCGGCGCGTCGTCGACGAAGTGCTGGGAATCGCGTCCTTTACCAATGGGATCATTCTCGGCATCTTCTTTCTGGGCACGTTCACGTCCCGCGTCGGCCAGCGCGCGACCTTCGGAGGGATTGGCGTCGGCATCATCACCATGCTCGCGGTGCGCGCGTACGGCGTCTCCTGGCAGTGGTACGTCCTCATCGGCTCGGTGGCGACCTTCACGGCAGGTCTTGTGGCCGACGCATGCCTCCGCTCCGCAACTGAAAGATGACCTCCTTCCTCCACGCCCGGAACATCATGGCCACCGCCATCGCGGCGCGCGCCTTTCCGGCTGCCGTGGTCGAGGTCGGGACGCGCGAAACGGTCCTCTGGTCCGAGGCGTTCGGCTATTTCACGTACGACGAAGGCGCACCGCCCACCGGCGAGACGACCGTGTTCGACCTCGCGTCGTTGACGAAAGTGATCGCGACGACGGCCGTGGCGATGCGGCTCGTCGACGTGGGACAGCTCGGGCTGACCGACCGTGTGTCGAAGTGGATTCCCGAGTGGCGCGGCCTCGATCGGGAGGAGGTGACGGTCGAGGACCTTCTGACGCACGCCTCGGGGTTGACGTCGTACCTGCCCTTCTTCCGGGACCACAGCGGCCGCACGGAATTCCAGCAGGCGATCTGCGCGCTCCCCCTCGAATACAGGCCGCGGGCTCGGTCCATCTACAGCGATCTGGGCTTCATCCTTCTCGGCTTCGTCATCGAGAACGCGGGCGGCTCCCGCCTTGCCGATCAATTCGCGCCCATTGCCGCGCTGCTCCGCCCCGATCCGGTCCTATTCACGCCTCCCCGGGCCTGGCGGAACCGCATCGCGCCAACGGAGGTCGATCCGTGGCGCGGCCACCTGCTCGTGGGGGAGGTGCACGACGAGAACGCGTGGGCGCTTGGCGGGGTCGCGGGCCACGCCGGCCTGTTTGGCACGGCGGCGGGCGCCGGCCGGTTCGCAAGGCTGGTGCTCGGCGCCTTCGAAGGCGATCCCCTGCTCGTTTCCCAGCGGACGGTCGTCCGATTCAGTCAGCGACGGCTCATCCCGGGAAGTTCCCGGGCGCTCGGGTGGGACACGATGCTTCCGACCTCCTCGTGCGGCACACGGATGTCGCCCAAGGCCATCGGGCACACCGGCTTCACTGGCACATCACTTTGGATCGACCCGCTGTCGGGCGTGTACGTCGTGCTGCTGACAAACCGCGTCCATCCGGATCGATCGAACGACGCCATCCTGCAAGTGCGGCGCGATGTCCATGACGCCGTGATGGACGCGGTCAGGCCGCGCTCGGTGGATACGCCCGGCGTCGAGGCGGGAAGCGCCTGAGTATGGTTCTGACCGCGCTCGACTGGATCATCGTGGCCGCGTACTTCGTGGGCTCGCTGGCGGTCGGTCTGTGCTTCTACCGTCGCGCCGGAACCGGCGTCCGCGAGTTCTTTCTCTCGGGTCGCGATCTTCCGTGGTGGCTCGCCGGCACCTCGATGGTGGCGACGACGTTTGCGGCCGACACGCCGCTCGCCGTCGCCGGCCTCGTGGCGCGCAACGGCATCGCCGGCAACTGGATCTGGTGGAATGCCGCGCTGGGAAGCGCCCTGACCGTGTTTTTCTTCGCGCGACTGTGGCGTCGCGCCGGCGTTCTGACCGACGTGGAATTCGCGGAGCTCCGGTATTCGGGTAGGCCGGCGGCGCTCCTTCGTGGCTTTCGCGCGCTCTATCTTGGCATTCCCATCAACTGCCTCATCATGGGCTGGGTCAACCTGGCGATGGCGAAGATCCTGCTCATTACGATGGGATGGAACCGCCTGACAGCGGTCTTCGTGAGCCTTGCGATCACAGGGCTGTACTCCGCGCTCTCCGGTCTCCGGGGCGTCGTCGTCACCGATTTCTTTCAGTTTCTGCTGGCGATGAGCGGAACGATCGTGCTTGCCTGGTTCGCGCTCGCGCTGCCCCAGGTCGGCGGCCTCGCGGGGTTGCGCGAGCGCCTGCCCGCTTCCATCTTCGATTTCGTCCCCTCGCTCGGGAGCGGCCATTCGACCGATGCGCTCTCGCTGTCGCTGCCCGCCGCCGCGTTCGTGGCGTACGTCGGCGTCCAGTGGTGGGCGAGCTGGTATCCGGGGCAGGAACCAGGCGGCGGCGGCTACGTTGCGCAGCGGATGATGTCGGCGAAGGACGAGCGTCATGCGTTTCTCGCGACTCTCTGGTTCACCGTCGCGCATTACTGTGTGCGCCCCTGGCCCTGGATTCTCGTCGGGCTCGCGTCGGTCATCCTGTACCCGAACCTCGCCGACAAAGAAGCCGGCTACGTGATGGTGATGCGCGATCACCTGCCGGTCGGCTGGCGCGGCCTGCTGCTCGCGGCTTTCTTCGCCGCGTACATGTCGACCATCTCGACGCAGCTCAACTGGGGTACGTCGTACGTGGTCAATGACTTCTACCGGCGGTTCGTATGTCCCGATGCCTCGGAAACACACTATGTGTGGGCATCCCGGATGACGACGATCGCGATGATGCTGCTCGCTGCCGTGATCACCTTCTACCTCGAGAGCATTCGCGGCGCGTGGGAGTTCATCCTCGAATCGGGCGCGGGCATTGGGCTCGTGCTGATTCTCCGGTGGTATTGGTGGCGCGTGAACGCGTGGTCGGAGATTGCCGCCATGGTGGCGCCCGCGATCGGTTTTCTGTATGTTCGCGCGTTCACGTCGCTGGCGTTCCCGTACACGTTGCTCTACCTCGTCGCCTGGACGACGTTCTGGTGGGTGGGGGTGACCTTCGTCACGGCGCCCGAGCCCGAGGCCTGGCTCGCCACGTTCTACCGTCGCGTTCGACCGGGCGGGCCGGGATGGACGCGCGTCGCCCGCCGCGCAGGGCTTCCCGATCCCGAGCCGATCGCTGCCCTGATCGTGGACTGGATGGCGGCGTGGGTCATGATCTACGCGCTGCTCTTTGGCGTGGGGCGGCTGATTCTGCAGTCCGCCATGGCCGCAGTCCCCTACTTCCTCGTTGCTGCCCTGGCGATCGCCGCGATCTACCGCGACCTGGCGCGACGCGGATGGAAGACGGTCACGGGGTAGCTGTTGTACGGTCCGGCTGTTCGCGCGGCCGGCCAGGGGGTCCGGCTGTGAAGAAAAGCCATCACCGTACAAGGGCGCGAAGGACGCGGAGCCAGGGTTTCCTTGAAAATCGTTCCTCCGCGCGCTCTGTGTTCTCTGCGGTGAGAGCTTTTCTCTAAAGTCGGACACAACGGGTTCAACAAGCTACGGGTGCAACCACCCCTGTACCTCGCGACGACGCGCGTCGTCAGCGCCGGAAACTTCCAGAAACATCGTCCACGCCTGGCGCATCTCCGCTTGTCTCCCCACGCCACGATATGTCTCCCCGAGGGCGTACAGCACGTCAGGCTGACGGGGCCCCTTGCTCCGCGCCACCTCGAGCTGTCGGATCGCGTCGCTGATGATCTGGCGCCCGCGCGCGCGCGTCCCCCGCCGATCGCGCGGCGGTGCCGCTTGCGTACCCGAGGCTCTTCAACGCCTCGACCGTCTCCGGCGACGGTGCCGAGCGAGCGCGGTCTGTCGTCCCCCGTTCGAGCTGACGTTTCGCCGCCTCGAGGTTGGCCCGCAGCCGCTCGACCGTGCCCGCGGCGGCCGCTTCCGCCGCGAGATTGCGCGTCTCACGTGGGTCGGACGAGAGGTCGTACAACTCCGCGATTGGCGCGTCGATGTATTTCCACCGCTCTTCTCGAAGCGCGAAGAGCGGCGCCCAGTTGTAATCGAGCTCGGGCGCGAGCGATTCCAAGTAGGGCGGCATTTTCGGCAGGCGCGTCCGAGCGGGCGCGTCCCTGACACCCGTCAGCTGCAGCGCCAGCGCCATCACGCCTGACAGCCTGTCGACCTGCCACGGCGCGGCCCGCAGCCGCGCACCGCCGGCGGGCTTGACGATGAGCGGCACGCGCGTGGTGGATTCGTAGATGAAGAGACCATGGGTCTCTTCGCCATGATCGCCAAGGCCCTCGCCGTGGTCCGACGCCGCGATGAGAACCGTGTCATCCCACAACCCCGCGCGCCGCACGTGATCGAACAGCCGCGCCAGCGCCGCGTCGGTGTACGCGATCTCCGCGCGATAGAGGTCGCTTGCGAATCGCTCGCGAAACGCCGGCGGTGGATCGTACGGATCGTGCGGGTCGTAAAGGTGAACCCACATGAAGAGCGGCAGCCGCCGCGCGCCCGCGAGCCATCGCACGGCCGAGTCGATCACCGCCTCTGCGCGCCGCTCCCGAAAATGAAACCCGCCGGGCGATTCTTCGGTCCGATCGCCGTAGACGTCGAATCCCTGCGCGAGACCGAACCGTCGGTCGAGCGGGAATGCGCCGACGAATGCCGCGGTTTCGTAGCCCTCAGCCTTCAGTCGCTCCGCGAGCGTTTCTTGATCCGGCAGAAGCGTGAAAGCCCCGTTGCTCCGGAGACCATGGCCGGGCGGCTCTTCACCGGTCAGAAGCGTTGCGTGCGCCGGCAGCGTGATCGGGACCGGTGTCAGAACCGGATCGAATTTCCACCCTTCCGCAGCAAGCGCGTCGAGGGTGGCAGTCGAGGCCTGCCCGTCGCCATAGCACCCCACGCGATCGGCGCGAAGTGTGTCGATTGTCACGAGGAGGAGATTGTGCCGCGAGGACGAAAGCGGCCGGGCCGCGCGTCTGCAGGCGGCGCTCGCTGCAATGAGCAGCGCCAGCAAGACGACGATCGGCCCGCGCGCGGCGGCGAAGCGAAAAGAGGCCATGCCCAGAAAAAGATTCGGGGCGGGCCGACAACGCCGACCCGCCCCACCATGTCCAACCGGTCGCGCCGACGACGATCGGTCGCGGCGCAGGGCTTCAGCCCTGCCGGCTAGAAGTCGTACTGGAGCGTGAACTGAATCGCTCGAACACGCGCGCTGAAGCCGTCGTTGATCCCGGTAATCTGGCCGAATAGAGACGACGTGATGGTCTGCCCCGGCTGGTTAAGCACCGGCCAGTTGAACACGTTGAACGCCTCGACCGTGACCCGCACGACGTTGTCGCCCTTGATGCGAATGCGCTTCTGGACGGTCATGTCGACGTTCTTCCGCTTCGGGTTGTTGTCGAACTTCGTGATCGGGGAGAGATTGAACAACGCCCGCAGGCGGTTCGCTTCGTCCACGGACAGCTCTCGCACGCTGTTTCGGGAGTAGTTGAACCCCGGGCACTGGATGTTGCGACAGACAAGCTGGTTCACCCACTCACCCGTCAAACCGTCACCGTTGAGGTCTCGCGCGGCGGTGATGTCCAGTGGTGCCTCGGTTGCGAAGTCGAGAATCGTGGCCCACTGCAGGTCCCAAGGCAGATCGAGCTCGACGTGTGCATTGATCCGGTGACGGCGGTCATCGGCGCCCGGGCCTTCGTTCAGTTGCGGGAACTGCGGGTAGAAGATGCTGCTCACGAAATTGAACAGGTTGTCTCGTGTCTTCGAAAGCGTGTAGCTGAACCCGCCCTGCCAGCGGTTGCTGTGGCGCTTGCGCACCTCGAGCAGCAGGCCGTCGTACTTGATCCGGCCCAGATTCGTATAGAACGACTTGTTCACGAAGTTCGGATCGGGCCGAATGGCGCCGCCGCCCGTGATCGACGCACCGGTGCCGGCATTGATGTTGACGATGCCGACGTGATCGTACCCGCGGTTGTGCACATAGGTCGCGTCCACGCCGATGTCGGTCGTGATCTCCCGGCGATAGCCAATCGACGAATTCCAGTTTCGCGGCGTCACCAGCTCGGGATCGATGATCGACACGTTCGGCGGCGGGAACGCGACCGTGCCGCCTGCTGTGGGATCGGGAAATGGTACTGGCCGCCCAGATACCCTATCGATCTGGATGCCTCGCACCTTCGGCGGCGTGAAGCGCGCATTGCCGATGATGTTGAGGATGATTTGGTCGTAGTAGACGCCCGTGCCGCCGTGGATCGCCTGCCTGGTCGAGCCGCCCGGCGCCCAGATGAACCCGAACCGCGGCGAGAGGTTGTTCTTGTCCTCGCCGATGCCGGGCCCGGGGCTGCCGTCCGGGTTCACATCGCGCAGGGCCTCGGTTCTCGCGTTCTCCCAGTCGTAGCGGACGCCCACATTCAACGTCAGCGCGGTGTTCACACGCCAGTCGTCCTGCGCGTACATGCCGAGCTGGCTGTTCGGCCGCTTCAAGCGTGAATCACCCCGGTTCTGCGTGAATCGCGATGGGTTTCCAGTGATGAAATCGCTCAGGGTCGTGAACGTGTAGGTGCCGCGGAAGTTCGAGTCGAAAAAGCTGTTCGACTTGAATATCTTGTAGTCGGCCCCGACCTTCATCGTGTGATCGCCCCAGCTCGTGCCGGGCTTCATCCACGTGAGCGCGTTGACGAACTGATACACGTAATCGGTGCGAGCCTGCGGGTAGTTCGAGGGTCCGCCCAACGACCAGCTCGTAGAGCCCCCCGCCGTCATGTTCGGGAGGTTCGGCGCCGATACTTTCCAGTCGCCCTTCGTTTGTCCGATCTGCATATAGAACTCGTTCACGCGGGTGGGCGACATGATCCACTTGTGCGCCACGTTGCCATACTGCGTCCGGAAGAACGAGGTGGCACCGTTGAAATCGTAGATGGTATCGCTCGTGCCGGATGGATCCAGCTCGCGCTCCAACGTGTAGCGAACCGTCAGAGTCTGGTTATTGTTGATCTGGTGGTCGACGCGGCTGTTGAACTTGTGTACGTCAACGAACTCAGGACGAACGAGCCGCGTCTGACCTCCAGCGCCGAATATCGCCGGGTCGATGCCGCCTAACTTGAGGTACTGGAGCGTCGCCGGCGAAAAAGCCGCATTTGCCGGAGGAAGGACGTAGGTCTGGGTCGAGATGGTGTCGCGATCCTCCCGCTCGTATGCGCTGAAGAAATGCGTCCGGTCTCGGACGATCGGTCCGCCAGCCGTGCCGCCGTAGTGAATCCGCTGGAACGGATCCTTCGTGGTGGCGAAAGGATCCTTCGCCATCAGGTCCTGGTTCCGGAACAGGTAGAACCCGTTGCCGTGCAGGTTGTTCGTCCCAGAGCGGGTGACGACGTTAATGATACCGCCCGACGCGCGACCGTATTCCGCCTTGAAGTTGTTGATGAGCACCTGGAATTCCTTGATCGCGTCGACGGCAAATTCCTGCCGGTTGTAGCCGGAGATGTCCTCGCTGTTGTCGACACCGTCGATGAGGAACTGGTTCGAGCGGCCGCGCGAGCCGGTGAACGACGTGCCGTTCGAGCTCTGCGCGCCGGGGGTCAGACGCACGAGGCTGAACACGCTACGGCCGATGAGGGGCAGGGCGTCGATCTGGTCCCGCGTCATCGTCGACGCCACCTGCGCGGTGGTCGTCTCGACGACCGGCGAGTCGGCCGTGACGACAATCGCCTCCGAGACTCCGGCGATCTGGAGCGTGAAGTCCAGAACGCTCTGCGAGTTCAGGGTCAGGGTGACGCCCCGGCGCGTCACTTTCTCCATGCCCTGCAGCTCCGCCGTGAGCTCGTAACGACCCGGCGGAAGAGCACTGAGCCGATAAAAGCCGTTCGCCTCCGACACCACCGCCCGCGCGAACCCGGTGTCCACGTTGTGCGCCGTAATCGCCGCACCCGGCAGCACGCCGCCCTGACTATCCGTAATCGTGCCGATGACGGTAGCCGTGTCGGCGGATTGTGCCAGGGCCACGGCCGGAAGCGTGATGACGACGGCGAGCAAAACCAAGTACTGCTTCAAACGGGCCATCTCATCCTCCAACGGAATTCGTACAGACGCACAAAACCACCGACCCAGGGGGCGACTGAGGTGGCAGTCGGAAGGGCGTCCTATTGTAGCGAGTTCAGTGACCTCCCCCAGACTGAAATCAGAATTCAACAGTCTATAGGGCGTTGGTGGAAAAAGACAAGGGTGGGCGCAGGATAGTCAGACGGAAATCGTAAGCGGTGCCGGCGACGCTTGTGCGCTTATGGCGGGGGCCTGCGAGCTCCGCCGGGCATGTTCGGCGGCCTTGGCTGCATTCCGGGCCTCGATTGGATTCCGGGCTGCCGCACTCCAGGCCGTCCCGGAATGCCCCCCGGCATCCCCGGCTGACCGCTGCCCGATCCCTCGCCCGGGGTTTCGCCGGCGCGCTGGGTGACCGGCGTATAGACGAATTGCCACTCGTTGTAACGCTGACGTCCTTTGTAAAGCCGGATCGAGCGCTCTTTGCTCGCGCTTGCGACGCCGGTCACCCCACCGTGCGCGCCCGAAACGACCGCGCCCGCTTTTGCCGCAATGACTCCCCCGCCTCGACCTTCGGCGTCGGCTTGGGCACCGCCCTGCCGTTGAACCGCGCCGGGACGAGAGGCGCCTGGACCGCCCATGCCCGGCTGATTGCTCGTCTGATACAACAGCAGGAACTCGCCGTCCTTCGTCATGGGATCCTTGTACTTCCGGCGCAGGTATTTCTGCTCAATCAGCACATCGAGGTTCGGCGGGAAGGCGCCCGGATGTTTGCGCTGAAACAGCCCGATCGCCCGTGCATACTGCTCTCCGCGGAAGACCAGTTCGGCTTCCTTCTCGCGGAGGGCGGCATGGCGCCAGACCGGCATCGCCATGGTCATCATCACGCCCATCACCGCGATGGACACGAGAAGTGCAGCCATCGCGTACCCGCGCTCCGAACCAGCTCGGCAGAGTTGACCCCCTAAGTTCATGCAGATATTATCGTTAGCATCTATCATGGAATCAATCACCGTCCGTCGCCAGCAAGTTCCTCTGAGACGCGTGCGCACCGCCTGCATCCTGGTGGTTTTCGGTGTCTGCGCGTTATCCGCTGCGTGCGACAAGGTTTCGCTCCTTGCTCCGAGCGGATCGACGATCACCCTCTTCGCGACCAACGGCGTCATCCCCGTCAGCGGTACGACCGAGATCATCGCCACAATCCTGGAATTGCCAGGAACGCCCGTTCAGAACGGTACCCTCGTGACCTTTACGACGACGCTCGGGTCCATTCAGCCGCACGAGGCGAGGACGAACAACGGCAAGGTGACGGTTCGGTTCGAAGCCGGCCCGCAGTCGGGCACTGCGAAAATCGGAGCCGTTTCGGGGGGCGCCAAGCTGACGGCGGAAATCGAGATCAAGGTCGGCAGCGCGGGCGCCGGCGGCGTGCTGGTGACCGCAAGCCCGACGACGGTGCCCCCGACCGGCGGCACGGTGGCCATCACGGCGATCGTCACCGACGCGAGCGGGAATCCTCTCTATGGCGCCCCGGTCAACTTCACGACCTCGGCGGGAACCCTCGGCGCCAACGTCGTCGTCACCGACGAGAACGGTTTCGCGCGAACGACCCTCACGACGAACCGCGATGCGACGGTGACGGCGAACGTCGCCGGCAAGACCGCCACGGTCAACGTGACGGTGGCCAACGCGCCGACCGTGTCGATCAGCGTCGCGACTGTGGGGGCAGCCGGTCAGCCGACGACGTTCAGCTTCACGGCGACCGCGGCAACCGGATCGAGCATCCAGAATGTGACGGTCAGTTTCGGCGACGCAACCAGCGCGAATCTCGGCGCGGCGACCACGGGCAGCATTTCTCACATCTACAACGCGCAGGGCACGTACACGGCGACCATCACCGCGACGGACAACAG
>JACPPN010000200.1 GCA_016190995.1 Acidobacteriota bacterium | reverse complement strand
GGGGAGGGAGGGCATTCGGATCGGGCACCGGATGCGGCGGCTGGCCGAGCAGCTCACGGAGCTCGGCGCCTTCGATAACCTCCTTCTCGAGGAGGCGTCTGGCGACGAGATCGAGCGCATCGCGGCGCTGCAGCAGGACCCTGCGGGCCTGATCGTGCGCATCGGTCATGATCCGTTTGACCTCGGCGTCGATGAGCTCGGCCGTGTGTTCGGCGTACGCGCCGCGCTCGATCGGGAACGGCAGGTCGAGAAACCGGTTGTGTTTGTTGCCGTCGTAGTTGACGGCGCCAAGCTTGTCGCTCATGCCGAACTCCGTCACCATGGCGCGCGCGATGTCCGTCGCGCGCTGCAGGTCGTTCTGCGCCCCGGTCGAGATCTCATCGAAGGCGATCTCCTCCGCCGTCCGACCCGCGAGCAGCACGGAGAGCTGGTTCAGCAAGTCGCCGCGCTGCATGAGGTAGCGGTCTTCCAGCGGCAGCTGCATCGTATAGCCCAGCGCCCCGAACCCGCGCTGCACGATGGAGATCTTGTGCACCGGATCCAGGCCCGGGAGATCGCTGGCCACGATGGCGTGACCGGATTCGTGATAGGCGACGATCTCGCGCTCTTTCGGGCTCATGACCCGCTTCTTCTCGAGCCCCGCGATGAGCCGTTCGATCGCCTCGTCAAAATCCGCCATTTCGACCTGCGTCTTGTCCTTGCGCGCCGCCAGCAGCGCCGCTTCGTTCACCAGATTCGCCAGATCGGCGCCCGCGAATCCGGCCGTCCGGGCCGCGACGACTTTCAAGTCGACCTGTGGCGCGGTTTTCACGCCCTTGGTGTGGATTCTCAGGATGTCCTCGCGCCCGCGCACATCGGGCTTGTCCACGAGCACCTGGCGGTCGAACCGGCCCGGTCGCAGCAGGGCCGGATCCAACACCTCGGGACGGTTCGTCGCACCCATGATGATGACGCCCTTGCGCGAATCGAAGCCGTCCATCTCGGCGAGCAACTGATTGAGCGTCTGCTCGCGCTCCTCGTGACTGCCCATCGGACTCTGGATGCGGACCTTGCCGAGGGCGTCGAGCTCGTCGATAAACACGATACAGGGCGCCTTTCCTTCGGCCTGCGCGAACAGGTCGCGCACGCGCGCGGCGCCGACGCCGACGAACATCTCGACGAACTCGGATCCGCTCAGGCTGAAGAAGGGCACCTTCGCTTCGCCCGCGACCGCCCGGGCGAGCAGCGTCTTGCCGGTCCCGGGCGGGCCCACCAGCAGGACGCCTTTCGGAATGCGGCCACCAAGGTTCGTGTATTTCTTCGGGTTCCTCAGGAATTCGACGATCTCCCGCAGTTCCTCCTCGGCTTCATCGACACCGGCGACATCGGCGAAGCTGACCTTCACGTCGTCGTCGGCGTAGATCTTCGCGCGGCTGCGGGCGAACGACATCACGCCGCCTTCGGCGCCGCCGATGCGGCGGAAGAACAGGCTCCAGAGGCCGATGAAGAAGAGCAGCGGGATGATCCAGCCGAGCAGCTCGGGCAACCAGCGATTCGCGACCTCTCCCGCGTAGCGCACACCGTGCTTCTCCAGATCCTCGAGCAGCTTGGGATCCTCGATGCGTGTCGTGACGAAGTGACGGCCTCGATTCGGATCCTCGAGCTTCAGGCTGCCGCGGATGCGCTCCGATCCGACCACGACCTCCGCGACCTGGCCGGCCCGGACCATCGACTTGAATTCGCTGTAGGGGACGGCGCGCTCCGCCTGCATCAGGAAATAGCCCTGCGCCAGCATCAGGACCAGCAAAAACGCCAAGACGTACCACACCGCCGAGCCGGGCCGCGGCATGGTTCGACGGCGATCCGACCCGCGGCGATCGCCGCGCGGATTCGGCACACGCGCCTGGTTGTCTCGGGCCACCATGTCTAGTCTATGAGATTCGGGAGGCTGCCGCACGTCCGGCTCGGTGAAACCTCATCCCGGATCCCCCGACCCCCCGACCGATCCGCGATCGCCGATCCCTGCTCTATGCCTCGACCGCCTCTGCCTTGGTGAACTGCAGCGCGCCGCTGGCCGCATCGACGCGGACGCGATCGCCTTCGCCGAAGTCTCCCTGCAGCACCCGCATGGCGAGCGGATCCAGCACGAACCGCTGGATCGTGCGCTTGAGCGGTCGCGCGCCATACACGGGATCGAAGCCCTCGCTGACGAGCAGGTCCTTCGCGCGGTCCGTCAGCTCGACGTGGATCTTCCGGTCCTCGAGCCGCTGCATCAGGCGGTGCAGCTGAATCTCCACGATCGATTTCAGGTGATCGCGATCAAGCGGATGGAAGACGATCACCTCGTCGATGCGGTTCAGGAACTCCGGCCTGAAATGCGCGCGCAGCGCATCGGTGACCTGCCGGCGGACCGCGTCATCAATCGTCTGGCCGGCACGGAGCGTGTGTTCAGCGAGGTACTGACTGCCGATGTTCGACGTCATGATCACGACGGTGTTCTTGAAGTCGACGGTTCGGCCCCTGCCGTCGGTCAGGCGGCCATCGTCGAGGAGTTGGAGGAGAACGTTGAGGACCTCCGGATGCGCCTTCTCGGCTTCGTCGAACAGCACGACGGAGTACGGGCGGCGCCGGACCGTCTCGGTGAGCTGCCCCGCTTCCTCGTAGCCGACGTAGCCGGGCGGCGCGCCGATCAAGCGCGAGACGGTGTGCTTCTCCTGGTACTCCGACATGTCGATCCGGATCATCGCCTGCTCGTCGTCGAACAGGAATTGAGCCAGCGCGCGGGCGAGCTCCGTCTTGCCGACGCCGGTGGGACCCAGGAACATGAAGCTGCCGAGCGGCCGATTCGGATCTTGGAGGCCCGCGCGCGTCGCACCGCGTTCGCGACGGCGCGAATCGCATCGTCCTGCCCGACGACGCGCAGATGCAGCCGCTCTTCCATCTTGAGCAGTTTTTGCACCTCGCCTTCGATCAGGCGCGAGACCGGGATCCC
>JACPPN010000193.1 GCA_016190995.1 Acidobacteriota bacterium | reverse complement strand
GAGCACGGCCGGTCGCTGGTGCGCGATCTCCTGTGCTTTCTCGCGGTTGGACGCGGCGGTCAGGCCGAAGAGGATCTGCGCTCGCTCGTCCGGCCCACGGGCGCTCACCGGCTGCCCGACCTTTCCTGGACGCGCCTGTTGCGATCCTTGAAGCTCCACCTGCTGCGCCGCCCCGACTTCATCGATTTCGCGCACGACCAGTTTCGACAGGCGGTTGAGCGACGGTACCTCGACGAGGAGACACGACGGCAGTTCCACTCGCGCGCCGCGAGCTATCTCGCATCGCGCGGGCTGGACTATCCACGCACGTTGTCGGAGCTGCCCTTCCACTATCGCGCGGCGGATCGCTATCCGGAGCTCTGCGCTCTCATCGAGGCCGAAGAATTCCGCGGACGGAAGCTGACGGCGACCGAATCGATGTACGAGGTCTCGGCGGACATCGGACTCGCGTTCGATGCAGCGCTCGATCGTGACGATCTCGCACGGGTCTCGCGATACGGCTTCCTCATGGCCGACTATGCCGAACGACGATTCGCCAGCTGGGATCCATTGCAAACGTATCGGCGCGATCGTCTCGCGGCGCTCGCCGAGACCCGCTGGCTCGCGGAACGACCGCGCGCGCGGTTCCTGCTGCTCTTTGCGCGGCTGGAGCTGGCCATCGCTCAGCCTGCGAGCGCGCGGGAGCTCGTGCTCGAGGCAGCAGGCACCGGGCTGAGGTGGCCTGAAGAAGATCGCGGGTTCCTGGCGGACACTGTTGCGCGGTTGCTGAATGCCGGCATCGACGAAGCGATCGATCTGGTCGGCCGCGGATGTCCGGCCCCGGTGGCCGCGACGCTCGCCGCGCGGATCGCGCCCGGGATCGCCGCTGACCACCAGGCACGTTGCCTCGACGCCGCGATTGGATGGCTCCGTCAGGACTTCGTCGAGCGCCCTGAGGCGACCAAGCCTATGGACGCGTTCGAGGCGGTCGCGCGCGCCGCCGCGGCGGTCTCCGATCCCGCGGAAGGCGCCCGACTCGTCGAAGCGCTCGAGAAACTCATCGACGAGGTCCGATTCTTCGCCGACGTCGCGAGAACCACCGCAGACCGCGCGATTGGCGTGGCATACGAGGTGGTCAGGTTCATGGACGCCCGACGAGAAGGGCGCCCGCGGGGACCAACCACGCTGGCCGACGCGAAGATCGCGATGCAGGCCACCCTTGGGACCGCGCTGCTCGAAGAGGGATGGGACGCGTATCCGCGCGATCTGCTCGCAAAGGCGATAGAAGCATGCGGACGGGAAGGGACGCTGCCGTGGTCGTACGGCGCCGTCGCGCATGGCTTGTGGCGACTTGACGCCGCGCGGGCCATTCCGTTGTTTCGCCAGCTTCTCGCGCGGGTGAGCGCGCGAACGCCGTTCGAGGCCGTCCATGAGATCCTTCTCGCCATCCCCGACAGCAGTGCCTCCCGCGACGGCGGGCCATCATCGCCACTCGACCCGGCGTTGGGCGCCATCGTCGAAGCGCTAGACGACCGCGCCAGCGGCGTGACTGCGGTCAACCGCGCACAGTTGCTGCAACCGCTGGCCATCGCGTACGCGGCAACCGGCCGAACCGATCGGACCGAGCGCCTCGGCCACGAGCTGCCGCTGAGCCCGTCTCAACTGCCCATGGTCGGCTGGAATCCGTTCCTCCTCGTCGAGCACCGCGTGTCGCTGATGCGCGAGACGATCGAGCTCGGCGCCCTCACCCGTCAGGGTCCCGACGCAGGTTGGACGACGCGGTGGCTGCGGCGCCTGGCGCGCTGGACAGCACGATTGGAGAACGACCAGGCGCGCGCGCGCGAACTCCGCAGGCTGATCGACGTCGCGAGCCGGGTGCAGGCCGCCGTCGCCCTCGAGGCTGCGATTGAGGCCGGCATCTCGATCCAGGACGTCAACCTGCGCGCGACCGTCGTACGGGCAGGACTCGAGGCAGCCACCACGCTCGACGTGGGCGCACGCACAACGCTGCGCAACCGGTGCCTCGAGAGTGCCGAATTGGCCGAACAACCCTCGAAGGCGGTCATCTGGACCGAATGGATTGCCACGGCATCGCGCGATGAGCGCCCGCGTATTCTCGCGCTGCGCGATCGGGCGGCGGCGCTCGCAGATTCCAGGGCGCGCGCCACGATGCTCGGTCAGGCTGCGAGCGCGCTGTCGCGTCTCGAAAGGCCGGATGAAGCGGACGAAGCATGGCATCGCGCGGCGCTTGCGGACCAAGAGGAATTGAGCCACGCGCCGAGATTCGCGTTGCGGGCGGTGGCATCGGCGGGTGTCGATGACCGCAGGGCCTGGGGCGAGGTGCTCGCGGCAGCGGCGTGCGAGAATCCGGCGGTCGCAGCGCGTCTCGTCATTTCTGCCTGCGCCTCCTGCACCGATCCGGAAAAGCTGCTCGCGTTGGATCTGACCGTCGGTCGCCTGCCGTGGCGCCCCTACCCGTTCGAGCGTCCGTTGTTCCTGATGCACCTGGCCATCGCGCGCGCCTGGGGACGACTGGGCCGCTGCAGGCGCGGCGCAAGACTGGCGGCTCGCGCCATCGAGCGTCGAGGACTCCTGACGATCGACGAGGAAGAGTTCGACATGATCCTCAATGCGCTCGGCCGGCTCACGCCGAGCCCGGTTGCACGCGTCACGTGGCTGCGGATCATTCCCGAAGTGGCGCGTTCCGCCGAGGAACATCCCGAGCGCGTAGCCGCACTGGCCGAAGCGCTGTGCTCCACCGGCAGTTTCTCGCCGCGCGTCTTGCGATGCCTTTCACGCGCGCTGTCGGGATCGCGCCATCACGGTTGGGTCGCCGTCCTGGGCGGTAGCGCCCTGGCAGCAGGACTCGTCCGCGCCGGCTTTCGAGACGCCGCACGACGGCTCGTCGATCGAATTCAAGTCCCTGCCCGCGCGTCGCTGGACGACGATCTGCTCGGACGTCTGGCCCTGCCCTCGTTCGCGCTCGCCTGGTTCGGCCACGCCCTGACCGACCTGTATGGCGAGCAAGGCGAGCCAGCGCGCGTGGAGGCGGCATTCGAGCGAACGCTGGAAGCGGCGTCGGAGGTCCAAGGCGGACTGTCCACCGATCGCAGCAGCACCGCGGTCGCGATGGTGTGGCACGACGCCAGGCGATTGGGGCTGCCGATCGCGGACGTCGCGCGCGACCGCGCCGTGGATCGGGCCCATCGCGCGATGCGCGACAGTCCTTACGGCTCGCGCTGGGAGGTTGTCGCCGATGCGGCGCGGGCATACATGGCGACGGGGGAATTCGACGAGGCGCTCGGATCTGCGCGTGGAATTGCGGACGACGAAAAACGCGAGCACCTTCTGATCGATCTAGCCGCCGCGGACACGACGCCGCCTGAGATCGCGCGGCGCATCTGGAACGACCTCGGATCGGGTGACGCGCGCCGTGACGCCGCATGGGCCGTGGCGCGCCGCGCGCTGCGATTGCGCCCCGGCGAGGTGAAGCCGATACACGTGCGGGACATCCTCTGGCCCGAATCAACGGTCACCGAGCCTTCGACGCTTCTTCGGCGCATCGTCGCCACAGCTATCTCGAGCGTCGTGTACGCCCTGGCCTGGCTCGCCTTTCAGCTCATTGTCGGCCCTGGCCTGGCTGGACCCCACGCGCGCCTGTGGCTTGCAGCATTGATGGCTCTCCTGCTGGGGATTCTGGGAACGGGCGCGTACGGACTCCGCCATGAGATTTCCAATGTGCTCGGACGCAGCGGCGCAGCGGCCATCGTCACCTTGATTCTTCCTTTCTTCTTCGGCGCGTGGGTGTTTGACCGCGCGAGAGACTCGTTTGAAACGACTGCGAGAAACCTGGTCTTGCTGAGCGAGCGATTTCGGCGAGCGCCCCGTGACGGCGCCCGAGAGTGGCGTCTCGCCGGACCTCCGCCACCGGTGAATACGCTCCTAAGAGCGAGCCTCGGAGAATCCGAAGCGTTCGATCTGCTGCTCGCGAGCGTCGTGGCGCCGGCGTCACGCCGGCAGCATCTCGCTGGCTTGGTGGCTGGCGCTCCGCCTCTCGCGGTTCCATCGGGGCCACCTCCCGAGCTTACGCGGCAACAACACGTCTACGAGCACATGGTGGCGAGCGGTCACCGCCTGGCGCGACTGGCTCGTCGTCTGCGCCACGTGTTGTCGGGCGTCAGCCTGTTTGTGTTCGGTGGGTTCGTGTACCTGCCGCTCTCATATCTCGCCGCCGCCCGGAGAGATCGGCGCGGCCGCCGGGGGCAGCAGCTCTACGAACGGGGAAACGATCTGCTCCGCTCGAATCGTCCCGCCGACGCCGGTCCGCTGCTCGGGCAGGCTGCGGCGCTCATGCCGTTGAACCCCCATGGCTGGCACGATTACGCCTGCGCCCTTGCGCGAAGCCGTCGCACCGACGAAGCGGTCGCCGCGCATCGGCGCGCGATCGAACGTGGGATCGGTTGGCCGGCCGAGAAGCAGTTTCGCTATGCCTTGGGCTACACCCTGTTCAACGCGGGACGCTACGAAGACGCGATCGCGGCGTTCGACGAAGTGCTCGCGATGGCGCCGCCCGAGAGCGACGAGTACGAGGAGGCGCAGCGGGGACGCGGATATTGCCTCACCAATCTCGGCCGGCACGTGTGAATCGGTGCGAGCCTAGAATCGATAACTGAGGCGCGCTGCGACCCGCGCGATGTCTACATCTCGTACGTCTTCGAACACGCGCAGATACCTGACGTCCGCTGCCACGGCCAGGCCTTTCCAGATTGTTGCTTCAACACCACCGCCCGTCGTGAGAGCCAGGCCGGTCTGCGACGCGGTCGCCATGCGCGTCGGTCGGCCCATCGGAATCGACAGCGGCCTCCCGATATCGATGGCCAGCTTGTGCTCGACGTTTGCGACGCCGCCTCCCCCGAGAACATAGACCCGCAGCCGATCCGCCCCTGTCGGGAATTCACCGACGAAATTCGTCGTGAACGCAAGGATGCGGCCGGTCTCGTGGAAGTTGATCGGCGGAAAGATCGATGGAAACACGATTCCGGGCAGACCCCCGGGGAAAACGCTCGCGACAAGCGGCGGCGGGATGTGATCAAGGCCCTGAATCGTGACGATGTCGCGCCGGTCGAAGGTCAGGTTGGGAATGTACGCGAGATCGAATTCCACTCCGACCCAGGGCGTAAACCGGTAGCCGGCCGATGCGCCGACCTCCGCGGTGGTTCCTCCGTCGCCAAATGACCCGCCGACGGTAGCCGAGAGGCGCGCGCCCGATGTGGATGAAGTCTGGGCGTGGGCGGTCGGCACGCAACAGCCGCCAATAACGAGGAGAAAGGTGAAGATGAGATACCCCATGGGAGCCTCCACCGGACGAGCGCTGGCAGCGCCCTGAATGGTCAGGTTAGTGCACGCTCGCCAGCCGCTCAAGATGCGATGCCATCGCCGAGCATCTATAATTCGCCAGCAGAATGATGAGATCCATTGATTCATCTCAATGTACTCTGTCTCGGCTATGAGAGGAGCAGGCAATGGCGAGACTGGCCATCGCGGAGTTTCTTGGGACCTTCTTCCTCTGCTTCCCTGGTATTGCCGCAATCCTCGGCAACCGCGTCGAGGTGGGAAGCGGCGCGGGGCTCGTGGGCATAGCGTTGGCCCACGGTCTCGGACTCGCGATCGCGGTCCATGTGTTCGGTGGGATCTCCGGCGCGCACGTCAATCCGGCCGTGACCTGCGGCCTGTTGGCCACCAGGCGCATCCGCCCGCCGCTGGCGGGCGTCTACATCGTTGCGCAGCTCGCGGGCGGGACGGCCGCCGCCATCGCGTGTCAGGCAATCTTTCCGAACGAAGCCGTCCTCGGCGCCCGGCTGGCCATTCCGCTTCCGGCACCGTGGGTTACCACGCCGGTTCTGCTCCTGACCGAATTCATCCTGACGTTCCTGCTCATGATCGCCGTGTACGGGACGGCCGTCGACACACGCGGGGCGGGCGTCAAGATTGGCGCGTTCGGGATAGGCCTGACGGTGGCGCTCGACATCCTCGCCGGGGGGCCGGTCACCGGCGCATCTATGAATCCCGCGCGTTCGTTTGGGCCGGCGCTCGTGTTTGCCTACTGGCAGCTGCACTGGGCGTATTGGATTGCGCCAATCGCGGGCGGCGTCGCCGCAGCCTTGCTGTACGAACGCGTGCTGCTCGACCCTGCCGACCGGGGCGTCGCGTAATTGGCCACCGTGCAGGTGGAGGGAACCTCGGGCCGAAACGCTCCTGTGACGGGAAACGGCCCTTGGGGCCGGCGGGGCGGCCCCCTCCGGCGCCACCCGCGACATGGTCACGTTGTTTACCCCCAGATGAAGTACGCGGCGAAAGCTGCCGCGGTTCCGTACATCAGCGGATGCACGGCGGCGCCGCGGCGCGCGAGGACCTCGATGGCGACGTACGCGATGAACCCATATCCGATTCCGTGCGAAATCGAGTACGTGAACGGGATCAACGCCACGATGAGGAACGAGGGAATCGCCGTTTCCAGCCGATCGAAATCGATCCGGCTGATCTGCGTACACATCAGGAACCCGACGACGATGAGGGCCGGGGCGGTGGCGGAAGGGGGCACGATGGCCATCACGGGAGCGGCGAAGATGGCGAACAGAAAGAGCAGCCCCACGAACACGGAATGCAGCCCCGTGCGGGCGCCCTCGGCGACGCCGGCGGCCGATTCGACGTACGAGGTCACGGAGCTCGCGCCGAACATGCCGCCGATCGATGCGCTGAGCGCATCCACGAACAGGATGCCGCGCAGGCCCGGAATACCGCCTTCCCGATCTGCCAGGCCCGCCTCCTCCGCGATCGCCGTGACGGTGCCGATGGTGTCGAAGAAGTCCACCATCACGATCGAGAGCAGCAACGGCAACATCGACAGCCCGAGAACGCCGGCGATATCCGCCTGGAAGGCGGTCTCGAAGCGCGGCACCCGGACCCATTCAGTCTGCGGCAGATCGGCGATTCCCCACAGCAGCGCGACGGCCGTGCTGATCAGAATCCCGATGATGATCGCACCGGTGAAGCGGCGCGCCAACAGGTACACGATGACAATCAGGCCGATGACCGCAATCGCCGTCTCGGGCGTGCGCAGCGTCCCGTACGTGACCGGCGGCAGGATGGCGGTGGGGTCTTTCGACAGTGTCAGCACGGTTCCGGTTGGCACGACGACGAGCCGCGCGTTCACCGCGCCGATGAACGCGATGAACAGGCCGATGCCGACACCAATCGCGCGGCGCATGTCGAGCGGAATCGCGTTCATCACCGCTTCCCTGAGGCCGACTGCAACGAGCGCCATCACCACGAGGCCGTCGAGGACGATGAGGCCCATCGCCGCCTGCCAGGATCCCGCCGCCTGCGCCACCTGAAACGCGACCACCGCGTTCAGGCCCATGCCCGGCGCGAGCGCCACCGGAAAGTTCGAGACGAGGCCCATGAGGATCGTGCAGACGGCGGCCGCGGCGGCGGTGGCCGCGGCCGAGGCTTCGAAGGGCACACCTGCCGCGGCCAGAATGGCGGGGTTCGCGACCAGGATGTACGCCATCGTCAGGAACGTCGCGAACGCCCCACGCAACTCGCGCGTCACCGTCGTCTTTCTGCCGCGCAAGTCGAAAAGGGCGCCCAACGAGCTGAATCGCCCGAGGGGGGCGCCGATCGGGGGGGCGGATGTGCTGGTCATATCGCTTCAGTGGCACGCGAGTGAGTGACCGGAGGGCGGCAGGGTAACTCTGCCGAAGCGCCCGACGCAACGATTATTCGCCGACGATCCTGCCGAGCAGGATGATGAAAGAGGCTTACCACAGAGCGCACAGAGCACACAGAGTCCAGATAGTACT
>JACPPN010000190.1 GCA_016190995.1 Acidobacteriota bacterium | reverse complement strand
GTTTCTTCCTGTGCTCCGATGCGTTTGCTCAAGGTCTGGCTCGTGGGCCGGCTGGCCGGTTCGTCATCCGGGGCGCGACGCTCATCGACGGGACGGGCGGCCCCGCGCATTCGCCCGTCGATATCGCGATCGAGGGCGACCGGATCGTCGAGGTGAAGGTCGTCGGTGACGACTTCGGCAAGATCGATCCGAAGCTGCGACCCAAGCCGGGCGACTTCGACCTGGACGCCACCGGCCTCTATGTGATGCCGGGCTTCATCAACGCGCACGTGCACATCGGCGAGGAGAAGCGGACCGGTCTGCCCACGAGCTATGTCTACTATTTGTGGCTGGCGCACGGCGTCACCAGCGTGCTCGAAGCGGGCAGTGGGAACGGCCTGGACTGGACGCTCGCCCAGCGGGATGCCAGCGCACGCCACGAGATCATCGCGCCACGCATCCTGGCGTACGTCCGGCCCGGCATGAGCTTCGACAAGGCGGTCACGACTCCCGAGATCGCCCGCGAGTGGGTGCAGGCGGTTGCGCGCAAGGGAGCTGACGGCCTGAAGCTCGGCGCGCATCGACCGGACATCATGGCGGCGCTCATCGACGAGGCGCACAAGCAGAACATCCGGACGACCGCGCATCTCGGGCAGGACGGCGTGGTGCAGATGAACGCGCTCGAGGCGGCGCGGCTCGGTCTCGATTCGCTCCAGCACTGGTACGGGCTGGCTGAGTCGATGCTGGCCCGCAGCACCGTCCCCGAGTGGCCGCCGGCGCACAACCACAACAACGAAGAGGATCGGTTCCGGGATGCCGGACGGTTCTGGCTGCAGGCCGCGGAGCCCGGATCGGCGCAGTGGAACGCCCTCCTCGAAGAGCTGCTCCGGCTGAAATTCACCATGGTCCCGACGAGCGTGGCCTACGAGATCAACCGGGATCACATGCGGGTGGAAGAGTCGGAGTGGCACCGCAAGTACGCCTCGCCAGGGGTTCACCAGTACTGGCTGCCCAATCCCGACCATCACGGGTCACGCCACTACGACTGGACGACCTGGGACGAGGCCAACTGGTACCGCAACCTGTTCAAGTGGCAGCAGTTCATCAACGAGTTCAAGAACCGCGGCGGCCGCGTGGCCGCCGGCGCCGACGAAGGCGGCAACTTCAACCTGTACGGGTTCGGCTACATCCGCGAGCTCGAGATGCTCCAGCAGGCGGGCTTCCATCCACTCGAGGTCATTCGCGCCGCCACCCTCAAGGGCGCCGAAACACTTGGCCTCGGCAACCGGCTCGGCACGATCGAGGCGGGCAAGACGGCGGATCTGGTCCTCATCGACGAGAACCCGCTCGCCAACTTCAAGGTGCTGTATGGCACGGGCGCACAGAGGTACGACGCGGCAACCCGAAAAACCAACCGCGTGGGCGGCGTGAAATACACGATCAAAGACGGCATCATCTACGACGCGAAGGCGCTGCTCAAGGAGGTCGCGCAAATGGTCGACCAGGCCAAGCGAAAACAGACCACGACGACGACGCAGTCGAGCTCGAGCGGTGAGCGAAGGTAGGAAGTTCCGAGAGCTTGTGCACAAAGCCACCACCGCGGAGAGCGCGACGGACGCGGAGCCGGCATGTGGTTGAATATCGTTCCTCCGCGGGCTCTGCGATCTCTGCGGTGAGAGATTTTTTCACACGCACTGACTTGTCGGTTTTCAGTCTTGAGTCTTGAGTCTTGAGTTTTGAGTCTTGAATCGGATGCGAGTGGAGGTAGTCAGATGACAACGAGAAGGAAGCCGTCGTGGTGGGCGGCCGCTGCGCTCGTCGCCGCGCTCGGTGTGGTGGTGGCCGCGCAGGGCCAGCCCGGCGTCACGATCCCCAAGCAACATCTCGGCTTCAACGTGGGTGACGACTATCATCTGGCGACCTACACCCAATTGGTCTCCTACTGGAACAAGCTCGATGCCGAATCCGATCGAATGGCGGTGGTGGAAATCGGCAGGACGGCGGAGGACCGGCCGATGATCATGGCGATCATCACGTCGCCGGACAACCACAAGAAGCTCGAGCGATATCGAGAGATCTCGCGGCGTCTAGCGCTCGCCGAAGGATTAACCGACGAGCAGGCGCGGGCGCTCGCGGCTGAGGGGCGCGCCGTCGTCTGGATCGACGGCGGCCTCCATGGTACCGAGGTGACGGGTGCGCAGCAGTTGCTGGAAACGGCGTACCAGATGACGAGCCGCACCGATCCCGAGACCATGCGCATCTTGCAGGACGTCATCCTGCTGCTCGTGCCGGTCAATCCGGACGGGATGGAGCTCGTGTCGGGCTGGTACATGCGCTCGTCGGATCCTACACGCCGGACGACCGCGGCCTTGCCGCGCCTGTACCAGAAATACATCGGCCACGACAACAACCGCGACTTCTACGTCCTGAACCAGCCCGAGACGCAGAACATCGGCCGCGTGATGTTCATCGACTGGATCCCGCAGATCATGTACAACCACCATCAGACGGGCCCGGTCGGCGTCATGCTCTTCGCGCCGCCGTTCCGCGATCCGTTCAACTACAACCAGGATCCGCTGGTGCCGATGGGCATCGACCTGGTAGGCGCCGCCATGCACAACCGCTTCCTGGTGGAGGGCAAGCCGGGCGCCACGATGCGAAACGGCGCCAGCTACTCGACCTGGTTCAACGGCGGCATCCGCACCACGGTCGGCTTCCACAATCAGATTGGCCTGCTGACCGAGATGAAGGGCTCGCCCACGCCCATGGAGCTGCCGCTGGTTCCGGAGCGGCAATTGGCGAGCGGTGAGCTGCCGGCTCCAATCCCGCCGCAGAAGTGGCACTTCCGACAGTCGATCGAGTACTCCATCAGCGCGAACCGCGCGGTGCTCGACATCGCCTCGAGATTCCGCGAGAACTTCCTGTTCAACATCTACCGCATGGGGAAGAACTCGATCGAACGCGGGAGCCGCGATCACTGGACCATTACGCCGAACCGGATTGGGGCGCTGCTCGCCTCGTACGCGAAAGACAACCCCGACGCGCCCGCGCGTGGCAGCGGGCCACGGGGACAGGGACCGATTCCCTCGAAGTACTACGAGGTTCTCCGCGACCCGGCATTCCGGGATCCGCGGGGCTACATCATTCCATCTGACCAGCCGGATTTCTTGACAGCGACCAAGTTCGTCAACAACCTGATGAAGGCGGGGGTCACGATCCATCGGGCGACGCAGGCGTTCCAGGTGGCAGGCAAGTCGTATCCCGCCGGATCGTACGTCGTGAAGGCGGCGCAGGCGTTCCGCCCTCACCTCCGGGACATGTTCGAGCCGCAGAATCACCCGCAGGATTTTCCTTATCCTGGAGGGCCGCCCACGCCGCCGTACGACGTCACGGGATACACGCTCGCTTTCCAGATGGGCGTGCAGTTCGATCGAATCCTCGACGGCTTCGATGGCCCGTTCGAAAAGATCCCCGGGCTGCTCAAGCCGGCTCCCGGCGCCGTCGCGAGCGCCAAGGGCGCGGCGGGCTTCCTGCTCGACCACCGTGCGAACGACGCGTTCCGGGCGACCAACCGGCTCCTCGCGGCAAAGGAGGACGTGTACTGGCTCAAAGAGCCGTTCACGGCAGGCGGGAAAACGCATCCCGCAGGCACGATCTACATTCCCTCCTCGCCGACGGTCCGCGTGTCCCTTGACAAGCTTGCGGCCGAGGTCGGCCTGACGTTCGAGGGAACGCCCGTGCCCCCTGCGGGCGAGGCGTACAAGCTGAGACCGACCCGAATCGGCGTGGCGGACGTCTACGGCGGCTCGATGCCGGCGGGATGGGTTCGCTGGCTGTTCGAGCAGCAGTTCGAGTGCCCCTTCGAGATGGTGTATCCCGCGGCCCTCGACGCGGGCAATCTCTCGAGCAAGTTCGACGTACTCGTCTTCGCCGACGGTCTCATCCGCGAGCGCGATGGCGGAGGTGGGTTCGAAGAGGGCGCGCCGCCGGCAGATCTTCCTGCGGAGTACCGCGATCGCGTGGGGCGGATCACGATTGCCAAGACCGTGCCCCAGTTGCGGCAGTTCGTCGAGCAGGGCGGCACCATCCTCGCCATCGGTGGGTCCACCAGCATCGCGTACCACCTTGGCCTTCCCGTCGCCGATGCGCTGGTTGAGCGATTCCCCGACGGCACGATCAAGAAGCTGACGGCGGCGAAGTTCTACATTCCGGGATCGGTGCTTCGGGTGGATGTCGACAACACGAGCCCGCTCGGCTACGGATTCGCCGACGCGACCGATGTCCTGTTCGACGAGAGCCCCGTCTTCCGGCTGCGGCCCAATGCGGCGCTGGCCGGTACCAGCGGCGTGGCGTGGTATTCAGGCGCCGAGCCCCTGCGAAGCGGCTGGGCGTGGGGACAGGGCTATCTCGACGAAGGTCTTGCGGTGATCGACGCGACGCTCGGCAAGGGCAAGGTCTTGCTCTTCGGCCCCGAGATCACGTTCCGCGGCCAGCCGCACGTCACGTTCAAGTTCTTGTTCAACGGCGTATACTATGGCACGGCAAAACCGGCAAGGCTCGGCCGTTCTCCCAAGACCACGAACTGAAACGAGTCCCTGGGCCCGAGTCCCGGGTCCCGGTCGGTCGGCGGAGCTGATGAAAGAGACTCACCACAGAGAGCACCGAGCAAACGGAGTGCAGGATCTTCTTGGCGTTTCTTTCCGGTCTCCGTGATCTCTGTGACCTCTCTGGTGAATCCGTGGTGAATCCGGGCTCGGTGGTGCGGTTCGGAGGGCTGTCCGAATCCCGAATCCCGGATCCCCGCCTTCGCTCGTTTGGATCCTGCGAGCGACGCGTGGTCTCGCCATAGCGCAAAGCACGAAGGCGGGCCGAATCCCTTGAGTGCTGCGGGTAACTGTCGGGCCAGGGAGCCAATCAACTTTCGCTCTTGTAACAGATCGCGCGCATGGTAGCATCTGCTACTCGCCCTGGCAGATCGTCGGTTGTATCCTCCGGGCATTTCCGGCGATTGGCTCTCACATCCTCGTCATATGCAGTGGCATTGGACAGCTACACGGCGCTTTACGAGAATTCTTCTTCGGCGCCGGGCATGACGCAGCGCCGGGTAGCGGGCCTAGGCGCGCACAGCGCGCCTGCGAGCCGGGGCCCCCGACGCGCGTTGTTCAGCGCGGTGGGGTGGGAGGGAGCGGCGCGGGGCGCAGGGGTCCCCGCGAGCGACCGAGCCGGGGTCCGGGGCAGAGCCCCGGGTTTGATTGAATCCCTCCGTTATCGACTCTGAAGGAGGCAGTGATGAGTCACAGGAAGATTGGCTGGCATATCGGGGCGATGACGTGGACATGCGCCGCTCTTGTCCTCGTGCTCGGCGCCGTGAGCGCCGTGCCGGCGTTTGCTCAGACCGCCGGGTCCGCGACCATCCAGGGAAAGGTCACGGACGAAACAGGTGGAGCGATGCCCGGCGTGACCGTGACGCTCACCAGCCCCGCGCTGCAGGCGCCGCAGTTGACGGAGGCGACCGACGCGACCGGGATGTACCGCTTCATCGACCTGCGGCCCGGGACCTACCGGGTCGCGTACGAGCTCGTCGGGTTTCAAACCGTCGTCCGGGCCGACCAGCGCCTGAACGCCGGCTTCGTCGCGCGCATGGACGTCGTCATGAAAGTGGGCGCGCTCGAGGAAACCGTCACGGTTAGCGGCCAGGCGCCGGTGGTCGATGTTTCGACGACGACGAGCAGCACCAACTTCACGAAGGAGACGCTCGCCAACGCGCCGGTCGTGCAGACGATGTGGCAGGTCCTGGCGATGACGCCCGGCATCAGGATGACTGGAACCCCGGACGTCGGGGGCAGCACCGTCGGGACGCAGCAGGGCTACAAGAACTACGGCACCAGTGAACAGGTCAAGCCGGAGCTGGATGGCATCGACACGCGCGAGCAGCTCGGTGCGGCCGGCTCCTACTACGACGAGCGCTCGTTCGAGGAGGTGCAGGTCAAGGCCGTAGGCAACGATGTCGAGATGGCGCTGCCGGGCACGAACTATGTCGGCATCATCAAGTCGGGCGGCAACGACTTCCACGGGAACTACTACGGCTCGTACGAGAATTCCAGCCTGCAAAGCGCCAACCTCGACGATGCCTTGAGACGGCAGAATGTCAGGGCCGGCAACCCGCTGCATTACTACTGGGATCTCGCCGCGGATTTGGGAGGACGCGTCGTTCGCGACAAGCTCTGGTTCTACGGGGCGTATCGCAACCATCGCTCGGTGCGCGGCATCCTGGGC
>JACPPN010000186.1 GCA_016190995.1 Acidobacteriota bacterium | reverse complement strand
TTGCGGGAGCAGCTCGATCGCCTCTGGACGTACAACACGCGTACCGGCGTGTTGAATCTTCTCAACGGCGGATCGATGCGCTGCGCTGGCAGCGGCTGCCCGAAATGGACCGGTAGGGCGCGTTCCTCTTCAAGCACATCGAGGGAATCGGGCGCCACTGCGACCGTCCCGTCCGCTTCGGTGTCGTTGAGGTCGTTGAGGCGATCAGCGCCACCATCAAAGCCGTCCCGCCTCGGGCACCCGGGATGCGAGATGAGGCCATGCTGGTGCTCAAGCTCAAATGGGCGACGGCACGCCCGATCCGATCGGCACGTGATGCTCCGCGGCTCCCTCATCCAAAGGCAGTGCATTCAGTTCCGGTGAAGACCACATTTCTGGGGCGCGACCGCGGCGTCTATGTGCATAAGCGAGTCGAACCCTCGGCGGAGTCAAGGACAAGGGGGGCGAGGATCAGACAAGAATCGCTGCCCGTCGTGATGCAGCACTTGTCTTCTGTACACGGAGGAAGTAATAAGCCGCCTGACGCGCCGAGCCAATCGCCGATATCGACAGGGAGCACGGACTGGCGAGGCCAGGGCACGCCGAACCTTACCTGTCACTTGGTTATGAACTTTTGCACGCGTTTCCCCTCAGTCACTTCGCCGACGTACAGATTGCCCTTCGAATCGACCCCCATGGCGTGAGGAGTTGTGAACTGACCGGCATTATGCCCGCCTCCGCCGAACGAGCCCACGTTCTCAAGGCTCTGGCGCAGAAGAATGTGCACTTTATTGTTCCCGGCATCCACGATGTACAGGAACCGCTGCTGTGGATCTGTCGAGACGGCCGCATTACAAGTCACGCCTTCCCGAAGGCTCTTCCCGAGGATCGCCTCTTTGACGAAGGTCCCGTCCTTCTTGAAAAGCTGGAGCCGATTATTCTCCCGGTCGCACACGTACACAAGTCCATCCTTCGCGACGATAACACAATGGACGGGCGTACGGAACTGCTGCTCGGGCGGGGCCTCCTGGCTAAAAAATCCCGTTGCCGGATTGGCGTCGTCGGGTTTGCGCCCGTACGCGCCCCAATGCCGCTTGTATTTCCCGGTCTCGGTGTCGAACACGATCACGCGACGATTCCCGTAGCCGTCGGCCACATAGAGTTCGTTGGCCGGTGTGTCGACGAACAGCTCGGCCGGCCTGCCGAGGTTCTCCGTGTCGTTGCTGCCCTTGCTTTGACCCGAGTGACCGATCTGCATGAGGAACTTCCCGTCCGAGGTGAACTTCAGCACTTGCGCGTCCTTGCGGCCGTTGCCGCCAACCCATACGTTGTCGTGGCTGTCCACGAAGATGCCGTGCTCCGACTCCGGCCACTCGTACCCGGCGCCTGGCCCACCCCAGCGCCTGAGCAGATTGCCCTGTTGATCGAACTCGAGCACTGGTGGCGCGGGCGCGCAGCACTCGTTGGTCGGCGGGGTCTCCGCGGCAGCCTTCTCAAAAACGGTAAGCGTGCGGGGACGCTGAAGCACCCAAATGCGGTCGTGGGAGTCGACCGTCACGCCGGCAATTTGCCCGACCACCCAGTTGTTGGGGAGCGGCTTCGGCCACGCTGGGTCGATCTTGAACGTCGGGACGCTCTGGCTTTGGCGCTCTTGAGCCATGACAGCGTGCTGAGGCACCATGACCCCAAGGGCGAGCGCTACGATGACTAGCGAAACCGTCGTATCAGATAGGCGCATAATCGTCCTCCAACCGCCGGGTCCAATGATGTGAGAGGTGGAAGATAGTCAACTTTGCAGATGACGTCAGTGTGCGTCCCTTGCCGGCGGCGACGCGTCTTACGAAGCGGACCGCTCAACTACTCAGGTTTTGGCCCGATCTTGATTTGTTTGAGGACTTGCATGTCGTGAGAAAGCCCGGTCGTGCCTGCGGGATACTTGTTCATGCTTAATATGAAGGCGAGGATCTCCGCAAGGATCTCCGCCTGTTCCTGGCGGCCCATCTTTCCGGGATCCTCCGGTAGCATGGCCCGGCTTCGCTCAAGGAGGTCGCCGACGGTCAGTCCGCTCCAGGCATTCGTGAACTCCGACCCGGTGAGGGGCGGACCCATCTCCGTCCCTTTCAGTGTCGGCCCGTGACACGCTGCACAATGGGACGCATACAGAGCATCCCCACGTTTTGCCTGCTCCTCGGTATACACGCCTTTCCAAATCGACGCTGCCGCGCCACCTGCCGCCTCTTGCGCTCGAACAACGCACCAGGCAAACAACGCGAGCGCAACACTGAATGTGACCGCGACCTTCACGTCGCGTCCTCTTTACAGGAAAAAGGTTTGGGATTACTGCGGCGAGTTCCGAGAATCATCTCGAACAGTTTCGTATTCTGCAACGGTGCTCCCTTCCTGGTCGCTTCTACCAGCAGAACACATCAACTTCAACCTGCCCGCCGAGCAGGCCGCCCACCCCAAGGAGCGGCCCGCGCAGGGGTGCGCGGGAACAGTCCATCGACCGATATCCCGCGCGCCGCGACGAGCGCGGTCAGCCGTCGCGTTAAAACTTCACGTTTGCGCTGATGCGAAGCACCCGCGGTGGTAGCACCTCCAGCGGCCTGCCGAGCGCGGGCCCAAACGTCGTGATCTCACTCAAGATCGGATTGGCATTTAGCACATTGAACACTTCGATCTTCGGCTCAAACTGGACATGCCGCACTTGAAAGCGTCTACCGGCCGCTATGTCAAGTTGGTTGAGCCGAGGATAATATTGGCTGCCCGGCTCCGATAGTGCCACATTGACCGTTGCCTGCGTCAACGTCGGCACGATATTCCGACCTACCGAATAGATCGTCGTCTTGTCCGGTATCCCGCCGGTGCCTCCCGGCGTGCTTTGGAACACACCGCTGAACGTCAGGCGGTACGGCAAGTCGTAGGTCCAAACGATCCGTCCGCTCGTCAGGAACGGAATGTGATACTGCCTCTGGTCGCAAAAGCGCAGCGCATTCGGCTCCGCCACTCCGGCCGCGACGCCGATTTGTGAGACGCCGACGACTGGCGCGGCGGCCTCGCACGTAACCGTCCGCAGGCGGCCTGTTGAAGTCGCGACCGTCACCGTTCCCTTGCTAAACCTCGCACTGAGTGTGGCATCGACGCCGTCGTACATGCGCTTGTTTTCGTCGGAGTTCGAAACGACTCCGTTCAGTAGCCCCCGATACGCCGGTAGCAGGTTGTAGACTGGGAGGGTTTGGCCATTACCCCGAGGATCGGGGATGGTGACGAGCGTGTACGCCGTAAACGGCACCGCTACGTTGTTGATCCACATCAGATTCCGGTAATCACGGCGATTGTACGAGACCAACAGCCCGACGCCCGGTGCCAGCTCCCGCTGGATGCTGACACTCTCCAACAGCGAGTAGACCCGCTTTAGATTAGGATCCGGATTTATGTCGGCCCGCAGGCCGAACCTATTATTCGTCGACGGCCCGAGCTCGTTGTCCTGCGCGATGTCGTCGCCGTTTAGGTCACGCCACGTTCGGGTGTCTGTGGACAGAACCAGCGGATTGAATTGCAGCGCCGTCACTGTCGTCTCCAAAAAGGGGTACTTTCCGAAGCTTGCCTTGATGGCCGTCTTCCCGTCGCCAAAGAGATCGAACGCCACGCCTAGCCGCGGGGAAACGTCCTTAAAGTCTATAACGTGTGACTGGGCCGGAAAGCTGCGTGCCGGGGTGAATCTGCCAGCCGCCACCTTTTGCTCAGGGAATTGGTTCGTATGGTAATCGAAGCGCACCCCTGGATTAAGGGTCAGCCGATCGAGTCTCCACGAGTCCTGCGCGTACAGGCCAAGATTCCGCATTTCCGTCTTGAGGCCGGCTGTTGGGCTGTTAGTGGCCACGACGGAATCGGGCACGCCGTTCCGATACTGCTGCACGATATCGCCATTCTTACCGACGACAGCCTGGCTCTGGGATCCCCACCCCCACTGGGCTCCCACCTTGAGCGCATGATCGCCCGTCACGTAGGAGACCGACGCCATCATTCTCGGATACGGGATGGCGAAGTCTTGCTCTCCTTGAGGGGATGCACCCCACGTCGTACCCAAGATCAAGTCCCTTTTGGCGATGTCACCGTAGGGGTTAGCCGCGCTTGGACGCGCGACGCCCGGTTGGTATCTCCAGGTCGCCTTATAGTGGTCTTCGGAGTATCCCGCCGTGATGAGTAGCTTGTTACTCAGGGTCCCGGTCCATCTCAGCTGATATTCCGCGTCCCCAGGCAAGGTGTTCCAGATTAAAGAGGCCTTCGGGTCAACCCCCGCGGCAAGCGAAAAGTTGTTCAAGTTCTTGACCGAATAGTCGTAATAGCCTGTGATCTTATTATTCCGGCTCAACTGATAAGTCAGCCGGCCCGTAAGGTCCCAGAGATGGTTACCCTGTACCGCCTGACTCCCGTCATCATTGAACACGTTAGCGATCAGGTTGTTGGTCGACCAGTCTCTCCACGATATGAAGTACCACAGCTTGTCCTGTTTGACCGGTCCGCCGACGCTCACGTTGGCGTCCCACAGCTTACTTAAGCCTGGCGGCACTCTTAGACCGGCTGTCTTCAACTTGCTCGTATAGTTCGAGCTTTGAAGGCGTTTGCTCGAATAAACGCCCACGACTTCGCCTCTGACCTGATTACCGCCTGATTTTGCGATCAAGCTGACCGTTACCGCGCCACTCTGCACTTCGGCGTTTCCAGAGCCGAGCTGATATGAGATCTCCTCGAAGCCGCCGAAATTCTGGTACCTGGCTGGCGTGCTGTTGCCCGCGTCCATGCCCATCCCGTCAATGAGCATCTGCATCCCTTCCGTCGATCCGTACACCTGCATGATCGCGTGACCCATAGCGCCGGAACCGCCCACATCAGGCTTTCTGACGAGGGAGGGTACCGTGTTGGTCGAAAAGGTTCGCATTGACGGCAGCGCCTCAAGCAGCTTCGCCGTCAGCACCTCGCGTCGCTGTGTGGTCTGGACATCCACGACAGGTGCTGCCCCCGATACCGTCAGGGTTTCTTGCAACTCCCCGACGGGCAACTCGGCGTTCACGTTCGCCGTAAAGTCGGCTTCGAGCACGATGCCGTCGCGCTTGACCGTCGTGAAGCCCGGTAACGTAAACGTCACGCTGTAGGTGCCTGGCCGCAGGTCGATCACGCTGTACTGTCCCTCGGAATTGGTGACCACGGTACGAACCTTCTCGATCAGCGCCGGGCTGCGCGCCTCTACCGTAACGCCCGGCAACGCGCCACCCGTCGTGTCTTTGACAACACCGGCGATGCCACTCTGTGCCTGCACCGCGGTCGGCGTCAGGAAACATGCGGCAAAACACAGCAAACGAACTGTCCTAGTCACGCGCGCGCACATAAATCCTCCGTGCCGAAAACGGCTTGACAAGTTCTCTTGCCTCGCGCATCAACCCCTCTGTCGTACGCTCGTCGCACGGCGATCGACACATCGCGATCAAGGAACGGCGGCGGTAGGCGGTCCGCTGCGGTGTCGAGGACTGACTTGACCTGCAGAGCCGGGCTGGTCGCCGTTACCGTGACACCGGGAAGAAGGCTTCCGGTTTGATCTGTCACCTGACCCATGGTGCTTGCCGCAGCCGCCGCCTGTCCGGCGGCGACCCCACCCGCGAATAGCAGGTGACCGAAACAGATTGCCAAGACGACCAACGAGCCCCTCGTTCTGGCCGCTCCTCGAAAACTCACAATCAAATCAAACCTTCCTGAAAGCTGTGCGGTCTCCGTGAAGCAGGCGGTTTACTCGAAGCCCTGCGCGGCCTCGGGCGTGGCTACGGATTGCAGTCTGGCTCGACGTTTCGCGGCCGATCGCGAACATCACACCCGGCAGGGTGACGCCCGTGCCAACCTGCCCAATCGCCTTGCAACACCGTTGAGGCGTCCTGTATATCGCATCCCGGGGGAATGTCCAATAAGAAAGAGCGCGCTGCCGGATAACCGTCACTTATACACCGGCATCCCGGCTACCGTCGCGACCGCTGTAACCCACAGATGGTAAAAGACATAAGTGGTGTTCAGTCAGTCTTTCAATATCTTCGGCGTGATCTTCGACGCTCTCAAGAACTAAGCGCCATGTTTAGAACGCCTTACGGGCGTCGGTGCAGGCGTTCCGTTCCGTGCGTGGGTCCGCAGAGCGAAGGATGGTGAGTGTCCGGCAGGTCGGAGCGGGGGCGCAATCGCGACCCAAGGGCCGCTGTGCCCGGGATCGCGTAGTCGTCGTCCCGGCACTGAGCCGCGCAGGCTGGCCTGCCTAGGAAAGCGCGCTGAGGAGAGACTCTCGGCGGCCCTTCTTTCGCCATTGATGGGTATGTTCGTCATACTCCCAACCCTCCTCTTCAATCAAAGCTGCAAACGCAGCGCGAGGTATGTCAAGCGAACCTAGCGCCCCCCCGCGCCACGCGTCGATGACGATTCTATTGAAGATGTACTCCCCGTAAATGGCGGCCGTAGGCGCGTTTCGCAAGACGCTGGCCACCGCTGCAGCGATGTCGAACGGTTTGTTGGCTTCGACCGCCCGACGTCGCGCGGTCTTGAAGAACGTCAGTATCATCTCCCCAGCCAGCACAGACTCGTTTCCTTTCTTCTTGTGCATTGACCACACGGGGTCGCCGACCTGCGAGATCGCTGCACGGAGATCGCCCCCCGCCGCTGCGGCACCAGTCAGGATCGCGTTGAAGTATGGAACACGCCAGTGCTGGAAGACGACAGAAAGCCAACGACGTGGCTTCAACAGGGCAAAACACGTCCGAATACTCTCGTGCAGGCGACTCACGTACAGGTCTTCGGATAGACCCAAATCGCCGCCGACAATGAGCTCTCGCTGCCGCGTGCGTCTGCATGGAAGATGACCATTCCACGCATTCCACAACGTGGAGAGGTCGATGTACGAAATATGTCCGCCGTAAGGTGGGTCGGTGAAGATGTAGTCCACCGCGGCCACACGACCGGGCACGTCTTCGATGTCGTAAGCGTATACCTCGAAGCGCCCAACGAACCCTCCCGTATGTTGCTTGTAGGCAATCGCGCGGTCGATCTCGACTTTAGCCGCTAAGATGTTCTGAGCGCGTTCGCAAAACGTGTCCCACGCCGCCAGCTCGACCGGTTTCGCCGCAACCTTGTAGCGGTAGATACTGAAGATGCTCGACCCACCACGGGATTCAGCTCGGCCTTCGGCCGACAGAAACGTCCGATTGAGTTTTGCCAACGTCGCCGACCACGCCATCCGCATGGCGTCGCGGGCGTATCGGTTGGGCACCGACTCCACGGCCTCGCGCAATACGACCAACGACGCGAGCTGCCGCGGCGAGAACAAGTCGTGATACCGCTGGACGTCGGCGTTGCTTGGAAGCGCGACGTTCGGAGGGAGCCGCAGGGTCCGCGTCAACTTCGCCAGATCCGCGCCAGACATGTCCGCGATGGCATTGAGCTGCCGTTCGCACGCCTGACGGATTGCTTCCAAGCCCGCTGTGTACGTTCGAAGATCACCCTTCGACAGATCCGCGACCCCTTTAGCGATGAAATTGGCAAGCGGATTGATGTCGTTTTGAATCCCCGTTCGGTTTTCGAGGAACGCTTCGATAGCGGTGACGCCTGAGCCACCAAACGGGTCGAGCACACGATCCCCTTCGCGCGAGTAGTGGAGAACGTACTTGCGCACAAGATTGAACGGCCGACGTGTGAAATACGGATGCACACCATAATGCCGCTTGGCCGCCTGCCGATCAGCCGCAACCGGTTCTGCGATCGGACGAATGGTCTCGTAAGAGCTGCTCATGCCACAGCCGCGGTGTAGCGTGGTAGGTACTGACACAACGCGTCCAACTCGATAATGTCGATGTGTGGTGGAACCTGTCTGTGGCCGTGGATCGCGCACAGGACGACAGCACGCGATAGCTCGTCTTTGCCGTACTTGCGTTGTTGGTATCGAAATCCTGTACTGTCGCGCTTCAATTCCGCCGGAACGGAGTATGCCGGAAAACTCTCAAACTGAAACTCGCTGTAGCAGTCGTACCCTTTGCCGACGAAGCCTCCAAGGGCAAGCCCGAGATGTCGTAGCGGCCCAGAGGCGCGCAAGATATCAAGTTCCTGTATGTGCGGGAGTTTGGTTGCCGGTCTATGGTCCTTCACGATTCGGCAGATCTCCTCAAGGGACCATACGACGAGCCGCGGATCCAGGCGCTCGAGATGTTGGCGCCAGAATGAGCTCTGGTAGTCGAGTGTGAACGTCAAGGGACGCTCGATCACCGGCAGCTGAATACTCTTGGAACGTTCGGCGTACTTGCAGTAGAGCGGTCGGACATAGAAGATATCTTCAAGAATCTGCACGTCGACGTCGATTCTCTCGAAGTTGCCTGTCTTCAGCTTGTACCAGTAGCGAATTGCCTCGCCGATGCTCTCGGTCGCCCGGCCTTGCTGGATGCGATCATGGCCAACGCGTCCCGCCGCTACGCTGCCGTTCGTATCGAGCTTGTGGTCCTTCCCAACAGCGAAGAAGTCGGACTTGGTGGCGCCGTACGGAGTCACCAGCGCGACACGCACCGCGCCTTTCTTGCGCAAGTACGTCAGGACGGGATCTGTCAGGTCGTGGAAGTACTACTGAGGTCCGCCCGTTCTTATGCTGCCGCGTTTCGTCTGCTGAAGGTGCATCAGCCACCTATGCGGAACAGTGAGCCTGGAACATGACACGCCTCTTCTGCGCTCCAACCCCTATCGGCGCTGCAACTCCTCGGCGCCGAGATGCGACGCGTACCAGGCAACCGTCTCGCGGAAGCCCGCCTCGACGCTCCATTTCGGCATCCAGTTCATCAGGCGGCGCGCCTTCGAGCAGTCGAGGTACTGCCGGCGAATTTCGCGGCTTGCGTGCCCCAGCACCGTCGGCACGAGATGGGTCTTGCCCATCAGCGACAGAATCAGGTGAACCACCTCGTTCACCGCCATGGGGCGCTCGGTGCCGAAATTGAACGCCTGGCCCACGAAGCGTTCGTCGGGGAGGTGCTCCGCGAGCTGCAGATAGGCATCGACGGCGTCCGCGACGTAGAAATACTCCCTCACGTACGTGCCGTCGCTTCTGATGACCGGCGACTCGTTGCGAAGGGCGGACCGGATCGTGCCGGGGATCAGACGGTTGAAGTTCAGATCGCCGCCGCCATACAGGTTGCCGCACCGCGTCACGGCGACCGGCGTCCCGTACGTGTGGTAGTAGCAGAACGCAATCAGATCCGCGCACGACTTCGACACATCGTAAGGAAATCTTCCCTGCAGGGCCGCATCCTCGGTGTAGGGGAGCCGCTCGTGCGGGCCGTACGCCTTGTCGCTCGAGGCCACGATGACCCGTCTGACGAGACCCGGAAGACTCTTGCAGGCCTCGAGCACCGTCCAGGTCCCCTTGATGTTCGATTCGAACGTGCCGAGCGTCGATCGCAGCCCCGTCTCGACGATCGCCTGCGCCCCGAGGTGGAAGACCGTCTCGATCTCGTATTCGTTGATCGCGCGCAGCACCAGCTCGTAGTCCTCGAGGTCGCCGCGGACGACGTTGGTTCGCGCGAGCCGTTCGGTGGCCACGAGCCGGCTGGCGGGCACCCAGTCGCGCACCAGGCACGTGACGCTGGCGCCGCGCTGTAAGAGCTCCTCCACGAGCCACGATCCGAGCAGGCCCGTGGCGCCCGTCACGAACACGCGGCGATCGCTCCAGAAGCTCATGGCCATGTCTTCCAGGGCGCGTGCCCGCTCGCCCAGAGCGTGTTCAGCAGGCGCTGCTCCCGCACCGTGTCCATCGGCTGCCAGAAGCCGCCGTGCCGAAACGCCATCAGCCGCCCCTCGGCGGCGAGCCGCTCGAGCGGCTCCTGCTCGAGGCTGATCTGATCCCCCGCGATGTACTCGAAAATCGCCGGCTCGAAGACGAAGAACCCGCCGTTGATCCATCCCTGCCCGGCCTGCGGCTTCTCGGCGAACTCGCAGATTCGATCACCCTCGAGAACGAGCGCGCCAAACCGCGCCGGCGGGCGGACGGCCGTCAGCGTCGCGAGCTTCCCGTGGCTCCGATGGAAGGCAACCAGCGACGCGATGTCGAGGTCCGCCACCCCGTCGCCGTAGGTCACCATGAAGGTGGTCTCGTCGAGCCATGGCCGCAGCCTGTTGATTCGCCCGCCCGTCATGGTCTCGAGCCCGGTGTCGATGACGCCGATGCGCCAGTCGATCCCGCGTCCGTTGACCAGCTTCAACGACCCGTCCTTCAGATCGATGACGTAGTCGGAATTCCGGATGGCGAAATTGTGGAAGTACTCCCGGATCATCTCGCCTTTGTACCCGCACGCCACGAGGAAGTCCTTGTGGCCGTACGCGGCGTAAATGTTCATGATGTGCCAGAGAACCGGCTTCTCGCCGATCTCGACCATCGGTTTGGGACGTGTGCCGGTTTCCTCGGCAAGCCGCGTGCCGCGACCACCCGCCAGGATCACGACTTTCATTCAGACAACCCTCGGCGCGGGAAGGGGGACCAGGAACCGCCCGCGCCCATCCAAATACGCCTGCTCCTGCCGGACGATCTCGTCCGCGAGGTTCCAGACGAGAATCATCGTGTAGTCGGGCCGCCGCTCCGCCAGGGTGGAGACTGGAAGAATCGGCAGATGCGTCCCCGGCGTGTAGCGCCCGACCTTCATCGGATTCTTGTCGACCGTGTAGGGCAGCCCGTCGGGGCCGATGCCGCAGAAGTTCAGGAGCGTCGTCGATTTCGCGGGCGCGCCGTAGGCGGCCAGCGTCTTGCCCTCCTCGCGGAGCTTCGTCAGGAGGCTGCGAATCGCAGCGCGGTTCGCGTGCACATCCCGGCCGAACGCCTCGTAACGCGCCCACTCGGACAATCCAGCCTCATGCTCGTCTCTCACCTCACGCTCCAGGTCCGGATCGCGCGGGCCTGCGGACCGGCTGACGTAAAGGCGCAGCGAGCCCCCGTGAACCGGTACGTGCCTGACGCTGGCGATCCGCAGCTCGGCGCGATCGCACAGGCGCGCCAGCGTCGTGACGGAAAAGTAGCACAAATGCTCATGATAGATGGTGTCGTACTCCAGTCGATCGAGCAGATCGCCCAGAGACGGCACCTCGATCGCAATCAGGCCGTCCTCGGCGACGAGCTCGCGGCAGCCGCGCAGAAAATCGACCGGATCGTCGACGTGTGCGAGGACGTTGTTGGCCAGCACGGCGCGTGCCGGCCCCCGGTCGTCACGAACGTCCCTCGCAAGGGTCGCATCGAAGAACCGGTCGATCGTCTCGATGCCGGCCTGCCGGGCCAGCGCCGCGATGTTGCGTGCCGGCTCGATCCCGAGCGTTCGAACGCCATGGCGCGCGAACGCTTGCAGCAGGCTTCCGTCGTTGCTGGCCACCTCGATGACCAGATCGGACGGCCCGAGGTGCAGGCGCTCGACGAGCGCGGCAGCGTAGGTCAGATTGTGCCTCGAGATGGTGTCCGAGATCCCGGTCACGTAGATGTAGTCGCGGAATAACACCTCGGGCTCGATGACATCGACGAGCTGCACGAGCGCGCACGACTCGCAGACAGACAGCCCGAGCGGAAACCTCGGCTCGGAGGCGAAGTCGTCCGGCGATCGCAGGAACGCGTTCGCCAGCGGCATGGGACCGAGCTCGATGACGAGCTTGAGCCGGCGATCTCCGCAGAGGCGGCAGGTGTCGCGCTTGCGATGGCTCACGGCGAGAGATGAACGCGTGTCAGTCGGCTACCGGCGTCCCCGCCCGACGCGCCTCGACGCTCACGGCCGGATACGCGTGATGCCGCGTGCACCAGGCACGCCACGGGCCGCCGAACCGGTAGCTCAGGATGTTGCGCAGGAACTCCGTCATGGTCCGGAGGCGCACATGAGAGCGCCCGGCGGTGCGGATCCGATCCGCCACCTCGATCTCGACAACCGGGATCCGCAGGCGCCAGATCTTGAGCATCACTTCCGCTTCGAGGAACCAGTCGGTGGAGGTCAGCTCCAGGACGCGCACCACGTCGGCGGGCATGATCTTCGGGTTGCAGTTGATGTCGCCCGATGGGATGCCCAAGAACAGCACGCGCATCAGGACGTTGTAGAGCCCCGACACGACGCGGCGCTGGAGGCCGTCGTTGCGCGGGCCGCGCCGCGCCTTGGCGAGCGTCGGGACGGCTGCCGATCGCGCCGCCTCGAACACGCGCCGCGTGTCGTCGGCGCTGACCTGACCGTCGGCGCCCAGGTAGCCGATGAAGCGGCCGGTCGCGGCGTTTAACCCGGTGCGAATCCCAAGACCCTGACCCTTGTTGACCGGCACAAGCGCCTTGAGGATCGGCAGCCCGGATGCGATCAGGCGGTCGATGACCTGCGACGTTCCGTCCGTCGATCCATTGTCGACAAGGACCAGCTCAATCGAGATGCCAGTCCGCTCGAACGCGTGCGCAATCGGAGGGACGGTCGCCTCCAGACAGCCTTCCTCGTTGTAACACGGGAGGACGAGCGAGAGCTCGGGCGCCACGGCTGCCGGCATCGTGCCGCCCGATCCGCCGGCAGGCTGGAACGCGGAGTTCGGGCGAAGCGTCATGCCGTGAGAGCGCCTCCACCCGCCCGCGCGCCCACCTGGGCGATGAGCTCATCCAGCGGCGCGAGACGCGACGCCTCGATGCCGCAACGCGCGAGCCGCTCTCGCACCTGCTGCAGCGTCGAGCCATGAATCGCGCGACCGTGGAATTTTGCCGCGTAGAGGGAGACAGAGTCGAGGCCGATCCGCTCGTTGACGAACTTCGACAGGTGCGGGAGCGCGCGATCCCAGTCGCCCCGGACGGCGCGCGCGATGTAGTTGACCCAGTTCAATACCGAATGCCGCGGCACCTCGTCGCGAGACACATCGTTACCGAGAAAGACGCGGTCCTCCCACCGCGGTGCCGAAAGCGTCGGCCCCAGCGGGCGCTCGGCGTCGCGCGCCAGCGTGCCGAGCGGATCGCGCCCCAGCACATGCACTTCCGACGGGAGGAAGCCGCAGAAGGGAAAGAACCGGATGTCGCAGCTCACGCGCCGCTGCGGCCCCTCGACCCCTGTTCCGTGAAGGAGCATGGCGTTGAACACGACCGCCGCACCTTCTTTCGCTTCGATCTCCACCGGGTTCCCCACCGCCTCGAGCCGCTCATCGTCGAGGCTGAGCCACCGATTGCAGATCAGGCCCAGCCGATGGGTGCCGGGATAGAGTCGGAGGCGCCAGTCGGAACAGGAGTTCAGGCCGATCCAGAGCGTGACACCGCTCGGGCTCGTCGGAATGCTGGCGCCGGCGAAATCCTGGTGCAGCAGGTACGCGCCGTGGACTTCCATGAACTGCGCGTCCGGCAGGTACCCGCCGTGATCGACCGGCTTCGCGTGACCGCCCTTGAACTGCGCGTGGAAGCTGCTGCTGACGTGAATCAGCGGGCCGATGAGCCGCGCGAGAACTCCCTCGAGCCGTTCCAGGAGCGCGAGCGCGAGCGGACGTGGCGTGTTCACACGGGCGAGACGCTGTCGGATCTCGAGCGGAAAGACCGGCCGTTCGGTCCGCGGATCGAGGTAAAGGGAAAGCGTGTCGTCCCCCATTCCAATCGCGTCGGCCACAAGCGATCGAAACGTGGCGGTCACCTCCCCGATGCCGCTCAGCCGGAAATACCCGTTCTCTTCGAAATACGCGGCGGCGGCGTCCAGATCGGTGGCGCTCGGATGCTTGATGTCCAGTATCACGGTAAGAAGCCGGGGCTGGAGCAACGGCCAGGCCCGTTGAGGTGAATGAGCTTGCTCAAAGGGTATCACTATACCAGATGGCCTGGTGCCGTTCGGGCTGGCGCGCCAGCAGGTCGAACGGGGTCCGACGGTCGATGGGTCCGGCTGAAGCCGGACACCACGACGCCGGACAGGCGGTCCGGCTACAGAGCGTGTGAAAAAAGCTCTCACCGCAGAGAACGCGGAGCGCGCGGATGAACGATTCTCAGGGAAACCGTGGTTCCGCGTCCTTCGCCCCCTCCACGGTGATGGCTTTTGTTCGCAGGCTCTAAAGCCGGACACTGCAACTGGCGGGGCGCTATTGGGCCAGCAGGCGCCGCAGCGCCAGGCGCATGGGCCCGACCGCGTGATGCGACGGACCCAGATCGTTGTGCGCCTGGGGATCGGCCCCGAGGTCGAAGAGATGCTCGACGGAGCGTCCTGCGCTCTCGTCACGGATGTACTGCCAGCGTCCCGAGACGACCGACTGCGCGCGATAGCGATCGTAGTTCAAGGTGGCGAGCAGTTCGCGGTCGCCTGAGTCCTGCGGCATCGAGCGCAGCGGTAGCGGGGCCGTCGTGAATGGAGCATCCTGCAGGCCGAGCAGCCGAACAATGAATCCGGGGATCTCGCGGACGCTCGTCAGCCGCTGGGTTGTCCATCCCGGTCCCACCGCGCCGGGATATCTGACGAAGAGCGGCACGCGCAGCTCCTCAGGATAGAGGCTTGTCGCGTGGCCGGACGGATCGTGATCGCCCGGATTAGCCGCGCCGAACGATTCGCCGTGGTCGGAGGTGACAACCACGATCGTCCGATCGAGCGCGCCGCGTCGCGCGAGCTCGGCGACGAGCTCGCCAATGTGACGATCGAGCGATCGGATCCCGTTGTTGTACGCCTCGATCACGGCGCCCGCCGGCGGCGCGGGAGTCCAGAACGGGCGATTGAGGCGCCTGGCGTGAAACGCCTGGTGCACGTCCATGTAGCACGCGTACGCAAAGAACGGGCGATCGCGGTACCTGTCGATGAAGTGAAGCAGCTGCCGATTCAGCTCCGGCGCCTTTTTCCCGCGGCCGGCGGCGTGGTAGCCGAATCGCCACAGGAGCCGGTCGACCCTTCGCCCGAATACGGTCCGACTGAGCACGTCGGCCGGCACGTACGCATCGAACCGCAAGAACTCGTTCCCCAGATACTCCGGGGTGACCCACGCCGAGTTCCCCGAGAACGCGCCCGTCGCGTACCCCTTCGACGCGAGAAACCGCTGCAGCGTGGGAACTGATGTTCCCCGCGCGAGGGTCGGCCAGTCCGCGCCATGCTGATGCGCGTAGCGCCCGGTCAGAATCGAGGTCTGCGCCGGAAGCGACCATGAAGACGTGGACCACGCATTTTCGAATCGCAGGCCTTCCGACGCCAGCCGAGTCAGCCCGGGCGCCAGACCCTCGTACTCGGGACGGCTGAAGCGATCGTGCCGGACCGTGTCGAGGACGATCACGAGCACGTTCGGCGCCTTGGCGATGGGCGCCGGCAACCGACGGGACCGCGCCGTCTCACGGCCCTTGTCATAGCCCGCCGCCGCCACCAGCAACGCCGCCAGCAACAGCGGCAGCCACCCAACACGCGCGCGCAGCCACGCCAGCAATCGCGCATCGGTGACCGCAACCGTTCGACAGCACGCCACCGTCATCCCGAGCGCGAGGATCGCCGCACTGGCCGGATGCAGCACCGCTGGCGCTGTCAGGACGTTCGATATGCCAATTGCGGTGAACATGCCGAAGACGGCGACGGCCGGGCGGATTCGCGGCAGGCGTGCCAGGAGCCTCACCGCGGGCGCGAGCATTCCGGCGAGCGCGAGGAAGAGCGCGAGATCGACGAGCGGCGCGACCCAGAGAATGTGGACGGGAGCCTTGTCGGGGGCGAGGACCGAGGGAAACGCGCGCGCCACCTCGAGAACCACACCCTCGAAGGCACCGAGGACGGATGCTGACCAGGCGGCGATGAGGAAAACGTCCGATCTGCGCACGCGGTAACGAATCCCCCGGCAGAGCCGGGGGCTTTCACCGTCGCGGGCCCCTCAAAGGGGCCCTTCCGCGACGGACAAGAGACAAGAGCCACCTGTTGCGGCAGTCCGCCATTTTTCGACGCGCTCAACGTGATGCGATGATCGATCCAGACATTCGGACCCCGTGACAATTTGGAAAAAGGTCGATCGCCGGAAACGTCAAACGCTGACTGTCTCCCCGGCAGAGCCGGGGGGCTTCCCGAGGACGCTAAAGACTCATCCTACCCCGCCACACCGCCACGCATGACTGCCAACGACTGGCGAATGCCGGCTTCAATTGAAGTCGGCGGCACCCATGCGAGCACGCGTTGCAGCCGGGCGGTGTCAACCGGCCCGTGGGTCACCTCGTCCGGCCCACGCGGTCGTTTGCCGAACCGCAGCAGCCCTGGCGGCAGCGCCAACAGCCGCGCCGCACATTCCGCGAAGTCACGCACGCGGGTCAGATGGCCCGTTGCCAGGTTGATCACGGGAGGCGCGTCCGGACTGATACCGAGGCGGACGAGCCCTGCGGCGACGTCCTCGACGTACGTGAAGTCGCGCTGCTGGGTCCCGTCCGTCAGATCGAGCGGCGAGAGGGAGCGCGACGCGGCCACGACACCAGGCAGGAGGCGACCAGGATGCTCGCCCGGCCCGTACACGGTGAACAATCGGACGACGGTCGCGCAAAGCATCCGTCGCTTCACGGCGTCGGTAATCAACCGGGTCGCCGCGAGCTTGCTTCGGCCATACGCATCGAGCGGTTCCGGATCCGTGTCTTCCGTCACGGCGCCGGAGACGCTGCCGTACTCGGCCGCCGATCCGGCATGCACGAGACGTGGGCCCGGCCAGTCGCGTCGAGCATCGGCCGCCAGCGACTCGATCACTTCAGCCACCAGGCGCACGTTGATGGCTTCCATGAGCCCGTCGTTGCGCTCGGCGCGATCTATGCCGTAGCCGGCGAGGTTGAACGTGACCTCGGGCTGCACCGATCTGTACAGCTCTGCAAACGCGCCCCGCCGGGACAAGTCGACGACGTGCGCTTCCGCGCCGATTTCGAAGTCGCGGACGACGCCTTCGAGGGCATGCCCGTCGCGACCCGTGACGGACAATCGCGCACGCTCACGCGTGAGAGCACGGGCCACCCACCGCCCGATGAAGCCGGTCGTGCCGGTTACGAGCACGCGACGATCACGATAGTTCAACGTTCAACGTCCGCAGTCCCACGTCGACGGAACCTCGCCCTCAATCCCACGCGCATGACCGCCAGGCGTAGCGTCCGGCTTTAGAGCGTGCGAAAAAGCTCTTACCGCAGAGAACGCAGAGCGCGCGGAGGAACGATTCTCAAGGAAATCCTGGCTCCGCGTCCTTCGCGTCTCCACGGTGATGGCTTTTGTTCACAAGCGCTCTAGCCAGACCGCAATGTTCAGCTTCAGCCAAAGTCCGCGCGCGCGGAGGGACCCGCACTGCCAGAAGCGTGATCATACGCTGGTGGGGGCAGCGTCCTCGCCTGCCCGTCGACCTTGGGCTATTCCTCGAGCAGGTGTCGCGCGTCGAGCGGTCCCGCAACGACGCGGTATCCCGCACGTGTCAGGGTTGGGCCCTCGAGGATCCACACCGGCCGATCGGGGTACGCCTCGAGAATCAGACGACGGACCTGGGGGTTCTGATCCCACGCATAGACCGGCTCCGCCGCGTGGAGATCGATGGGGTTGTAGGTGGCCGCCGATGCGTAGTCGGGATGCCGGTTGCCGCGCACGAGCACGAGGCTGCGCCCGAATCGGTGTTCCCGCGCGAGCCGACGCACGTCCGGCCGCATGCCGCGGTAGTGGTGGTATTTGTCGACCGCACGCCACGGGACGAACGTCACCAGGGCGACCACACACAGGACGAGGGCTGCGACGGTCGCCCGGCCGCCCAAGATACTCTCCAGTCGAGCCTCCCTGCTCTGCTCGAGCGCCTGAATGCCCCGCACCGTCAACAGCACCGACGGCACGATCGCGAGAAACCAGTAGCGGGCGCCGAAGTCAGGACCTCCGCTGAACCAGTAGAAGACGTGGAGACCGACGATCGAGCCAAGGACCCCGAGCATCGCGACGTCGAACCGCCGCAGTCGGCCGACAAAGGCCGACACGGCGACGAAGAAAAGGGAGCCGGCTGCCCAGCCGAAGAGCTCCGTGTTGATCGCCGCAACGTTGAGCGCCGTGTTGATCGTCGCGTCCAGCGGGCCGTGACCGGGAAACGGATCGAGCGCCCAGTGCATCGCCCCGCCGCGGTCCGGACCAAAGCCGAGCGCGTTCGAGTTCTTGCCGAAGTTCTTGTCGTTGTAAGCCATGATCGGGAAGAGGAGCGGGTCGCCGGTGAGGGCGCGGTTGTACGGCAGCACCATCGCGCCCACGAGCATGCCCCCTCCCGCCAGCCCCACCATCGCCGCGACAGCGGCCCGTCGCCGCAGGCTGCCGAGCGCCCACGCGCCCAGCACCACGGCAGCGATCAACCCTTCGAGCGGCCGAATCACGCTCGTGAGCCCGAGCGCCGCGCCCGACAACCACGCCCACAACGGCCGTCCGCTACGGCGGGCCCGTGCGAGAGCGAGCGCTGCCGCCAGCGCGCAGGTGAGCGTGGAGGTATGCGTCATGAAGCTCATGGCAAGAAACGTGTTCCACGGCGACACCGACAACAGCACGATCGCGAGCCGGGCGAACCGCCGGCTCGCGATCTCGCGAACGAGGAGGTACATCAGCAGGATGTTGACGCCGTTGAGCACGGGATCGACGAGCCACGTCAGACCCACGAGCGCCCCGATCGCGAGCATCGCGGGCCAGCCAGGCGGCGCCGCCGAAAACCAGCGACCCGCGTGGTAGTCCATCAAGGCCAGGCTGAAGGCCTCGCGAACCGGGGGCTCCGGCATCGAGAGCAGGCCCTGCGCGAAATACCGCGCCGGGTAGATGTAGACGACCTCGTCCGGAACGTGAGGATGCCGCTCGTACGAGAACGCGGCGAGCATCGTTGCCAGCAGGACACCGAGAGCGGCCGTCACAAGGGAGAATCGATCGGGAGCGCCAGGCTCCGGTGTCAGGAGATCATCAGCCGACCCGAACAGCGACTCGAACCGGCGGCCGATCGACGCGAGACCGGACCCGGGAATCGACCCGGCAATGAGCGCGAGATTGCCCATGTTGATGATCTGGATGACTGTGGCGATGGCGAGCTCGATGGCGTACCGAGGAACGTCGCGCGCCAGCTCGGCACCGGCAAGTGAAACGACCCCTATCACCCCGGCGCACTGCCACCATCGGAGATGCTGCCCCGTCCAGGTCACGATCGATGGCCACATGCGCGCCAATCCCGCCGCGACAGCCACCGCTTGCAGGCCGGCGGCCGCAATCAGCCAGACATGCCAGCTTTGTACGAGCTCCACCGGAGACAGGTAATGCTGGTAACGGATGACCGGCCCGGCTTCGATCATCTGAAGCGCAACCGCTTCGCCCGCGATGGCCAGCGCCACCCACCCAGCGAACCGCCGCCATGATGATCCGAGGAAGGTGGCCCAAACACCAATCGCGATCGCGATGGCGATCGGCAGGCACACAACGCCGGTCGCGATGCCCTCCGCGTCGCGGAACCGCGGCGCAAAGACAGCCCACGCGGCGAGCGCGACCCCTGCTGCAACCGAGCCGACCTGCAGAATCCTGAGCGTGCTGCCCCCCAAATCGTGTACTGAGGCTTCGCGTCAAACCGGCGCCGGCATCATCTGCCTTCGGGCTGCGGCCGGCGAGCGCCGAGCGCGCTCGTCCAGCCATAGCGCCAGATAACACGCGAGACCGAGGAGAAACACCGCCGTCGCCCCGACGAACAAATAGATGATCGCCCCGAAATTGGCGCTGAAGACGGAGAAGATCCCGTTGAGGCCCAGGGCGAGCGGAATGTAGCGCCGCCGATCCGGATCGAGACGCCGAAGCAGTTGCGGAAACATCGTGCCGAGAGGGAATCCGAGCGGAAAGAGCACGAGCGCGATCAGCGAGATCTTGACGCCGACCGGGAGCGCCATCGCCGCGTACATCGCGCGATTGAGAAACACGAGCACGAGAGCTCCGTACGCCACGACGAGGAGCGCAGAACGCCCGATGGTGAGCAGGCCGCGATCGAACAGCTTCGTGGAGAGAAAGCTCCCCGTCGCGCTGCAGACGAGCAGCACCGCCAGGATCGCGACCAACGTGAGGGTGGGGTTCCCCAGAAAGAGCTCGAACTTCTGGATGGAGCCGACCTCAATCAGCATGAAGCCCGCGCCGAGGAGCGCGAACCCGGCAAAGTCGCGCCACGCCGTCGGCCCCGCGGGCGTTCGGGCGCGTTCGGATCGCTCGAGCCACAGCGGGACGCCCAGGAACAGCACGGCGACGAGCAGCGCCGACAAGAGCGTGGCCACGTAGCCGATCACGAGGAGCCCTCCCTGCGCTCCCCAGTTGAGATCGAAGTAGAAGAACGGACGGTCGTCGCTGTGTACGCGGTCCTGCGCCCGCGCCCGAAACAGCCGCGGCAGCGGGCGATCGATTCCGCCCGAGTCGACGAAGCGTGCGAGCGCCGGGTACTTCGGCCCGGTGAAGGGGGAATAGGTCACCGCCATGTTGTGCCGCGAAAGTGCCTGCTCGAGCCGCGCCACTTGCGCGGCACTCGGCGGTCGACGGTGATAGATGGCGTACTGCTCCGCGTCCTCGCGACCCCGCGCGGCGTAGCAGATCACCAGCCGCTTCACATCGAGCTGCGGATCGACGTCAGCGAGCGCCGCCTTGAAGGTGAGGAGCGATCGCGGCAGTCGGTCGGGCGGCACGCCGGCCGCCTCGACGAGGACACCTCCCGCCGTCAGGCGCGCGAGATACGAGCGGAACGCCTCGCGCGTAAAGAGGAATTGTGGTGTCGAGGCCAACGACCCGGTGCCGGTCGCGAACGTGGCGCCGCTGTACGACAGCAGGATCACGTCGTAGGTCCGCCGGCTGCGCTCGACGAACGCTCGTCCCTCGTCGATGGCCATCGCGATGGTCGGCTTGCGGAAGAAGGCACGCAGATTTGCCGGTGCATACTCGAGCCCGAACTCGTAGACCACGGGATTGAGCTCGACCCCCTGCAGTCGAATCCGCCCTCCGTACCACGCGTACGCTCGCAGCATGTCCTGGCCGTTCCCGGCCATCAGGACCAGATACTCGCGCAGCGGCAGATACAGCCCGGGGACGACGAT
>JACPPN010000199.1 GCA_016190995.1 Acidobacteriota bacterium | reverse complement strand
GAGACAGGTCACGGGCCCGGCGGGACAGGCGAACCTTCGCTACTAGTTGCGCGGCCGCCACAGCGGCCGCGCCTAAGACAGCTCCTAAGGGTCATACACAGAAAACTTGCTTCATCTCTCACGCTCCGCCCTTAGGAGATGTCTAGAGCCCCCCGCCGCGGATCTCGCGCCAGACCGGCGAAGCCTTGGTCCTGGGTTTCACGGGTACCGGCGTCTCGAGCAGCTTCAGCGGATCGAGGAGCCCGAGGTCTTCCATCTTGCCCGCGTCGAGATTCGATCGCAGGGCGAGCGTGAGCTGCCCGATGTCTTGCGCGAGCACGAGGCGCTGCGCCTGCGACGGATCGACGAGGAGCGTCACGGTCTCGATGCCGGGCTGCTCCGTCGCGAGCTCTTCGCCGAGCTCCCCCGTCAGCGACGCTTCCGCCGGCCGCGGGGCCACCCGCTGGCGCCGGTGCTCGCGGTTGACCGCTACCACCAGCAGGTTCTGCATCAGCACGCGTGTCTCGGTGCGCTCGTCGGCGTACTTGACCTGGCCACCTTCCTGACCAATCGGCCGGCCGAATTCGAAGGTGCCGAAGATGTCCACGTAATTGCCCGGACGCACGAGTCCGCCCACGCCCGTGATGTTGTCGACCGAAATCGTGATGGCGCGACGGCCCCGCGGCACTTCATAGGCGAGCGCCGTTTCCCCGCCCTCGAGGTAGGTGCCGAGAATCTGCGAGCCTTTCGGCACCGGCACCGCCAGCACGCGACCGACGACCTCGCGCATGTCGGAGATGGCCTTCGGCTGCAGGTACTTCGCCGGCACCTGGATCGCCTGGACCAGACGCTCGTCGACCACCGTGTTCGGAAGAATGTCGGTGGTGGCCACGAGCACGTCCTTCATCTCCGACAACTGAAGGAGCTGAGACTCACGGCTGCCCATATACATCGACATCATGAGCACGGCCAGGATGCCCAGCACGATCGAGACGATCACCGCTGTCTTGGTTCGCATCGCAGTTCCCTTTCGAGGTCGGTGAAGACAACTGTCAGAAACCGCCACGCTGAATGAGCGTGGTCGGAATCAGCGGCAGCGCCAGGAGCGCCTTGCCGAACGCCGTGAAGACGTTCATGTCGGTGCCGGCGGCCATCTTGCTTTTCTTGCAGGGGACGGGACACCCTTTGGCCGGCTCAGGCCCCCGCACGTTGCTCCGAATCCGGATGGACGAGGGCAGCACCCCCCGGAACATCCCGATGACTGGAATCTCGATTTCCGGGATGTCGGTCGTGTTCCAGATCACCTTCGCGTTGCTGTCACTGTTGTACGTCTTGCTCGACTTGTTCGCCTGATACCCCTGCCGGAACAGGTCCGCGTGCACGGCCGTCACGCTCCTGAACACGGTGTCGTTGACGATGAAGAGCTGCCAGGCCATGGCGATGAGGAGCACGAGAATCCAGGTCAGCAGCATGGTCTCGGTGATCGCCTGGCCGCGGTCGCTCGCCGGTCGCGTGCGCATCGGCATCTCTCCTCAGTGGGTGACGGGCCGCACCGGCGGTCCAAACCGCGGGTTGTACTTCGAGTCGTAGATGAACCCAGAGGTGACCATCGCTTTGCTGACGGGCACCATCTTGGTGACGTAATCGTTTTCCCCGGTCTTGATTTCACCGCCGACCGGCTTGGCGACCCCCACCGCGCGCATCTTGGGGATCGCGTTGGGACCGAACAGGTTGTCGAACATGAACGCCTTGGTCGCCGGCGAGGTCACGATCCAGACGAAGTACTTCGTGTCCGTGCCGTCCTTCTCGTACCAAACGCCGCTCGGGTTGAGCGTCGTCACTGAAGGGTAGGGAATGGGTCCGATGAAATCGACGCAGGGAATGGTCCGGCTCTTGAAGCTCCCGAAGACCGCCGGCAGGTCCTTCGGGTACGAGCCGTCCGGGACTTCCTTGGTGCTCATGACGTCGAGCAGGTCGCGCTTCCACAGTGGGATCATCGTTTCCTGCCACATGGGATCGGCCGGCGTCGAGTACTCCTGGTACTTGAACTTGCTCTTCTCCCCCGGGAACAGGTCGGCGACGTTGTACTCGCTGACGCGTCTCGCTTCGTCGTACGGCAGCGCCGAGAATCCCTTGCTGATGACCTGGTACATGGCGTTGAAGGCGTTCCAGGTGGCGTTGTAGGCGCTGGTCGCGCCGTTGAAGCACTTGCACGTCGCGCCCGCGATGGTGCAGCCCACCAAGGCCCACGTGTACGCGGTCCACGCGTAGTGGATCCACCGGTTGATCTTCGCCATGTTGTTCAGGCCGACCGACATACAAGTCGCCCCGGTGAAGGCGCCCGCGTCGGCCACCATCTGGAGCGCGACGCGCCGGTTGATCGCCTGGCCCACGTTCGCGACGACGGAAACCGCGAGAATGAGCGCGAAGAGCATCGCCGTGACCATCGCGGTGGTCTGGCCCAGCTGGCTCTCGACGAGGCGCCGCCTCATTGGTTGTCCCCTTTTTCGGTGACGTTCGGCTGGATCGAAATCGGCCCGAAGCCGTACACCAGCACGCCTCCGAGCGGCAGGCTCGTGTAGATGGGGAGCCCGAAGGGGACCCGCGTGATGACGCGCGTCCCCGACCGGCCTTTGCCTCGAACAGTCCTGGTCGTCTGGTTCAGGAAGAATATCTGTGCCCAGCGCCAGTCATCCAGCACGTGCTGTGCCGCCACGAAGCGCAGGCCGGACCCGGAGCCCTGCACCATCGCGGTGCGGGCGGCGGCCCACGCGGCGTAGTTCGCCATGTACTTGGAGACAGCGAACATCGACATGTGCATCAGGCCGAAGATGAAGAGCAGCAGGAACATCATGCTGATCATCGTCTCCGTTGCGGCTTGCCCGCGGACACACCTAGCGCTCGGTGTCATCAGGACCCTCCACACCCGACACGTCACGGTTTCCGCCGGAGGCCCAGCGGAAGGCACTCGTCGTCTTCGTCCCTGGAGCGCTACGGTTTGATCGGCGCGCCCGTCACCGCCTGCTTGACGTTGGCCACCCACGTCTTGGCGGAGGTGGACACCGAGCTCCAGTAGAAGATCACGAATACCGTGATGATCACGACGGCCATGAGGCCGACGATCATGAGGTACTCGGTGGGCGTCTGCCCCTCCTCGTCGCGCCGCAGGCGGCGCGCACCATCCGACAGGCGCCGCATGATTTCAGACACGAGCCCTACCGCCGCGAGTTCGGTCCGCTCCATCCACCCTCGTGCACCGTTCATGTCATCCTCCCGCGCATCACGCGCCTGTTGAGCCTGCACCCCCGAGTCACGAACCTCGAATCCGATTCACCACGTCGTAAGAAAGACGGCTACATGGTCCACGAGCTGTCCCGTCACGGTCTGCATCGGCGGAACAACGAACCCGGTCAGCGAGATGATGATGGCCGTCAGCAAACCGAGGATCATCAGATACTCGGTGAACGTCTGGCCCCGTTGCTCACGGACAAGGCGCGTCTCCCTCATGGCGCCATGGTCCTCACGTAGGTCGAAATGCTGCGGCCGACCGCGATAAGCGCGCCCGGGATGCTGGTCGGCTGGCTTGTGTCGAGCAGCATGATGCAAATGGCGGTCAGCAGACCCGCAATCATGACCCATTCCGTGAACGTCTGGCCGTCCTGCGACTGAAAGCGGCGGCGGACGACGCCGGCCCATTCGGTCACACGGGCCTTGAGACGCGGCCACGAGGGCGCCATCGGGCCCGCGACGGCGATCTGTTGATCCAGCTCGCGCGGCTCATCGTCCGCCGCCGGCGGCATGGGCCGGCCGAAGCGACCGGCCGCGGCCCGCCTGAGCACGTCGAGGGCGAACGGGTTCTGCGGCTCGATTCCCAGCACGGTTTCGGCGGCGTCGGCCGCGCTCGTCCAATTCCGGCCCACCAGCGTCGCCTTCGCGGTCTCGAGTGCGCTTCGCACGACGCGGACACGCTCGGCAGTTACAGCTCGCCGCTCCGCCTCAACGGCGGCATCCCACTGCAGCCGCGCCACTTCGAGCGCCAGCGCGGTTGCCTGCTCATCCTCGGCATCCAGCGCGACGAGGCGGCGCGCGATCTGCACCACCTCGTCGAGTTGGCGACGCTCGACGAGATCACGGGCCCGCTCGAGCCCTGCGTGGCGTTCCGCGATTCGCGCCTCGATTTCGGTGAGCTCGCACAGCCTCGCCTTCGCGTGCACATAGACCTCGAGGGCGGCCGGTTGATCGGGGTCGAGCATGAGCGCCGATTCGGCGAGCCGGACCGCGCGCGCGAACCAGCCCTGCGCCGCTTCTTCCTCGGCGGCGCGCGTCTGCGCCGCGGCCTGAGCCAGGCGGCGCTCCAGCTCCTCGAGCCGTCTTGTTTCCTCTTCGAGCCGCCGCAACCGGGCGGCGGCGGCCACTGCCTCGGGCTCGTGGTCGACGAAGGCCTTCAGACGGCCGAGCGCCTCCTCGCGGCTTCCCGCGGCGAACGCGGCGCAGGCAAGCTCGATTTCTTCAGCCTCGCGCCGAGCGCGCTCCGCCGCGATCGCCGCGTCGGTTCGGGCCCGTTCAATACGCTGCCTGAGGTCCTGCGCCGCTGGATCGTCTGGATCCATCTCGAGCGCGCCCAGTACGTCTCG
>JACPPN010000198.1 GCA_016190995.1 Acidobacteriota bacterium | reverse complement strand
GTCAAGCACGGCCGCTTCGGGGAATTCACGGCCTGCAGCAGCTATCCGGAATGCAAGTACGTCAAGCTGCAGGCTACCGGCGTGAAGTGCCCGCGCGACGGTGGCGACATCGTTGAACGCAAGTCGCGTCGCGGCCGCGCATTCTACGGCTGCAGCACCTATCCTGATTGCGACTTCACGCTGTGGAACCGTCCGTTACCGGAGGCGTGTCCCGAATGTGGCGCGCCCTTCCTCATCGAGAAGATTACGAAACGTCTCGGTCGCCAGGCGATCTGCAACAACGAGAACTGCGACTACGTCCGCACCGAGGAGCTGACGCCGGCGTGATCGATCGGCATTGCCGCGGCGGACAGGCGCCGAGCTCGCAAGCAAGCGGACGAGTGATCGTCTGATGCGACAGGCCATCGGAAGATCGCGAAGTTCCTGACCTGCAACATGTCGTCAATCGGTCGCAGGTGCGTTCATGTCATCGGCGGCGGTCTGGCCGGCAGCGAAGCGGCCTGGCAGGCGGCGTCGCTCGGCGTGTTCGCCATCGTTCACGAGATGAGACCCGTGCGGTCCACGGCCGTTCACAAGACGGACCGGCTGGCGGAGCTCGTCTGCAGCAATTCGATGCGCGGCGACACGCTCGACCAGGCGGTGGGGCTGCTGAAGGAAGAGATGCGGCGGCTCGGGTCGGTCATCATCCGATCGGCGGACGCGACGCGCGTGCCGGCCGGCGCGGCGCTCGCGGTCGACCGCGAGCGTTTCGCGGCGGCCGTGACGGAGGCGGTGGCGAACCATCCGCTCATCACGCTGCGGCGGGAAGAAATCGACCGGATTCCGTCGGAGCGCGAGATGTCACCGCTCATCATCGCCACCGGGCCGCTCTCGTCCGAATCCCTGTCGAATGACATTCTTGCGTTCGTGGGTCGTGAGCACCTGTACTTCTATGATGCGATCAGTCCGATCGTGCTCGCCGACACCATCGACCCTTCGAAGGTGTTCCGCGCATCGAGATGGGGGCGCAGTCTGGCGCCGCGGCATCCGGTCGGGATGGAGCAGCGGCGTCAAGCCGCCTGCATCGCGGACGACGGAGACGGCGACTATCTGAATTGCCCGATGACGCCGGAGGAGTACGCAGGGTTCTACGATGCGCTCGTCCACGCAGAGGCGGCAACCGTGCACGACTTCGATCGCGAGAAGTTCTTCGAAGGCTGTCTGCCCATCGAGGTCATGGCGCACCGCGGGCCCGATACGCTCCGCTTCGGGCCCTTGAAGCCGGTGGGCCTCGTCGACCCGCGAACCGGCCGCCAACCGTACGCCGTCGTGCAGCTACGCCAGGACAATCTCGCGGGCGATCACTACAGTCTCGTGGGTTTTCAGACGCAGCTCACATGGGGCGCACAGGCAAGGGTCCTGCGGCTCATCCCGGGACTGGAGGCGGCCGAGTTCGTTCGCTTCGGCATGGTGCACCGGAATACCTTCATCAACGCTCCGACAGTGCTCGGGCCGACGTGGCAGACACGGACGCGCCCGGATCTGTTTTTCGCGGGACAGATCTCAGGCGTCGAAGGCTATGTGGAGTCGGCCGCGTCCGGTCTGATGGCGGGCCTCAATGCCGCCGCGCTCGTGCGCGGCGAGTCTCCAGGCAGTCCGCCAAGGACGACGGCTCTTGGGGCGCTGGGGTACTACATTTCACACGCGGAATCCCGGTACTACCAGCCGTCGAACATCACGTTCGGCATCATGGCGCCGCTCGAGGACGGGCCGCGCAATCGGAAGGCGCGAAAAGCGGCGCTTGCCGAGCGCGCGCTGCGGGATCTGGACCAGTGGATCGCCACGACGCGCGCCCATCCGGTGCCCGATAGGAGCGTCGAAGTCCCGAGTCCCGAGTCCCGAGGGCGCCAGACAGACAGCTCGTGTGATAATCAGGCGCGCGTGTCGTGAACCGACGGCCGAATGACGTGTCGATGAAAGAGCACCTTCGCGCCTTTCTCGAATACCTGCGCCTCAATCGAAACGCCTCCGCCCACACGGTTCGTGCCTACGACAGCGATCTGACGCAGTTCCTGACGTTTCTCGCGGCGAATCTCGGGCGGCCCCGACAAGAGCTCACCGCCGACCATTTCGATCAACTCGCCGTGCGTGGCTTTCTCGCGCAGCTTCATCGGGCCGGACAGAGCCGGAGCTCGGTCGCCCGCAAGCTTGCCTCGCTCCGAGCCTTCGCCCGGTACCTTCGCCGCGAAGGGCATCTGGAGGTCGATCCCCTCGCGCTCATCGAGAATCCCAAGGTGGAGCAGAAGATTCCGTCGCATCTCGATATCGACGAGATGTCCACGTTGCTCGAGATGCCTGACACCTCGACGCCCATCGGGCGGCGCGACCGTGCCATCCTCGAGTTGTTCTACGCATCGGGTCTGCGGTTGAGCGAGCTCGTCGGACTGGATCTCGAGGATGTGAACACGAACGGACGACTCGTGCGCGTCCTCGGCAAGGGCCGGAAGGAGCGGATCGTCCCGTTCAACATGAGCGCGGCCGACGCCTTGAGGGCTTGTCTGCGGGATCGGCGGACCTTCGAGAGTCCGTCGCGGGCCGGCGGAGGGAACACGCGCCGGAACGCGCTGTTTCTCAACTATCGCGGCGGGCGTCTCTCCGGGCGGAGCGTAGACAATCTCGTCCGCCGCTACGTCGCGGGCTGCAGCGCCAGATTCGGCATCAGCCCGCACGCCCTGCGGCATTCATTCGCCACGCACCTGCTGGAACGCGGCGCCGATCTGCGCGCCATCCAGGAACTGCTTGGTCACGCGCGTCTGAGCACGACGCAGCGGTATACGCACGTGAATGCCGCGCATCTGCTCGAAACGTATCGGAAGGCGCATCCGAGAGCCGAGAGTAGCCTTGATGCGTCAAGATGCCTAGGAGCGTGTCCGAGAAAGGGCAACACGCTCCTAGTAGGCCGGCGTCGCCGGCGGAATTTCATGTGTGTTTGCGCGGCGCGCGTCGCGCGAGGCGCCTACTAGGAGCCCGTTCAGGGTTACTCAGACGGGCTCCTAGCGTCCGACCAGCTCCGCCATCGCCCGGCGGCCGCGCGGGAAGTCGATGGCGAGCGTCTTGATCTTGTAGTTCATCACGCGCGGACTGATGCCCAGCAGCTCCGCCGCATCCTTCTGCACCCAGTTCGACATCTTCAGCGCTTCGATGAGCGCCTGGCGCTCGATTTCCTCGAGCGGGATGCCAGTTGGCGGAATCTTCACGACGGGCGCCACCTCGCCGCTCGAGCCCGTGCTCAGCTCGCCGAGACGGAGATCGTCCATCGTGATGTACGGTCCTTCTGCGAGCAGAATCGCGCGCTCGATGGCGTTTTCGAGCTCGCGGATGTTGCCGGGCCAGTTGTAGCGCATGAGCAGCTTCAGCGCGTCGGGCTGCAGGCCGTCCACCTTCTTTTTCAGCTCGCCGGTGAATCGCCGGACGAAGAACTTGGCGAGATCAGGGACATCCTCCTTGCGCTCGCGCAGCGGCGGCACCTCGACGGAGACGACGTTGAGGCGGTAATAGAGGTCTTCGCGGAAGAGCCCCGCGGCAACCATGTTGCCCAGATTCCGGTTCGTCGCGGCGATGACCCGCACATCCACCCTGATCGTTCGGGTCCCACCCAGCCGTTCGAACTCGTGCTCCTGCAGGACGCGCAGGATCTTGGCCTGCGTATTCGGGCTCATGTCGCCGACTTCGTCGAGGAACAAGGTGCCGCCGTCCGCCTGCTCGAATCGTCCGATCCGCTGCTTGTCGGCGCCGGTAAACGCGCCCTTCTCGTGGCCAAACAGTTCCGACTCGAGCAGGTTCTCCTGAAGCGCGGCGCAGTTGACGCGCACGAAGTTCCGCGTGGCGCGCAACGAGTTGTGATGGATGGCGCCGGCGATGAGCTCTTTGCCCGTTCCCGTCTCTCCGCGTATCAGCACCGTCGTGTTGCTCTTCGCCACCTTGCGGACGACGTCGAGCACACGCTGGAGGGCGCCGCTGGCGCCGACGATCCGCTCGAACTCGTAGATGTCCTGCTGGGTGTGACGGAGGTAGTCGATCTCGTGCCGCAGGCGCCGGTGCTCCAGGGCCTTCTCGATCTTGACCTCCATCTCCTCGATCTCGAACGGCTTGAGCACGTAGTCGAATGCGCCGATCTTCATGGCCTCGACAGCCGTATGGACGGAGCCGAACGCCGTCATCAGGATGACCGAGGTCGACGGCTGCAGCGTCTTCGCGGTTCTCAACACGTCGAGGCCATCGCCACCGCCCATCTTCAAGTCGCTCAGCACGACGTCGAACTGTCCCTCGTGGAGCCGCTCGATGGCCGCGGTGCCGTTCGGGGCTTCTTCGACCTCATGGCCCGCGTCCGTGAGCGCGCGCGCCAGCCCTTTGCGAAGCGAATCGTGATCGTCAGCTACGAGAATCCGTCCCATGTCGTCTCCCTACCTGAACCACTCTTTGGCCCCCGACACCGGCAGCGTGATCCGGAATCGCGTGCCGCTTCCCTGGCGTGTCACGATATCGATCCGGCCATCGTGCGCATCGACGATCTTGCGTACGATCGCGAGCCCGAGACCGGAGCCCTGGGCCTTGGTCGTGAAGAAAGGACTGAAGATCCGGTCCGTCAGCTCCTCCGGCATGCCCGGCCCGTCATCGGCCACGTCGACGACCAGGACCTCGGCGGGCTGTGCGAGGTCGGGCGTCACGCTGTGATCCTCGTGGCTCGTAAAGGCCTCGACCCGGACGTGGCCCTGGCCGTTGAGCGCTTCGAATGCATTGATGATCAGGTTGACGAATATCTGTCGCAGCTGATGCGGGTCGCCGTCGATGGGCGGCAAATCGGGCGCGGGGTTGATCGTCACGTGTGTCGCGCCGCGCTCGCGCTGGCCTTCGGCGGTGGCGACGGCATCCCGCAGCAGGTGAGGCATGTCGACGCGTTCGACCTGGAGGCGAATCGGCCGGACGAAATCGAGCACTTCGAGCACGATGGCATTCGCGAGCTTCGCCTCCTTGATGATGTCGTTCAAGATCGCCCGGGCGTCGCCCGAGACGCTCAGCTGACGTCGCAAGACGCCGGCCATCACTTCGATGCTGGCGAGCGGGTTCTTGACTTCGTGCGCGATCGCCGCCGCCATTTCTCCCAGGGCGGCCAGCCGATCCCGCAGCCGCTCCCGTTCCTCGAGCTGCTCGACGCGCGTCAGATCCTTGAAGAACAGCGCTGCGCCGATCGGGCGGCCTCCGCCATCCGCGATGAGCGACAGCGTGTAGCCAATCACCTTTCCCGAGGTCTTGAGCCGCAGCTCCGCGCGACTCGGCAGGTTCGACAGCTCGAACGCGCTGCTGAGGATTCGTGCCACCTCGCGCTGACCGGCAAGCACGTCCGCGCACGGACGGCCGAGATCAGTGGGGCGCGGCTTGAGGTTCAAGATCCGATAGGCCGCGTTGTTCATCAGCGCGACGTGTCCGTCGCGCGTGATGGCCAGCACGCCGTTGCGCATGCTGCCTACCAGATCTCGAAAGAACCGGTTGCCTCCGAGCCGGCTCCCCACCCGAGGCGCAGCCGCGCCCTGCAGTCCGGGCGCGTCCTTGACAGGTCTGGCGCGCGTGACGGGATGCGACTTCCGGCTTCGTTGGGGCATCGGTGGCACTGCCCGGACGGAGAATCGTCCCGGAACCGGCCGCTCTCTTTATCGGCCTCACGGGGATCGGGTCCCTAGCCCCTAGTCCCTAGTCCCGGGTCCCCCGAGTCCCTGTCTTGTCCAGGACCTGGCAGGATGCTGAAAAACCCCTGATTCACCACAGAGAACGCAGAGAGGACTCTAGTACTGTCTGGACTCCGTGTGCGCTGTGCGCTCTCTGGTGAGCCTTTTTCAGCAATACAGTCCACCAGGGACTCGGGACTCGGG